>RKSL01000077.1 GCA_008633435.1 Candidatus Desulfobulbus rimicarensis | reverse complement strand
AGGAAAACGTGGTGCCCGGCGTATCCTCCTTATCGGCTCCGACTGCCCTGGGATAAACACATCCATAATCAATGCCGGATTTTCCCGGTTGCACCACCATGATCTGGTTCTTGGCCCTGCCCACGATGGTGGTTATTACCTGGTTGGCTGTAGAATGAATGGCACAACTGCTGCTGCAATCCATGGGATTTTTCAGAATATCCCCTGGGGTACAGCCACTGTCCTCAAAAAAAACAGTGCGCTGGGCAGAACACTATGGGTTGTCCCATGCTTTACTGCCAATTCTCCATGATATTGATCGCCCTGAAGACCTTGTCCATATCAATTATCATACCTGTTCGTAACGAAGAGGCCACCATCGGCCCATGCCTGGATCATCTTACCGGGCTGAACGGGCTGGAGATACTGGTAGTGGACGGAGGCAGCAGTGACAGCACTGTTACAGAGGTTAAGAAAAGGAAAGTAGAGCTCATCACTTCCGCTCCTGGGCGTGGTGTCCAGCAACATACCGGCGCACTTGCTGCAACCGGAAACATACTCCTCTTCCTGCACGCAGACACCAGACTGCCAAGGGGATTTTCGTCACAGGTTACCTCCCTCCTCAGCAAAAATACAGTTGTAGCGGGTGCCTTTCACCTCGCTATTGATGCAGAGGCCATGAAGTTTCGTCTGGTGGAATGGGGTGCCAACCTGCGCTCTAAGCTGTTCAATATGCCCTATGGCGATCAGGCATTATTCATGAAAAAAACAACGTATTTTTCGGCTGGTGGATTTCCAGAACAACCAATAATGGAAGATGTCGCCCTCATAAATATCCTCAAAACAACGGGTCGCGTGATGCTTGCTGATTCTGCAGTTATCACCTCGGCCAGACGCTGGAACAAGAAAGGGGTTATACAGACAACCCTTTTCAACCAGCTCATGCTGGCTGGCAGCAAGATGGGAATTTCACCAGACCGACTTGCCCTCTGGTATTACGGAAAACGGTGATCCCATTAGGCAACACCTGATTTATTTACGGCCACTTTTTTCTTTTGTTTCCTCCTTTTTTTTCTGTCCATCAAGGAAACGGGAGACTGCCCCGGGAATTTCTTCGGGTTTTATGGCTGCTTCTTTGGGCATAAACTGTTCTCTGAGCTTGCGATCGTGAATAATCTGACGCACAATTTCTGATGCCTGTTTGAGATACGAGGCGCAAAACGATTTGTTCAACATAGTATTTGATGCAGACAGAGTGGAGGCCAGAAACATAAAAAGGAGTATTGAAATAACAGCAGCCTTGACACATCCCAGCAGCAGCCCGAGAAAACGATCAAACCAGCCAAGTAACGAAATTTCCATGACTCTACGCAGCACCTTACCGGCAAGAATAAACATGATTGCAGAAATCAGAAAAAGCCCGACGAAACTTGCCAGAAATACCATCTTCGGATTCTCAATAAACTGCTTAACATAGGGGATCAACTCACTGCTGTATCGGCCTGCAAGCCAGTAACTGCCAACCAACGCCAGGAAGGTGGTAAGCTGTCGCATAAATCCTATCCAAATACCACGTATGATAAAGATAAGAAAAATAAGAGCAATGATGCTGTCAAATGAGGTAAGATCGCCAAGTGATATCATGGTATAGCCAAATGGCGGAACAATTATTACCGCCTGAATATTCAATAGTAATGCCCACTGTCGGGCGCACGATTCTCTACTGTTATTATTAATGAATTATACAACCCCTGATGAATATAACAACTCATTGTTCTCAACAACCCGCCCATACTGAACCGATTTTTTCGTTCTTTACCGAGCAGTTGACCATTCACAAATTCCCGATTTTTTATACCCAGCTCCCAGTCCGGGTCGCCCTGGTTGACCTTGACACACTCAACCAGGCCCTTGAACAACAACAGCCTGATATCCCGCAATTACTCCTTTCCCCTGAGGAACAAACCCTTTTTTCCCGATTTTCGTATCCAAAACGAAGGCGCGAATGGCTGGGCGGACGACTTGCCGCAAAAACCGCTCTGTTACTCTTTAATGACAGAAAAAACATAGCTGAAAAGCAGATGGCCGATTTTTCAATCTTGCCAGACAGCCACGGCAGGCCTGTACTGCAAGATACAGTGGACAGAGCTGTCTCAATTACCCACAGCAGCCGATTTGCTGCCGCTCTGACAGCCCATGGTACAAACTGTGGTCTTGACTTACAAAAAATCAGCTCCAGACTTCCTGAACTCGCCAACAGGTTTACAACACCAGCTGAAATACAACGGGTGAAACGCATTGCCCCAAAACTGGAAAAAAACACTCTATTGACCACGATCTGGACAGCAAAAGAGGCAATTAAAAAACGACTGCTCTTCAACAAGGCTGCAATCTTTTCTGCAACCTCTATTGAACAGATACAATTTTTGAGCAAGAACGAACACATTTTCTTCTGCAGAGTCGAAGAATTCACACCGTTGCAAGCAGTACAAATACACATTTTGCCCCCATATGTCCTCGCCCTTACAGGAGATTTCCATGCCTGAACTGCCAGAAGTTGAGGTCACACGGCTGGGACTGCTCAACCATCTCATTAACAGGCAGATAGTCTGGATAGGCTGGTCAAACAAACGGCTACGACTGCCAATTCCACACAAACTTCTTCGCCAACAGCTGATCGACAAGACCATTACAGCCATCGACCGCCGGGCAAAATATCTGCTGATTCGTTTTCAGGATGGTGCCGTTCTGGTTTTTCACCTGGGTATGACCGGCAAGCTGGGCATGTTTCCGGCTACTGAGGATACAGCAGCCCATGATCATCTCTTTGTTCGCCTGGATAACGGAATGGAGCTTCGGTTTAACGATACACGCCGATTTGGCAGCATTACGGTCTGGCCTGCTGAAAAAGCACAAGAGCTGGAAAAACAGTTTACCAGGACCAAAGGCATTGAACCGTTTAGTTCTGAATTCACAGCAAGCCGCCTGTTCCAGCTGGGGGAAAAACGCTCGATTGCCATAAAAACCTTTATCATGGATGCACGCATCATTGCAGGAATTGGCAATATTTATGCCAGCGAAACCCTGTTTGCAGCAGGTATTCACCCGCAAGCCAATACCTCTGAAATTTCAACAGAGCAGTGGGAACAGTTTATTGTTTGCTGCCGGGATATCTTAAACAGGGCAATACAGGCGGGGGGCTCAACAATCTCTGATTTTCTCGGTTCAAGCGGTAAACCCGGATATTTCCAGCTCCAGCTGGCAGTATATGGCAAAAAAAACACCCCTTGCCCGCAATGCAGTCAGCCCATCAGTAAGATAACAATCACAGGCAGAACAACTTATTTTTGTTCACATTGTCAGCCCCGTTAAGCTGCCAAAAAGACGCACCTGCACCTGCTCGCCATATTCAGCAGTATGTCTCTCTTGCGGCAGATGAATACTGCAGTTGGACGGCTCCATCCTCCCGGAGGGATATACCTGAAGACTCCCGTTGATAAGGCGTGCAAAGCCACTTTTCAGGCTCTGATGTCCTGTTCTTTTTATCGACAACGTGTGCATAAGCGTTGCCGAAACCAGGGGTGCCAGCTTTTCTTGTGCTCCCTGCAAGCTGCGCAATGCCGGAACCACCATCTCATGAAAAAGCAGCCGCACGGCCGGCGGAGGGCCGGGGAGAGCAAAAAAAGGACGCTGCCTAACAAAGCCCATCAGGGTGTACTTACCCGGACGCAGACGTAAACGATTGTATACAATCGTGCCGCCAAGGTTTGCAAATACCTGTTCCATGAGATCAAATTTCCCCGGCCCCATACCACCGGTGGTAACAATCATATCTGCGCCCTGATCAAGCACCTGACAGATGTTTTGGGTAATGAGCTCAAGGCGGTCTGCAACAGTTACAGCACAACAACACTTCACATTCTCTGCTGCAAGCAAAGCCTGGAGCAAAACACCGTTTCCAGAGATTTTCTGGCCAGGATGGCAAATCTTGCCCATCTCCACCAGCTCACTTCCTGTACACACCACAGCCACTTCCGGCGTTTTAGTCACAGTAACTTCAGAAACACCATCCTCTGCGAGCATGAGTAGATGATCCGGCAGTAACTTGACCCTAGGTGGCACCAGTAATTTTCCTTCTTTCACCTCACTTCCGGTCGGTTGAATATAGGTCTGTGCCCCCGCTATCACCTCAAAAGGGACAGCCACCGTACCTGCCTTTTCCTCACAGAGTTCAAAGGGAACCACCCGAACTGTTCCCCCGGGAACCATGGCACCGGTCATTATCCTGACCGCCTCGCCTGAGCGTACCTGCCCGGCATCAAGACAGCCTGCCGCAACTTCACCAACCACTTGAAATACAGCCTGACCGTTTTCCGAATGGTGCGGAGTACCGGACAAAGCAAAGCCATCACGGGTTGACTGATTATAGGGTGGTTTTGAACAATGGGCAACGACCGGACGGCCATTAAAGCGGGACAACGCTTCGACAACAGCAACAGATTCAAACTTCACCGGAATTATTTTGCCGGTAACCGCTGCCTGCGCCCGGGCAAGGGAATATTCAACTACAGAAAAACTTGGGGAGTCCCAGGTCATACATTTTCTCGGAGAGGAAAACAGAGCAAAAAGCTCTAAGGCCTGCACAGGAAATACCTGGCAGGCCATACAACGTATTCTACACGGTCAAGTCCTGACGTACCTGCTTACGCGGGCCGCCATGGCCGGCTGATGACCAGTCACGTATCGGGGCCGACTGCACCATTTCTTTTTGCCGTTCGAGTCTCCCCATGCGATCGTAAATCATCTGCCAGACACAATCGACTTCCGAATGAATTTCACAGCGACCATCAACAGAGCCTCCACACGGCCCATTCATCAGGCTTTTTGCACAGCGGGCAACAGGACAGAGGCCTCCTGTCAGATGGAGAACACAGTCACCACAACCGGCACATTGTTCACTCCATTCACCCTGTTCTGCAGAACCGCCGAAAAATGTCGTGTTCAAGGCAGGGAAAACATTATCATCGGGGCGAAGATTGGCAATAAAGTTGACGCCCACCCCGCATGCAGTGGAGACTATCGCATCATACTTCCCCTTGAACTGATCAATGCTGTCAATATATTCCCTGTCACACTGGCGAACAAGAGAGGCATCTAAAACCTCTGCTTTTTTTCCTGCTTTTTTTAGTCCCAGGCGAAGCAGGGAAGCAAGTATTTCAGCTTCGCGTTCCCCCCCGGCAGAACAGACCGTCACACAGCCCCGACAGGCAAGTACCAGAATTTTTTTACAGTCCTGAACCATTTCCACTATTTCAGCCAACGGCTTACGTTCGGCAATTATCATCAGTATCTCCAGAAAAAACGGGATAATCTCTACAATAGATCCCAGTAACCCGAATGTGTTTCACATTAAAAAGGACTTGGCCCAAGCTTGCTGATTTTGGCGTTCATCTCAAGACCAGCCTCAACAAACTCCGGATGTAATCCCCGGGGCAAGTGATACATTTTTATCCGCTCCGGCTCTACATCAAGCTCTGATAACGAATCTCGTACCGCCTGAACCCGCTTTGCCGCCCTTTGGCTGCCCTTGAGATTATGGCAGCCGTCAGCAGGACAGCCCACAACATACACACCATCAGCCCCGTCCTCAAAGGCTTTAAGCAAGGTGATTTCATCAAGCTTACCGGTGCAAACCACCCGGGTCATCCTGATATTTTCAGGAAAATCCAACCCCTGCAATTCCTTACCTTCATCGGCACAACTCTGCTGTGAGGTATAATGACAACTAAACAATCGAATATCCGGTGTAAAACTCATCGGATGCACTCCTTGGTCTATAATTCTACAAAAAAAATCTTGCCTGCGCGTTTACTTTATGCCATATCCTGCGATAATACGCTCATCTTCCGACTCATTGAGAACAATGGCCTGGGCAGGACACTCGGACACACAAATTCCGCAGGCGCGACATTTTTCAACATCAATATGAGCAAATCCCCCCTCATCAATCAGGGGAATCTCCCAGGGGCAAACCCGAACACAGGTCAGACAGGAAACACAAAGATCACGTTGCACCTCTGCTGCTTTACCTTTTTCAACCAGTTGCTCTGCTGTTATATACCCTTTTTTCAGGGCAAGTTTTGCAAGAGCACCCATGATATCAGCAAAACTCACATCCTGGGGACAAACAAACACACAGCTGCGGCAACCGGAACAATACCAGAGCAGATCAGAATCGAGGAGACGATCCTCCATGCCCATGCGAACCATGTGAATTATTTTCCGTGGATCAAAATCAGGAATGGCCTGACTCACCGGACAAGCCCCTGAACAGGCTCCGCAGGAAAAGCAGGAATTCAAATGTTCGCCACCGGGTTCGGCAACAACTTCAGCGCTGAAAGCGGGGTGTAAATCAAGTGTTTTTTTAGACATACCAGCTCACCACAACAAACAGTTATGTTCTTGTTTTTACGAAACTCAAAAAACTCCAAGAGTCAGTCGTAAACAAAAACAGTATTTATCGGTAACAGGGGGAAAGGCATGACACCGGACGGAAGAAACTCTCCGGAAGTTTGCCTGTAGATCAGATAACCTACCGCGTTTAGGTCATTTTGTCAATAAAACGGTCAATAAAGGCCTGTACTGAAGAAAATCTCCTGAAAGGGTGGTAAGCGATCACGCACCATTTATAGCTTAGTTACGACGATCTTCATCAAGTAAAATTGAATAAATAAGATGCAGAGTACGCCCCACCCGTGGGGAGATCCAGCCTGGTGGCCGATATTCAACTTCGTCTGAATATTCGCTTTCCAGAGTGGAATTATACGCGGTCATGGCAAAAAATAAATGATCGTTAAGATCATTAACAGTGCATTTGGGCGTGTCCCGGTACAAATTTTCACAGGTAATGTCCCCTGTAGTCAGCGGTTGACAGGCATAGTCACTGCCTTGCACAGGGCAGCGTTGCAACGTGGAAAAATCAATGAACTGTTCATAATCCCCGATAACGGATCTACTTTGGGAACCATAGTAGAGACGATAGCCGACAATATCATCCTGTTGAGGACTTGCCTGCCAGACAAAGGTAACCGCAGCCAGAGCGCCATGGGAAGTTACCCCCAAAAACACCAGAAGTGTAAACAACAGCAGAACAACCCGCCTCCCGATGGAAAATGTTTCAGCCTTACACACGATGCATCCTTTCAAAAATTAAAAAAATTAAAAAATTCTGAAATACTCTAATACATTCCAGCTGCCGTAACGAACTGGAAGCCGTTATAGTTTTTTGTCCACCTGACCAGTATTTTTCAGCGGTGCTGATTTTTTTTAAGCCTAGACGTTGCAACTGGAAGTGCATTGCATCGACTATACCAATAACACAAGGGTATGAAAAGTGACCAACACTTTGCTATCTGCAGCGGCACAGAGAACCCCAACAGTTGATCAAATGCCCAACGTGACAGCCAAGAGGTTACTTGACCGGTAAAACAAAGTCTCTTTTTAGAGACACCAAACCGCGTACACGCCCCTAGCTCTGGATATCACAAGCGTTGACAAGTCTGCTTTTTGCGACAATACGGTTTATGCCATTTGCTGAAGGCAGCGGAAACTCATACCGTATCCTCGCGCAGTGACAGCATTTCATGGTTCCAAATCTTTGCTATCTATTGGAACCCCCGATCACGTTCAGCCGGTTAGCAGGCAACTTTTTCTGGCGGCGGCACTTTAAACAGCGAGGGAACAATATGGTGCCGGTTTAAGAGTTTATAAAAATCCGTTCGATTGCGATGGGCAATACGAGCGGCCTGGGTAACATTGCCCCGGGTGGTCTGCAACAGCTGCAAAAGGTATTGCTGCTCAAACTGACGGCGAGCTTCAGCCAGTGGTAAAATCTTTTTTTGATGCTGTTTAATTGCATCGTGAAGAAGATCCTCGGCAATGAGCGAAGACGTTGACAAGGCCACTGCGTGTTCGACAACGTTATAGAGCTGCCGAACGTTTCCGGGCCAGGCAGCATCGACAAGGGTCTGCATAGCCTCAGGAGTAAACTTCTTGGTCTTCTTGCCCGAGGTTCCGGAAAGAGTGGCAATGAAATACTCTGCCAGAACCGGGATATCCTCTTTCCGCTCATGCAGAGGTGGCAGGACAAGAGCCACGACATTGAGGCGATAAAATAAATCTTCCCTGAATTCTCTTGCCTCGATGGCTTCTTCAAGGTCCCGATGGGTGGCTGATATTATCCGAACATCCACTGATACCGGCGTGGTACTCCCCACCGGCCTGATTTGACGTTCCTGGAGAACCCGCAGAATTTTTACCTGAAGATGAAGGGGCATATCACCGATTTCATCAAGAAAAAGCGTTCCACCATTGGCTGATTGAAACAGCCCGGCGTAACTGTTACTGGCACCGGTAAAAGAGCCTTTTACATGCCCAAACAGCTCTGACTCAAGCAGTGACTCCGGTATCGCGGTACAGTTGACAGGAATAAATGGCCCATCCCTGCGGCTGCTGGCCTTATGAATGGCAATGGCCAGTAACTCCTTACCGGTTCCGCTTTCTCCTCGAATCAGTACAGTGGCATCAGTTTCTGCAACCAGCTTTGCCCGTGAGAGCAACTCCTCCATGGCAGCACTTTTCGCCACGATATCACTGCGCCATTCATCGGCAGAATCAGGAGTTTCCACACCAGCAGACAACTGAAGCGCCTTTTCCGTTTCCCGGATAAGTTCTTTGCCGTCTATGGGTTTGGTCAAAAACGAAAACACTCCCTGTTTTGTTGCATCAACGGCCTCAGGGATCGAGCCATGGGCAGTGATGATAATGACAGGGACGGCTTTATTCTTCTCACGAATTGCATCAAACAGGGCTAAACCGTCAATGCCTGGCATCCGTAAATCTGTGATGACCAGGTGGGGGTTAACCAGACCGAATTTGGCCAAAGCCTCCTCGCCGCTCAACGCGGTTTCTACCTCATAGCCACTGCCTTCCAGGCGAAGTTTCCACAAGCTGAGCAAGTCTGCCTCATCATCGACCAATAATACCCGGTAGCGTTGTGTGCTCATTGAGTATGCTCCCGATTTTTAATAATATTTTCAATATTTTTCAACTGATCGATCTGGCGTTGTAACTCCTGAATTTTTCCCTGATCCTGCTTTGCAGTCAATTCAAGCGATTCTACCTGGGCAGCCAGTTTATCGCGTTCTTCCTGAATCTTGTTCCGCCCGGAAAAGCTCCCCAGCAAAGCGCGGTCAAGCTGTTTGACCAGAACAAACACGCCCTGCATATCCTCAGAAGCATCAGGGTGTTCGTCAAGATAACGGGCCAACACTTTTTTGCCCCGCTTGAACTGCCTGTAATCTGCCTTTGGATGCAGACTTAAACATATATACTTGATCAGATTTTCTTCATCACCAGATGCCAGTGTCTCTGCTACTTCAGCAGTATAACGGACAAGCTCTTTTCGACTCATCCCCTGAAGTTCATTCACACAGGTGAGCAGCGAAGAGCTTCCTGAAGGCTCAAAAACAACCGTTGGGGCAATTCCGCTCATACCGCTGTTTTCAAAATCAGCATGGACACAGCCACTCATAAGTATAAACAAGATAACAACTATCTTTTTATCCATTCTATCCTCTTTCAGACAACGGCAGCACAACAGCAAAACAGGCTCCACGTTTACTGGCAAGCAAACGGATTGTGCCATTATGTGCCTCAATATATTCTTTACTTATTGCAAGACCCAGGCCTGAACCTTTGACAACAGCTTTTTTTGCCTCTGTTCCCTGAAAAAACGGGGAAAATATTTTACCCCGCTCATCCTCTTTAACGCCAGGTCCACTGTCCTGGACACGACAGACCACCCGTTTACCATCTGTTTTCATCCGCACCGAGATTACCCCCTGGTCAGGGGTAAATTTTACTGCATTGGATATCAAATTATCAAAAACCGTTTTTAACTGTTGCCTATCACCGTCAACCTCCGCAGGAGTCACCTGTACATCAAGCTGAATATTTCTCGCCAGCACCGAAGTCTTATGATCGGCAGCCACTTCTTTAACAAGACCGTCAAGACGAACATTGCTCTTGCCCTCGGGAATTTTCCTGGCCTGAGCCATATTAAAATCAAGGATATTCTGAATTAACCGCTGCAATTTTGAACAATTCTTATTGAGGATACCCACAACGTCTTTCTGGTTGCTGTTCATGGGGCCGACCAGTTCATCGCGCAACAATCCGGCACCTTCCTTAATTGATGCCAGCGGGGTTTTCAATTCATGGGAAATATGAGCCACCATTTTGATTTTTTCCCGGTCAAGCTCGGCAAGTCTCTTGCGGAGCCAATCGAGTTTGTTCCCCAAAATCTCAAGATCTCTTGGCCCGGAAACCCTGATAGGGGTTGCAAAATCACCATCACCAAGACGCTCTATTCCTTTATCAATCTGACTCACCGGCCTGAAAATCAGGAAAACAAAAACAATAAAAAACAACACACTGAATCCGATCAGCCCTGAAGTTCTCCACAACATGGTGGTTTTATCACTGCGTACTCTACGTTTAAGTGCCTCTACTTCGTCAACCATCAACTGATTACTCTTACGTTGCAACACCCCGGCCAACTGCTTTAATTCTTTATACATGGCCAGTGCCTGTTCCCGCTCACGTAGAATCATCTCCGGATCGCCAAAACCATGATTTAACACAGCAACGAGATTTGCATCTTTTGCCAGCAACAGATTTGCCACCTCGACAAGATGTTCTTCCCCCAGAGTCAACTGCTCAACAACCTGCTTGAGTTCTGCAAGGGCGACATTAACCTCATCAAGAAACATTGCCTCCCCCAAAACTTTATACTTCAACGCATTTCTTTCCTGATCAATCAGGATATCAGCCACTTTTCGGCTGTCATTAAGACGTTCAACCGAACGAAAAACAGCCGAAGCACTCTGCGCCACAAGCACATCCAAAATATTTACAGAACTGTACAATGCAGTAATGAGCGGCAGGGAAACAAACACAAAACCGGTCAAAAGAAGGGCAAAAAATGAATGGGGTCTATAGAGTCTCACAATAGTTATTTGCTGAGATAAACGTGGTCTAAATAGAGCACACGTGGTTGTGATTGACTGATAACAAAGAGAGCAAACCCCTCGATTTTACGCATATTCATTTCACGGCCCTCCGGAGCATGCCGTGCTTCATCAAGAGAAATGCTGAAATCATTCCAACCGGTATTTACAGTAAACTCTCTATTATAACGATCCTTGTAGGCTCTGCCATGTTGACGGTGCTCCTGATCGTGAAGACGGCCATACAGTATCATAGGCTTACCATCTGGTTTAAACACACTGAAATGCAACCGCCCATATCCACTCCAGTCATGGGGAAAATATTCCAGTTGCGTTCCGGAATAGTGTTCTGTGGTCAGCTGAATCCGCATTGCATGGCGGCCATGACGAACCGGGTTGTTTATCTGCTTGAGTAGATCAGGGCGGCTCCATCGTTGCTGTTCAAAGCACGTTTCAAAATCAGAGAGCACCGGAAACTGCTCAATCGCCCTCTGTTCATCAACAAGCGCCTGAAATGCCGGCCAACAGACCAGACCCAGCACGCAGACAACCCCGATCAGCACATATATTTTTAATCGCCGCTGAAAGACATGAGTAGAGCTGAAGAAAAAAAGACACCCCACCAAAGCTCCCAGCTGATTTCGTAACACATCCTCAAAACTGGCCGTACGATTCACTGAAAAAGCCTGCAGCAATTCCACTGCGCTCCCAGTCAGCAGAACTATGAAAAAGATTTTGCAAGCGACCTGAAGAGGTGTTCTCCGGGGGTGCTGCGCAGTAAAAATATGGGCAAGCCATCCTGCGGCAAGAGCAAAAAAAGGATATGGCCAAGATCCCATATCTCTTTACACGAGCGACTTGCGGAGTAGCCCGGCCCGCCCAGAAAAAAAAAGGGTGCTCCAAGCATTAACGTCACGGGCAGGATGGCGTTCTTTACACGTGAACCCACAACATCTCTCAATCAGTAATCATGATAAAAATGTAACTATTTAGGTGGGTGCAAAAAACTTGCAAAACCACTGAGTGTAACTGATCAGATGTGCCTGTGATTCAGGTAGGTAAGCGAACCTGTGAGACTCCGAGCAGGCCAACGAGCTATAACCCGTCTATGTGAGGCGGCCTGATCGCCTGAAGATTGGCTACAGCTGAACAGTTACCTGAAAATCAAAACTGTTTCAATTGATTTGGCAAGACTTGTACCAAAAAACATCGTTGCGGGATACCTGCTACAGTTA
This sequence comes from Candidatus Desulfobulbus rimicarensis, assembly GCA_008633435.1. Taxonomy (GTDB): domain Bacteria; phylum Desulfobacterota; class Desulfobulbia; order Desulfobulbales; family Desulfobulbaceae; genus Desulfobulbus_C; species Desulfobulbus_C rimicarensis. The sequence continues at coordinate 6,405 of RKSL01000077.1, read as the reverse complement.
ACATATACACGGCGCACATCTACCAGCAATATATATGCTTTTAGTTGAGCGACCTCAACAGCAAAACAGGAAAAGAAAAACAAAATAGATCAAAATCCCGACACAAGCACATAATTAGCTCATGTGTCGTTGCCAGCTCTTCAGGATACCTGAAATACTGTAGTCCTCTTAAGAATCCAGAACCTCTTTCCAGCGGAGAGCATCTTTTTTCTTTAAGCCGCAGATAACAAGAGAAATTCCATTATCCTCTTGTTCAAAACGCATCTGCCCCAGCACCATATTCTTGCTGGCAATAGCATGGTGTGCAGGAAGGCCAATGACAAGATTCGAATTATTACCGCTTGCCTTAGGCTCGTGAACAACCCTTGTTATCTCACTATGCTTGATCTGAATAAGGCCACCATCCCATCCAAGAAATGTCGCATCAGGGATCGTGACAATGCCATCATGTACACTCAAATAATATGGTGGCATTACAGCAAGTTTTTTCCAAACCACAAAGGCAAGGGCAAGCATCCCGGCTGAGATAAAGGAAAATAACTTGATCATCTCCCCCCGGTTATCAATATCCGGCAGCAGAAAAACGCCAGCAATCAGGCATAACGGCAGGGCAGCCATCATGGCCATAAATGTTTTAAGAAACTGTATTTCTTTATTGGTGAAATATTGAATGTCCATAAATATTCAGTTCTGCTGACAGAGCCATGTCTGCCATAATACATAAAGGAAGAAAAAGAAAAGAGCCGGAAAAGCTGATTCGCCCTTCGCTCATGAATCGGCCCCAAAAAAAGGTCTCCCGGTAAGGAAAAAGATTTCTGAAAAATACCCGGGAATGTCTGCCTCAGCATTCAACAACGTGGATATAACCGGAAACATCGCCAGTAAACCATCAGTTGTGGTAGCTCTTAGCAGAGATTCCTTGAGAATACAACCAAAGATCGTCAAGCAACTCATCAACACGCGGTCATCTGCTGAACGATCAGTAATGCACGGGTGCTGTCAGCCTCAGGAATAAAAAGATGATCGTGATAATATCCGGCAATCATATTAACACTGATCCCTGCATCTGCAAGTTGACCGCTCACGGCAGCTGTCAAACCAACAGCGGCCAGAGACGAATGCACATTCAAGGTAATGCAGGAAAAAGCCGGGGCATCTGCATAGCCGCTGGCTCTGGCAATATCCCGGGGAATCACCAGCGTCAGCCCTTCGGCCTCTTCAAATGAAGCCAGGGGGCAGAGATGGCTATGCTCGCCATATTTTGCGCCATTGATACAGACAAAACAAAACTGTTTTTTGTGTATCGTTGGCGACAACCGGTTGAGCAGACTCTGCAAATCCTTTATACCATTCATCGGCATGACTGGCCAAGGCTATGCTGCCGGAGCCTGACCATATTTTTCACGCAACAGCCGTTTATTGATCTTGCCAACACTTGTTTTATCAATGGACTCGACAAATTGCACTTTTAACACAACAACTTCCTTGGAAACTATGCCTTTATCAACAAAACCCCGTATATGTTGCCGTATTGCCTTACTTTGTAATTCAGCCCCCTCTTTCGGCACCACCAGGGCCAGCGGTCTTTCACCCCATTTAGGGTCAGGCAAACCAATTACAGCAACTTCTGCCACACCGGGAAAAACCGAAACCAGATCTTCAACCTCAAGAGAAGATATCCACTCTCCACCTATCTTGATAACATCTTTGATTCTATCGGTAATTTTAATGTAATTATCCACACCGCGCCAGGCCACATCACCTGTATGCATGTAGCCACCTTTCCATAACGTCTCGGAATTTCGCTGATCCTTCAAATACCCCTGGGTCAGCCAGGGCGATCGTACAATAATCTCACCCACTGATTCGCCATCTGCAGGCATCTCATGCATATCTTCATCGACAATTTTTAGCTGCACAAGCGGCAGGGGACGACCAGTTTTGCATCGGACAGTTAACTCGTCGTCTTCGCTGAGATCTTTTTGGGTTACATGGGCAATGGTAAGCACCGGGCAGGTTTCAGACATGCCATATCCACTAAAAATATCAATCCCCAAATCCATGGCTGCCTTACACATGGCCTTGGGCAGTGCTGCTCCACCAATCATCACTTTCCAACTGGTTAAGTCAATTTCTTTAAACAGGGGATGGGCCATGAGCAGGTGCAGGATGGTCGGTACGCAATGGGAAAACGTCACCTTTTCCCGATCAATCAGCCTGAGCAATGTTTCCGGGACGTATTTGCCGGGATATACCTGTTTCAAGCCAAGGGAGGTGGCAATATAGGGCACTCCCCAGGCATGAACATGAAACATCGGAGTAATAGGCATGTAGACATCTTCCTGATGCAGACGTCCCTGGCTGGCGACCGTTGCCAGCGCCGACATGCCGCCCAGCGTATGCAGTACCAGTTGACGATGGCTGAAATAGACCCCTTTGGGCATCCCGGTTGTTCCTGTGGTGTAAAATGTTGTGGCCCGGGTATTCTCGTCAAAATCGGGAAAATCACAATGATCCGCCTCTGCTGCAAGCAGCTCTTCATACTCGCCAAGGAACTGCAATGAACTGGAACACGGCTTCCGGATGTCCTGCAGCAGCACATACCCTTGAACAGTATCCATGCGCCCTTTGATCTGCTCAAGTAGCGGGAGAAACTCTTCGTTGATCAAAAGAAAATCATCCTCAGCATGATCGACTGTGTACAGGATCTGTTCTGCAGAAAGACGGATATTGACCGTATGCAGTACTGCCCCGATCATGGGGACGGCATAAAAACACTCAAGATAGCGGTGAGAGTCCCAGTCCATGACCGCCACTGTATCTCCGGGTTTCACCCCCATGGCCGTCAGGGCGTTTGCCAGCCTGCATATTCGTTGCCTGAATTCGGCATAGGTGAAACGGCTCAGATCTCGATAGACAATCTCCTGCTCCGGATTATCAACAACCGGCCCCAGCAGTAAATTTTTTATGAGCAGAGGATAGGCATAGGCGGAAGCTGTACGCTGAATCAGGTTGTCTGGCATGGAATCTCCTTACAAGTGGTTCATACTGTGCGGCAATGGTTCCTGTATACACCGCGCAGCCATTTGATTTTTTTTTGGGAAACTATCAGACTTCAGGAGGAACTTCAAGGCAAGGAGATTGTTTCATCACAGCAAGGCACCATTTCAGCCATACTCCTAATTTTCCAACAAGAGATGTTTCACGGGCAACCTTGATATGAAGGTGCTCTGCGACCTTCTCTATCACGTCATGATATTGTGGTCTAAGTCTGAAAAAATCCACATCCTCCCGGGCAACAGGACGCTGGCTGACAACGGGCGAGAGTATTCCCGGTTTCAGAAAACACCCCGATGTCTTCACCCCTGTACGAACTGTCTGCTCCCGACGAAAAATTCCGGGCCTGCAGCGCAGCACCACTTCACCCTGCTCCTGATCGATGCGGCCATAGGTGCGGGGAGCAATATCTGCAATGGGGCAACAGGTAAATCCTGTAACCGGATACAGGGATGCCGCAGGTACAGGTCGCCTGAGCAACCTGTACAGGACAATATCATAAGAGACCAGGGTGCCGAAAAGAACCAGTCGCAAAGCCCTCGGAAAAAACCAGACAGCAACAACAATGACCACCAGGGAGAGCCCCAGACCAAAAGGGGTGTTTGACAACCCCATCACAGCGGCAACAAGGGTATTTCGCGCCGTTGCCAGCACCATATCAAAAGAGGAGAAAGGGCAGAGAAGAATAAGAATATTAAAGGCATGGGAAAGCACCCAGACCACGACAAAAAGAGTAACAATCACGGCGTAGGTGAGCAGTGTCGTGACCATATCCGGACTTGACTGAGCAGCCATATCCATTGTGGTGCCGGCCGCAAAAGCCAGGGGGAAAACCGCATCCACCACCTGTTGTGCCCCCTGTTGTACCTGTTCAAATTCACCATTGCTGATGGCAGAAAAGAGCATGGGCAGAGCCAGCAGAGCTGTTGCTTTTTTCTCAAGCAGGGTTTCTGCCGCATCAAGAGGAACCGTCAAAATTTTGGGCAGCGCGATCTTGCTCGAGTCTTTCACAAAAATCAACAGTAGTACAAAGGCCAGAGGGCCCCAGAATTTTGGTGAGGCGTGCCAGGGTAATCCAGTCCGGGCGGCCTGATCTGTAGAATAATAAGTATAAGCACCCAGAGCAGACATACAGAGAAGCGGATTTAAAGCAATACCGGTAGTTTTTGCAATCTCCCGGGCAAGCACCTCTCCTTTAAAAACAACCGCTCTGTATCCCGAGCTCTTCAGCCCCGACGTTTTTGGCCGGGTTGTCGCAGCAGAGCAAACCGGCAGCAAAAAACAGAGGCAGAGCAGCAACACATACACTTTCTTCGGGAGACTACACGGTATAATCATCGTCTGCACCTTTCAAGTTTCCAAAAAGTGGCCCTGCATCGCCTCAAGAAGAGCAAACATCAAGGTATTCAGCCGGACAAACTTTTCAGGATCTGCAAGTATTTCCTTTGCAGATTGAACAGAGGGTGAACCGTCGAGTTCCTGGCCGCAATGCTCCACCAGAGCTGCTGCGGAGTCCGGTGTTGTCTCAAGATGAAACTGCAGAGCCACAACCCGATCCTGCCAGATAAATCCCTGGTTGCGACAGGCCCTGCTTTGGGCAAGCGGTTGGGCCTGTGCAGGAATATCAAAGGTATCGCCATGCCAATGAAAGACCTCCACCTGCTCCGGAAACACATCTGCCAGTGGTGTCCGGATTATCTCAGGACTCCTGGTTACCGGAAACCAGCCAATTTCCCGGTGGCCGCTGAAATACACTTGAGCCCCCAGCACATCAGCAATAAGCTGCGCGCCCAGACAAATCCCGAGAACGAGCTTGCCAGCAGTTATGGCTCGATCAATACAGAATTTTTCAGCAGCCAACCAGGGGTACTGCTCGTCATCATAAATGCCCATTGGCCCGCCCATGATAATCAGCCAGTCAAAGCTGTCGTTTTCCGGCAGAGGCTCTCCGGCAAAAAGTCGGGTGCAGGAAAGGCCATGCCCCTGACCCCGCAGAAACGACTCAATAACTCCCAACCCCTCAAAAGGTACGTGTTGCAGATAATGAACATTCATTGTTTCTCGACGAGTAATTTTGTGTTTTTTAAAAAATTCCAGGAAAACAGAGGTATCAGAATTTCTTTATGGTATAATTATATCCTGGCAGTTGCATGAAAGCATGTTCACCACCATCCACAGGGAGTTCGGTAATGCATACGGTTCGGCACCATCATTTTTTAGCAACTTTTCTCATACTCTGCAGCACAATTATTTTTTTGGCACCCCCTCTTGACGCTGCAACATATTATGTATCGCCGTCGGGTTCAAACACTAATCCGGGAACATCTTCACATCCTTTTGCCACCTTGCAAAAAGCCGCAGACATCGTTCATCCGGGCGATACAGTGCTTGTCGGCAACGGCCATTACTCCGGATTCACGCTGTTTCGCAGTGGAACGTCTTTGGCAAGAATTGTTTTTTCGGCCACCGGTAACGGTGCCATTATCGACCAGGGAACCGCTGACGGATACGGCATCAGGCTCAGTAATGTGAGTTTTGTGACGCTCCAGGGGTTTATCATTCAGGGCGTAAGCAACATGGGCATTGCCCATCGTAACGCCTCTCCAACCGACCCGGTACACGGGCTGATTATTCGTCACAACACCATAATCAGAAGCCAAAGTGTCGGCATGTATTTATCCGAAGTGCAGGATGCAATCATTGAAGACAACGAAATCGACCATTGCGGACTGGAGGGCACCCATTGTCTGTACATGGCCAATGCCGGCACAGGCAACACCATAATTCGCAACAACAAGCTGCACCATTGCCTGAAAGCGGGCATCCATTTCAACGGGGATGAATCTGTCGGGGGAGACGGTATTATCAGCGGGCTCGTTATTGAACAAAACAGTATTTACGGCAATCAACTCAACGGACTCAACATGGACGGCGTGCAGGATTCGGTTGTCAGAAACAACCTTATTTACGATAACAATGGCAACGGCATCAGGGCGTTTAGAATTGATGCAACCCAGGGGCCAAAAAACCTCACCATCGTCAACAACACCATCATTGTTCCGCAGGATAGCGGTGGCTGGGCAGTCCGCATTACAGCCGAACAGGGTGGCAACACGGTGTTTAACAATATACTGCTCAGCGAAAGCGATGTCTGGGGCGGCAGCATTGCCATTGATTCCGACAGTTTTGGCTTTTCAAGCGCTCATAACATAGTGGTCAACCGTTTCACTCCAGATCGTGACGACACCATGCTCACGCTCCCCAAGTGGCAGGCACTGGGGTATGACAACGGCTCTTTTCTGGCCACCATGAATGCACTCTTTATTGATGCCGATGGCGGAGATTACC
>RKSL01000269.1 GCA_008633435.1 Candidatus Desulfobulbus rimicarensis | reverse complement strand
AAGTTTATGGGTATCTTTAAATTCAAGATCATTAAACAACTCTTTCACAATGGACTGGGCATCGTCAAATGTGCCATTTACAGCAATATTAAACACATTGGCGTCTGTTACGGTGGTCATTTGCAAAGCCTGAACAGGGCTTGTCCGGCCATGGGGATGCAAAATAAAGATATTAATACCTTTTTTGCCTCGTACCCCATAAATTGCCGCACTTCCAGTATCACCTGAAGTCGCGCCAATAATATTCATGAAGCTGTTGCTCTTTTTCAATTCATACTCAAAAAGATTGCCAAGCAACTGCAGGGCAACATCTTTAAAGGCAAGCGTCGGCCCATGGAACAATTCTAAAATGTAGAGCTCCCCTGCTTTGCGTACCGGGGTTACCTGGGGATGCCTGAAAGAACTGTAAGAATTTTCCACCAGAATTTCCAGATCAAGGCGTGGCAAAGACCCGGTAAAAAGAGAAAGCAGTTCAACAGCCAGATACTGATAGGGTAAATTCAGCCAGCTGCCAAGCCTTGCCGCATCAACAGAGGGGATGGTTTCAGGCAACAGCAAACCACCATCACGGGCAAGCCCCATCATGACAGCCTCATTAAAATCCATGGACGGGATACCGCCCCTGGTACTTATGTATCGCATGTTTTCTCCAACAGTCTTTTTTTGAAAAAACAAAAAGTCGACAGGATTGAGTAATCTGCCTTGACTACCATGAGTTTTTATACAGGCTGATTACCTGGCAGCCTGCTCGGAGCAATCCAGCAACGAGTTTCCTTCCATTTCCGCAGGTTTATCAAGTCCCAGGAGGTCAAGAAGTGTTGGTGCTATATCTTTAAGCGCCCCGCCATGTTCAAGCCTGCATTGTTTCTTTATATGGTTGTCACTGACCAGCATCAGAGGAACCGGACTCAAGGTGTGAGCAGTAAAAGGCTCCCCGGTTTCAGGGTTGACCATGACCTCTGCGTTGCCATGATCAGCTGTTATCACCATTACACCGTCAATCTTTTGCATATAGTCTGCAATTCTACCAAGGCAACGGTCTACTGTCTCACAGGCCTTGATGGCTGCATCAAGTATCCCGGTATGCCCTACCATGTCACCGTTTGCAAAGTTCAAGATCACAAGGTCATAGGGGGGTGCTGCTGTCTGCTGCTGAAGTGCAGCAAGCAGCGTGTCAGTCACTTCAACCGCACTCATTTCGGGCTTTTCGTCATAGGTGGCGACATCACGGGGTGATTCAATAAGTATTCTGTCTTCACCGGGAAAGGGGTCTTCCCTGCCACCATTGAAAAAGTAGGTGACATGGGCATATTTTTCTGTTTCAGCAATCCGCAATTGATGTAAACCTGCCCGGCTCACCTCTTCTCCTAGAATATGGGTAAGTTGCAGCGGCGGAAAGAGTACAGGAAAAGGAAAGTCCGCCTCATACCGGGTCATGGTGACAAGCGAGAGCAACTGTGGCCTGTTGCTCATGGTAAATTTTGTAAAATTCGTTTCAGAAAACGCCTGACATAGTTCGCGTACTCGATCAGCCCGAAAATTAAAAAATAGAACAGCATCACCATTTTTAATGGTACCCACTGGACGATTATCATCATCTATGAGTACTGTCGGCAAAATAAATTCGTCTGTCTCGCCACGTTTATAGGCTTCCTTGACAGCCAGCAGGGGCTCTTTTGCAAAGATACCCTGCCCTTCCACCATGGCCTGCCATGCTTTTTCTACTCTGTCCCAACGGGTATCACGATCCATTGCCCAGTATCTTCCTGAGACTGTAGCAATTTCCCCTGAACCATTTCTCTGCAGAGTTGTAACCAGTTGCTCCATATAGTTAATGCCGCTTGAAGGTGGTGTGTCACGGCCATCCATGAAACAGTGGATTCTTGTTTTTATGTTGTGTTCTGTGGTAATTTGAAGAAGGGTGAGAAGATGGTCTATATGAGAATGAACTCCTCCGTCAGAGAGTAGTCCACACAAGTGAAGAGTAGCACCGGCTTTTTTTACCTGGGCCAGTAACGTTGTTATTGTGTTATTTTCAGCAAATTCACCGTTTTCAATGGCAAGGTTAATACGGGTAAAATCCTGATAAACGATTCTTCCAGCCCCGATATTTAAATGGCCGACCTCGGAATTACCCATCTGTCCTTCCGGCAGCCCAACCAGACCGTTATGGGCGACAAGGGTTGTGTGTGGGCACTGGCGATGCCAGCTGTCCATGTTGGGTGTGTCTGCAAGAGCCACCGCATTACCAGCACCATCAGGTGCCACACCCCAGCCGTCTAATATAGCCAGAAGTACAGGATGCTTGGCTGACATTACTCTCCCTCTAACTCAGTGATTCCAAGAGCGTTCAAGTCAACACGGGGAGCGTCATGCCATAACCCTTCAAGATCATAAAAACTGCGATTATCCTTATAAAAAACATGGGCAACAATGTCGCCATAATCAAGCAACACCCAATGCCCTTCCTGGAGCCCCTCTGAGTGTTTACTGCTGACCCGTTTAGATCGCAGCTCTGATTCAATTGTTTCAGCAAGCCCCTGAACATGGCGGCTGGATCGACCGCTCATAATCACAAAATAATCAGTAAATGAAGAAATTTCACGCACATCAAGTACCACAAGATCCTCAGCTTTTGAGTCCAGGGCCACCTGAACGCAAATTGTGGCCAGCTCAAGACCTTCGAGGTCACGATGCTCTTTTTTCAGTTGTCGCATAAGTAGTAAACGTCTTTCAGGAAGTTAATAAACCAGCAGAGCTGGACCATAATCGCCAGCCATAACAAATAATGAAAGTCAGTCACTGCAAGATAGCACGCTCACAGGTGCTGCGACTTTCGGGAAACATTGCACGCCACGAATTCTCACATGAGTATATGTTATACCTTATTCCTGTTTTTTTCTCGTTCTTTTCTTTCTTGGTGGAAATTCAAAAGTCAATTTCCCCTTGGTGTCAAGAAGAAGATAGGCATCAAAGGGTCGTTTTTTCTTGGATATAAAGCCATTGATCAATTCAGTCTTTCCAGAGCCAAGCAGCTGCTCAACATACTCTGGGTCAATATGACGGCCGAGAATCACCTTGCCGATACGTAATCCTTTTTTCTTATCACCTTTAAGGGCAGACAATGACATAAAGGCCATGGGGGTTTCATAAACCGGGGTATCATCAACAGGAGATTTTCCCAGAGGTTTCTGCTTGGTTATCTCATCCAGATCAAGGTTTTCAGTGGAGTCGGCAAACTGAAAATCAACCTTGGAATTATGGATACGGACAGTGGCGGTAAAAGGCTTTCCCTTTTTGGAGCGAAAATCGCTGTAAGGTCCAAGGGTCTCTCCCTGTATCAGGCGCACTATCTCGGCATCATCCATAACCCGGCCGCCCAGCACTTTACGAATCATGAGTTGTTCATCTTCAGATTCATAGGCTGTAGCTGTTTCGTAAAATTTCCTTCCATCAACCGGAGAGAATGTCGCTTCATGTCGTACCGGGCCATCACCTTTTTTCACTTTTTCAACAATTTCTGCCGTTTTTTCACGGATTTCACACATGAACTGCTCACGAGTCATACTCCCCTTAAGGATTTGATTGAGTTTATACTCCCATTCTCCTGTCAACTCAGGTGAGGCGAGAACATCTATTTCACGTGCTTCTAAAAGAGATAAAAGCTCAAAAGCCTTACCAGTGGGTACCAGTTCGCGTTGTTCGCGCACAATGTATTTTTCACCGAGGAGTTTTTCTATAATGGCAGCCCTGGTAGCCGGGGTACCGAGACCTCTCTCCTTCATGGCCTCTGCAAGTTCCTCATCATCAACCAACTTACCAGAGTGTTCCATGGCCGAGAGAAGTGTTGCCTCTGAAAATCGAGTCGGCGGTTTAGTTTGATGGTGCTGGTTATCAATTTCTTCACAAAACACAGGTATCCCCATGGGCAATGCTTCAAGGGTTGTTGCATCTCCAGCTCCTTTTTTTGCCCCGTAAATTGCCTTCCAGCCAGGTTCAACCAGGATTTTCCCTTCTGTTAAAAAGGTTTCCTGCTCAACTACAGAGAGACGCCTGGTTTTATGAAAAACAGCAGGAGGAAAAAAAACTGCAAGAAAACGCTGGACAATCATCTGGTAAATTTTCAGTTCAGGCTCTGATAATGTAGCTGGTAATCCAGAAGTCGGAATTATGGCAAAATGGTCGCTGATTTTTTTATTGTTAAAGATACGCTTGCTTTTTTTAAGATATTTTTTCTCAAGTGCCAGGGTGGCAAATTTGCCATACTGCCATTGCTGCTGGCGGTCCACTACCTTTTTGACTGTAGGCAGATAATCTTCAGGAAGACAGCGACTGTCAGTACGCGGGTATGTTATGAGTTTGTGACGCTCATACAGAGCCTGAGCAATTGTCAGGGTATTTTTGGCTGAAAAGCCAAAACGGGAGTTTGCCTCACGCTGTAAAAGAGTCAAATCGTATAAGTTGGGGGCAGATTGTTTGGTTTCTTTACTGGTTTCCTCAATCTGTGCTTCTTTCCCTGTACATTTTTCGACAATAGCTGCTGCCGTTTTTTTATCCCATAAGCGGCTTTTACGGGCATGGCGGTTATCAGGGTCTTTTGTTTTTGTGTATGCAGGATCTATCCAAAGACCTTCATACTTCACAGCATCGCAACCAAAAGTTGCGTGTAACTCCCAATAGTCAACAGGTTCAAAAGCTCGACGTTCAGCTTCTCGCTTTACCAATAAAGAAAGTGTTGGTGTCTGAACCCTGCCGCATGGCGTTTTTCGAAAACCGCCATGACGGGAATTATAACAGGTCAACGCACGGGTGGCATTAATACCAATTAACCAGTCCGCCTCAGAGCGGCACAGGGCAGTGTCTTCCAGGGACAGCATTTCGTTATTATCCCGGAGATTGGCAAGGCCTTCTCGAATGGATCCAAGCGTCATGGACTGCAACCAGAGCCTGCGAATAGATTTTGCGGCAACAGATTTTGTAAAAGCCTGTTTAAGTATATATTTAAAAATCAATTCACCTTCACGTCCTGCATCACAACCATTGACAATAACATCCACATCACGTCTTCTGATCAATTTGCGTAATGCATTAAACTGACTCTTGGTGTTGGGTAAAACTGTTAACGGGAAGGATTCGGGCAAAATAGGGAGATTGCCAAGACTCCATTTTTTAAAGTCAGGATTAATATCTTCTGGATAAGCAATGGAGACGAGATGACCAATAGCATAGGAAACTATAAAGTCATTGCCTTCATAATGTGTTTTTGATCTTTTAAAGGAACCAGGCAGTGCCTTGACAATATCGGCAGCGACACTGGGTTTTTCGGCAATGATAAGTGTTTTTCCCATTCTCTTCTCTATATGATAACTGGTGTTTTCTCTGTCAGGAAAACGCCAAAAAAAGTTATTTTTTAAAAAAAAGCCTACAAACTGTTTAGAAAATCGAGCACAGCTCTATGCCATGCATCTGGTTGATCAAGATAACATGGGTGGGGAGCGCCATTAAAGACAACTCGTTGTGCACCATCTACAGCTGAGAGCAACGTCTCGCTGTTTTCTAATGGCGATATTTGATCTTCACTTCCCCAGAGAATTAACACCGGTAGATTAAGCTCTGCTAAGCGATCTTTATTCTCAGCAACGCCAACAGCGCCGACCAGAATTAATCCGCCAAGAATGCCAGGGTGGTTCAGTGCATACTCCAGAGCTATACGGCCCCCCATTGAGGGACCAATGAGTATTGGCTTGTTCACCTCACCTTGAGCAATGAATTCTGACAATACTTTATCTGGAGTTGCGTCACACTGAGGGGACGCTCCAAAACCAGGCATATCAATCGCAACAGGATGGTAACCTGCACCTGCCAGTGTATCCAGCGTCCCCAGGTCTTTCCAGGTAGTAGCATTAAACTTCATGCCGTGCAGAAGCAGAATCGTTGTAGAGTTGTACTCATTCCCTGCCTGCAAACAGTGCAGACAACAAGAGGCGACATTAATTTTTTTTGAGGAAATTTGCATCATGGCTTTGCATATATAAAAGTTTATGTTGTTTATACTCTTGTGGCATTAAAAAATTCGAATTTTTGTTCGAGTTCAAGCCTGCAAACATTTGCACCGCAGGCATATACTTGATATTCCGAAAATAAAATCTTAAGCACAACAAAGAAATCGGACGAAAAGACAATTTTACAAGTATGCCTTATAGATATGCCTGTTTATGCATAGATAAAAAATATACAACAGGAAACTACAAGTAAGCGACATCATAATGTTTGTCAACGCCAACAAGCAAACCATCTTGATTAAGACCTGACAGTAAATGACCAAGACCAAACAAT
>RKSL01000076.1 GCA_008633435.1 Candidatus Desulfobulbus rimicarensis | reverse complement strand
CGAGAGGGGTTGACAGCTGTTGTCTCTGTCCGGGTTCCCAACCCTCAATTCGAAGGGCAGACCAAGACTAAACTTGGCAACTCAGAGGTCAAATCTATAGTCTCTTCCATTTGTAATGAAAAACTGGGTATCTATCTTGAGCAGAATCCCCAGGTTGCCAAACGCATCTTAAGCAAGGCTGTCGATGCAGCCAGAGCCCGGGATGCAGCTCGCCGGGCGCGGGAACTTTCCCGCAAAAAAGGCGGGTTGTCCGTGATGATGGCTGGTAAACTGGCAGAATGCCAGTCTAAAAATCCGGAAGAACGCGAGATATTTATAGTGGAGGGTGATTCTGCGGGTGGCTCGGCTAAACAGGGGCGAGATCGTTCTGTGCAGGCTATTTTACCCTTGCGTGGTAAAATAATGAACGTTGAGAAAGCTCGTTTTGATAAAATTCTCGGCTCAGAAGAGATCAAACAGCTGATTGCCTCACTGGGTACAGGTATTGGTCGGGAAGAATTTGACGAAGAGAAGTTGCGGTATCATAAAATCATCATAATGACAGATGCTGATGTGGATGGTGCTCATATCCGCACACTTTTACTTACCTTTTTCTACAGGCAGATGTTACCGCTTATTGAAAAAGGATACGTCTATATCGGCCAGCCCCCTCTGTATCGCCTGGGGCGTGGCAAAAAAGAACGCTACTTTATCGATGATGATGCGTTAAACGACTACCTCTATGATCAAGCATCCCGTTTTATCCGGATCACCGCGGATAACGGGAGTGAAATTTCCGGTGATTCTATGGTTGAACTACTCAAAAAACTGACCTTTTTTGAGCGTATTAACAGTTTTCTTGAGCGGATGAATATTCAGGAAAAACTCACCATCTTTTTACTGGAAAATGATGTGCACTCTGCTGATCAGTTCCAGGATGAATCCTTTGTCCAAAATTTGGCTGATAAACTTGTATCGCTTGATGCCATTACCGGCACTATCCGTACCTGCCGGTGGCGACCAAGTTGTTATGAGACGGATGTGGCTTTTCGGGGGCAGGCTCATACCAGGACAACGCTTGGGCCAAATATTCCTCTTATTCCTGAATACCGACACGCTATAGATTTGTTTGGAGATATACAAGAGTATCTTTCAGGAAGTTTTATTATTGCTAAAACGTCTTCCTCTGGTCAAGAAAAAACATTTGACGCACCCAACTGGCATGATCTTATCCGGATGGTTCGTGAAGAAACCTTTAAGGGTAGCCATCTACAACGCTATAAAGGTCTTGGCGAAATGAATCCTGAACAGCTCTGGGATACCACCATGAACCCTGAGAATCGCACCCTGCTCCAGGTAAAAATTAATGACGCAGAGGCTGCAGATGATCTTTTTGTGACACTCATGGGTGACAAGGTCGAACCAAGACGTGAGTTTATCCAGAATCATGCGCTGGAAGTCTCTGAACTTGATGTTTGACAACTGGTGTATATACCCGGAATGCGTTATCAGGTAACTCCTCACTGGGGTTGTAACTGGGCTTTTGCACATGCAAAAATTTTGTGATTGATCACTGGGTGCAGTAACCAAATGAAGGAAAATAACATAATATGACAACAGAAATAGAAAATAACGAGCCACAGCAACCGTCGATTTCCATAGAAAAGGAACTGCGCAAATCGTATCTTGATTATGCGATGTCCGTTATTGTCGGCAGGGCTCTTCCGGATGTCCGTGACGGGTTGAAACCTGTGCATAGACGCACATTATTTGCCATGCGTGAACTGGGTAATACCTATAACCGACCCTATGTGAAATCTGCCCGTATTGTCGGTGACGTTATTGGTAAGTATCACCCCCATGGTGATACAGCAGTTTATGATACGCTTGTTCGGATGGCTCAGGATTTTTCTCTTCGCTACCCACTGGTTGATGGTCAGGGGAACTTTGGCTCCATGGATGGCGATGCCCCGGCTGCAATGCGATACACCGAAGCTCGCATGACCCGGCTTGACCAGGAGCTGGTCGCCGATCTTGACAAAGAAACCGTAGATTTTATTCCAACTTACGATAATTCAGGGCTTGAGCCTTCGGTTATGCCCTCAAAAATCCCTAATATTCTTATTAATGGTTCAGAGGGGATTGCTGTGGGGATGGCCACGAAAATACCACCGCATAACCTGAACGAGGTGATTGATGGGTTGATAAAACTTGTCGACGACCCAAACCTGACTGTACATCAACTCATGGAGGTTATCACCGGGCCTGATTTCCCGACAGGCGGATTTATCTGCGGTCGTGCCGGTATACGTGAAGCGTACGAAACCGGACGTGGCGTGGTGGTTATGCGGGCTCGTACCCATGTAGAGCAACGCAAAAAAGGTGGTGAATCGATCATTGTCACTGAAATTCCGTATCAGCAGAACAAGGCAACTCTGGTTGAGAAAATAGCACTGTTGATGAAGGACAAGAGAATAACATCGATTTCTGAAGTACGGGATGAGTCCGACCGTCATGGCCTGCGGATTGTGATGGAACTTAAAAAAGATGAAATTCCAGATATTACCATCAACCAGTTGTATAAAATGACACCTTTACAAAAGAGTTTTGGTATCATTTTGCTCTGTATTGTCAATAACAAGCCGGAAATCCTCAATCTGAAGGAAATTCTTGTTCACTTTATTGATCATCGCAGAACCATAGTATACCGCCGTACAGCCTATGAATTGCGCAAGGCTGAGGAAAAAGCGCATCTTTTGGAAGGTTTGAAAATAGCTATTTCAAACCTTGACGAAGTTGTTGCCTTGATTAAAGGGTCAGCTAATCCGGCAGAAGCGAAAGCCGGGTTAATAGATCGTTTCTCCCTGTCGGAGCTGCAGGCGCAGGTCATTCTTGATATGAAACTGCAACGTCTTACCGGCCTTGAACGGGATAAGATCGTTAAGGAATACAACGAGATAATGGAGAGGATTTCCTGGCTGAAAAAGGTGCTTGCCGACGATGGTATGGTCATGCAGATTGTTCGTGACGAGTTTGAAAACATTCGGGAACTGTACGGAGACGAGCGACGCACGGAAATAATTGATGCCCCGGATGAGATTCTTCCAGAGGATATGATAACTCCCGAAGAGATGGTGGTTACAGTGTCGCATACTGGCTATATCAAGAGGAATCAACTCTCCCTCTACAGGTCGCAGCGCCGAGGCGGCAAAGGGGTTAAGGGTATGACTACAGTTGAAGATGATTTTGTTACAGATCTCTATACCGCTTCAACCCTTGACACGTTCCTTTTCTTTACCAACAAGGCAAGGGTTTTCTGGCGCAAGGTTTATGAATTGCCACTTGCCGGTCGTGCGGCTCGGGGCAAGGCTGTTGTCAACCTGCTGGAACTTAGTGAAGATGAAAAAATGGCGGCAATACTGCCCATTGTTGATCTTGCCAATGCCGACGAAAGTCTGTCTATTTTAACGGTGACCAAAAAAGGACGTGTAAAAAAGACAAGCATTGCCGAATACAAACGTCCGCTTCGTAAGGGTAAATACGGCTTAACCATTAAAGATGATGACGAAATTCTCTGTGCTGCAATAACATCTGGCGATGACGAGGTCTTTCTTGTCACCAAACGCGGGCTTTCCATTCATTTTCATGAATCTGATGTCCGGGTAATGGGGCGTCTTGCTGCGGGGGTAAAAGGTATCAACCTTGGTGAAGATGATGAGGTCGTTGGTGCGGTTGTCCTGAAAAATGATGACTCCATTCTTACGGTTACGGAAAATGGCTATGGCAAACGCACAGCTGTTGCCGATTATCGGCTCCAGAAGCGTGGTGGTAAAGGGATTTTTGCTATTAAGACCAGTGAACGGAATGGTTTTGTTGTTGGGGCTTTACAGGTGGTTGACGAAGACCAGGTCATGCTTATTGCCAACTCGGGCAAGGTTATCCGCATGCCCATGGATACCATTCGGGTCATTGGCCGTAATACCCAGGGGGTTGGCCTGATTAACTTAAACGAAGACGAAAAAGTAGTGGGCATGTCCATGCTGGCCCGTGGTACTGACGTGGATGAAGAGGAGGTCACAGACGGGGAAATAGATGACACCAAGAGCGATCAATAAAACAGCGGTTATCGGCGCAGGAAGCTGGGGTACGGCCTTAGCCAAACTTCTAGCCGACAAAGGCGAGCAGGTGGTTCTCTGGGGGCATGATCCATCCCACATTGATGCCTTGCGGCGTGACCGGGAGAACAGAAAGTACCTTCCCGGTGCTACCCTGCCGAAGACGTTACATCCTGTGAATAACCTCAACTGTGTGGCAGATTGTCAATGTGTGGTCATGGTTGTGCCTTCACATGGATATCGTGAAGTCTTTACTTCGCTGATTCCTCACCTGAAAGACAACACGCACCTTATTTCTGCAGTTAAGGGAATTGAAATAGGCAGCCGCCAGACCATGTGTCAGATAATGGAAAGCGAGCTTGAGCAGGTATCCCGTGGGGGAACCATGTTTATTGGTGTCCTCAGTGGGCCCAGTTTCGCCGATGAGGTGTCCACAGGGCAACCCACGGCTGTTACCATAGGTTTTATAGATAAATCAGCAGCAGAAGCCACACAGCTTCTTTTTTCGACGGATTTTTTCAGGGTGTACACCAGTAATGACATTATCGGTCTTGAAATCTCAGCGGCGATGAAAAATGTTATTGCCATTGCCGCAGGTATTTCCGATGGTCTTGGATATGGCCTAAACACCAGGGCTGCCCTCATTACCCGGGGGCTTGCCGAAATAACCAGGCTGGGCGTGAAGCTGGGTGCCAATCCTCTCACCTTTTCCGGTTTGGGCGGGATGGGAGATCTGGTGCTCACCTGTACTGGCAGTTTAAGTCGTAACCGTACTGTCGGGTTAAAACTTGGAGAGGGACGTACCTTACACCAGGCTCTGGCTGAAATGACCATGGTAGCGGAGGGGGTCAAGACAACAAAATCCTGTTTTAATCTGGCAGCTAACATTGGCGTGGAAATGCCTATTTTAGAGCAGACGTATCAGGTGTTGTATCAAGATAAACCCTGCCGTCAGGCAGTTCAGGATCTGTTTAAACGCAGCCTGAAAGAGGAGCTGACCAGGTCAGAGTTTGAGTGAACAGCATTGGCTTTTCAACGAAAAAATACTAATGGGGATGAATATGCGGGTTTTATGTAGCATCGCGTTGTTGCTTTTTTCTCTTTCCGGCTGTGCAATGCAGCAAAACTCAACAGTATCTGATGCATCAGGGGGGGCGTATCCCCTGCCCCTGCCAGTTGTCTATTCAGCTGAAGCACCCTGTCAGAATTGTTCCGGAAAGAGGCTGTTTCTCACCCTTTTCCCTGAGAATTTGTATCTATTACGCCTGGAAACCACCTTAAAAGATACCGACGTTACAAGGGTAAAGGCTGAGTTTGGCCTCTGGCATTTTGATGTAAAACGTCGTGCTGTTACCCTTTCTTCCTATGAAAACAGCACGAGAACCCTTGTTATCACCTCAGCAAAAACCTTGGCTGTACAAACAGCATCGTCCGGTCAAGTCCCGCTTGGGGTGCAAACCGAGTTAATTGTCACCCCTGGCGGCAACTCGTCATTTGATTACACACTCCCCATGCAGGGGTATTATTCCCGCGCCAATGGTGAGGTGAAGTTTACAGAGTGTTTGACCAAGAAAACTTTTTTAATGATGCGTGACGGGGCATATTCTGCCATTGAACAGGTCTATACCAGTCATCCCCACGCCCAGGAAGAGCCATTACTTGTGAGCATTGAAGGCCGGTTCACCACACCTGTTGATGAGGACGGGCTGGAAGATGATACAGCTGTGTTTCCCGAGCGTTTAGTCGATATACGCCCAGATATAGACTGCACCGGTGCAGCCACCCACACCATCCCGCTTGTTGGCAGCACTTGGTATCTTCTCGAGTTGGAAGGGCACCCGCTACAGCTTGCAAATACTCAAAAACGACCTTTCCTTCACCTTACAGAACAAGGCAAAAAGGTTAAAGGGTTTGGTGGCTGTAATGATTTTGCGGGAACGTATTTCAGGTTGGGCGATGTCTTTTTGTTTAACAAGCGCATTGGTCAACGAATGGCTTGCGTTGACGGGATGGAACTTGAGTTTGATTTTTTTCGGATTCTCTCTGCAACAGATGGCTACCGCCTTGATGGCAACATTTTGGAGTTTCGGGATAGAAAGCGTAACGTGCTTGCCCGGTTTGAATATGGAAAAGGTCTTTGAAAGCTGTAGAGTGGCTGTCTGTTGAGTGTACACACCCTGTAAAGGCTACCCTGGTGCCTGTCCCCAAATGGTCTTTTTGTCCGATCTCTGCGTCATGCTCAAAAAATACTGCTCGGAGGTAAGCATAGACTCCGATATCACTTATATGCCTGCGCTTGTTTTTTTCGCAATTCTCGGAGTCTTCCTCGGTCGCTTACCTGAGCTCGAACAAAAAGCCTCATTTTGGGACAGACACTACCTGAGTTTGTTGTTCCCCCGGGAGGCTGTATACCTCGCCTGATCTTCAGCATCAAAGGGAAATAAAAAAACGTATATGCAGCAACAATACTGCGCTTGTAAATTTCCCTTTTTCTCGGATTATTTCGAAGGTTGCTAACTTAACCCAGGACGATAAATATCAAATTTAAGATCCTTACACCATTTTTTCCTGAGACCAGTCGTTATGCTCAAACTCAGCATG
>RKSL01000075.1 GCA_008633435.1 Candidatus Desulfobulbus rimicarensis | reverse complement strand
TACATTAAAGAGGGGATTATTGAACAGGTTGAAACAAAATCTTTGAAAGGCAAAGCTGCTGCCTCTCTAAGCATGCAGTGGATCAGTTTTACAAGTACGTTTAGCGAAGGTCAACCTGGTCAGTACACTCTTGATCCTCAGATCGACACCATGTCCCTGCTCTCTTTTTTAGAGAAAACAGTAAAAAATATTGAGATTATCAACAATCATATTTCTTCAGATACCCTGATCTATCAGGTAGACAAAGAAAAACTTGGCAAGGTTTCAAACCTTAACGAGAAAGACCAGAAGATGGCTCTGCTCTTTGATGGGAAAAATACCATTGCCGACATTGTTACTTTGGCAGGAAATGCTGAACTTGCTGTACTTACCAGAACCTGCAGATTGATTATTGCAGGGGTTGCCAAAGAGGGACTGCCAAAAACTTTGCTCGCAGCGGATAAAAGAGAGGAATTTTTAGATGGTCTGAATGATCAACTCATGGACATGGTTGGCCCGGCAGCAATTGTTGTTATTGAGGATGGCTTTGATACAGTTAATTCCAGCCCTGAAACCCTTGCTAAAGAGGACATTGCTCCTCTCCTTGAAGCTATTGGCCAGTCTATTAGCGACGACGAGAACAATACCTTGAAAGTTTGGGGAACCAAATTTATGTAACCTGGATTCATCCACTTGTAACGTTGCTCATCTTCTTTGTATTGTATTGTCAGTTAGATAGTGCCTGTCCCCAAATGGTCTTTTTGTCCGATCTCTGCGTCATGCTCAAAAAATACTGCTCGGGGGTAAGGTAAGGTAGACTCCGATATCACTTATATGCCTGCGCTTATTTTTTTCGCAATCCTCGGAGTCTTCCGTCGGTAGCTTACCTGAGCTCGAACAAAAATCCTCATTTTGGGACAGGCACTAGATTCAGTCGTTATTCTATGCCATATTCTTGGCTTTTTTATAGTGTATTCTTCTCGTCGGGTATCACATTGTAGTCTTTAGAGTGGAGAACTCAGAAAAGGCCTTGCATAGATTATGTCTGGTAGGGCATTATTGAGTGATGACAAAGGCTTTAAGAAACACAAAGTTGCTTAAGTGGCTGTTCATTCCTGTGGTGTTGGGGGGGGGTGTCCTTCTCCTTGTTTTTACCGGAAAATGGGTAAGAACAATAGAGTTAGATCAGATAGCAACTAAAGCTGGTGATTCACTCAACGTGTACATAGGCGACCTGGAAATTGAGCTTGATAAATTTGAAGCTCTTCCTAAAATCTTGTCCAGGAACCCTCTGTTTTTACAACTGCTTGCCAACCCCGATGATCAACGTCAGCTTATCGCCGTCAATAAAGAACTTGAACGAATCAACACTATTGCAGATACATCAGCAATATATATTTTAAACACACAGGGTGTTACCCTTGCATCAAGTAACTGGAATAAAAAAGTATCATTTATCGGAGAAGATCTCAGCTTCAGACCGTATTTTAAACAAGCAGTTCAGGGAGAGCCTGGCCGGTATTTTGCTTTAGGAAGCACCTCAAAAATTCGGGGGTATTATTTTGCAGCCCCTATGTACAGCGAAAATAGAGTTATTGGGGTAATAACAGTCAAGGTACATCTTCAACGTCTCGAACAAAACTGGGCTCAGGGGTTTGAAAAAGTCGTGGTTACTGACCATGATGGCGTTATATTTATTTCCAGTTATGCTCCCTGGCGATTTTATGCGTTAACCCCCCTTCAAGAAGAAACTCTTGAAAAGCTTCAAAAGAGTTTGCGATATGGCAATATCTCCCCGCAATCGTTAAGTTCAACTAAAATTTTAAGAGATGAGCATGGTCTGCATTTCATTGCATTAAAATCTGGCATCCTTCCTTATGTTCAGGGGAGTAATCTGGCACGTCATGAAAAGAGATTTCTCATCCAATCTCACGAGATGGTTGATGCCGGGTGGACTGTCCATATCCTCTTGGATATTTCCTACGTTGATCGGCAGGTTAGAAATATTGTTCTCCTTGTTGCGTTTCTTCTGGTTATTTTCTTTCTCAGTGGTGCCCTGTTACATAATAGAAGGCGGGCACATCGTAAGCAAAAAGAGATAGAGCTTCGTTCACATAACAGCTTGCAAAAACTTAATGAGCAGCTCGAGCAACGGGTACTCAATCGCACCAGAGAGCTTACTGAGGCAAATGTTCAACTGACCAGGGAGATACAGGAGCGAATCCGTACTGAAAATGAATTACGGGAAACCCAGGAAGAACTCATTCAAGCTGGTAAACTGGCAGCAATAGGGCAGATGGCAGCCAGTATAACCCATGAAATCAGTCAACCCCTTGCTGCAATACGGATGTTTGCTGAAAATTCTTGTATTTTGCTGGATGAGAATGAGCCAGAGCAATTGAGGGTAAATTTATGTGATATCAATGAGCTGGTTATAAAAATGTCAAATATCACCCAACATCTCAAGTCATTTGCAAGAAAATCAACAGTAACGCTTGAACCTGTTGATTTGCGTTTGAGTGTCAGTAATGTGCTGGTATTACTTGATATGGAGATAGAAAAAACAGGGGTTCGGCTGATCAATCTTATCAATGAAAAAACGTTTGTCCTGGCAGATCAGGTTCGCCTGGAACAGGTGTTATTAAACATTATCTCAAATGCTCTTGATGCTGTAGTCGGACAACCTGAAAAAAAAATTACTATAACTGCCGAGGCTGTAGGTGAAGAAATTGTTTTGTCAGTACAGGATTCCGGCCCTGGTATCCCGACAGAGGATTTACCGAATATTTTTGTACCATTTTTTACCCGTAAGAAACAGGGTAACGGGCTTGGACTGGGTCTTTCACTGACACGATCAATTCTCAATGATTTAGGTGGTCATATCACCGTTACGAATCACCAGAAAAAAGGGGCAGTGTTTCAGATTTTTCTGAAATCCTGTGCCGCTGTTTTACAAGAGGAAATATGAACCATACCGGAAAAGTTATTCTTGTGGATAATGACCCTCATGTATGTCGCGCAGCAGGGCAAACATTACAGCTTGCTGGTTTTGATACGCAATCGTTTCAGGACGCTGCTACCGCTTTAGGGAAAATCCACCATGACTGGTCTGGAGTTATTGTTACTGATGTACTTATGGAACCTATGGATGGTTTTGCATTTCTTGCCAAAGTAATGGCTCTTGATACAGATCTTCCTGTCATTATGATAACCGGTCATGGGGATGTGAGTATGGCTGTTGAGGCTATGCGGAACGGGGCTTATGATTTTATCGAGAAACCCCTTTCCACAAAACACTTAATTGATGTGGTCTCCAGAGCCCAGGAAAAGAGAAAACTTATTCTGGATAATCGTCAGTTACGGGCACGAATTGAAGAAAAGGAGGGGCTGGAATCTATTATTGTTGGCCGGAGCACAGGCATCGCTCAGGTTAGGCGTACAATCCTTAATATTGCCGATACAGACACAGATGTGCTTATTCGCGGGGAAACCGGTACAGGCAAAGAACTTGTTGCCCGTTGTCTCCATGAGCAGTCTGGTCGCAGCCATAAACCGTTTGTTGCCATAAATTGCGGGGCAATACCAGAGACAATCATTGAAAATGAACTTTTTGGACATGACCCCGGAGCCTTCACCGGTGCAGACAAGGTATTTATCGGGAAGTTTGAGCAGGCAGATGGCGGCACCTTGTTTCTTGATGAGATAGAATCCATGCCGAATACGCTTCAGGTGCGTTTACTCAGAGTGCTTCAAGAACGCAAAATTGAGCGATTAGGCAGTTCAAAAGAAATTTCACTTAACTTACGTATTGTTGCTGCGAGCAAAAAAAATCTTCGTCAGGCCTGTGAGGAGGGACAATTTCGTGAAGACCTTTATTACCGGCTCAATGTTGCGATTCTTGAAATTCCCCCCTTACGTAAGCGAGTAGATGACATTCCTTTGCTGTTTTCACTTTTTATTGACAGGTCTGCAAAACGTTTGAACCGTCCAGTGCCTGAAATAACCAGTAATCTTCTCCATCAGCTTATGCAGAAACGTTGGCCTGGTAATGTGCGTGAGTTAGAGAATGCTGCTGAAAGGCATGTGCTTGGCCTTGATGATTCGTGCTCATTAACAGCGGAAGATTCTGGTGCAAATGGTAACGATCCCGCGCTTATCGATAAAATAAATGCCTTTGAAAAATGTTTGATAGCACGAGAGCTTGAACGGAACCAGGGCAATATTACCGCCACATATACATCTCTTGGTCTTCCCCGTAAAACCTTGTACTACAAGATGAAAAAGCATGGTCTTCTAAAAACTGAAGAGTAGGCGGTCAGTTTTAACCCGTGGCTACAAGGCCGATGTGTCAATTGTTACCCATGCGGGCCGCAGGTTTCCCACATTTTCACTTAAGCGTTCCTCAGCATTTCAATTCTTCCAGTTAATATAACGGAATAGCCAACTTTCTGAAATATCTGTTGAGTATACCGTTTCTTTTCTATTCAGGATAAAGGTTAATATTTGGTAAATACCACGCTGGTAACTGGTAATATATTCGTTAAGAGGGCGGAGTAAATGAAAACTGGTCTTTATCTTGCTTCTACTTGTATAGTTTTCAAACTTCGTGCAAATTGGCGAAAGATACATCTGATATCAACTCGGGGTACTATTCAGCTCGTTCATTGATTGGATATCAACCCGAAGTTCCCGTAGTTTTTTTCAGCAAAATCTCTAATTTTCGCCTTTTTTGTGCTTTTTGTTTGTTTTGTTTTTGTGACCTGCGCTTTGTGCTATGTGTGTGATGTCATGCTGGTAATGCTGATGTCAAAGAAATATTTTTTTAGTACGTTGTTGTATCTTATTATTTTTACAAGGAGGGAACATGAAACACACCAGTCGTCGTGGAATTCAATTACTGGTCACCGCATTATTTTTTATAATAATGTCGGCAACAGGATTGTATGCCCAGGAAGGTGATTCAACGTCGCCAACTCTTGCAGGGATACTTTCAAGCAAAGTATTACGCGTTGGGGTCAATCCACTTTTTAAACCTTTTTCGTTTGCCAGTAATGGTAAACAGCAGGGCGTAGACATTAGCATTGCCAAGGTGCTTGCTGATAAACTTGGTGTAGAGTTGAAAGTCGTGGTGCCTAAGTCGTTTTCTGAGCTTATTCCAATGCTTAGAAATAATGATATAGACATTATCATGGCCGGAATGAGTATCACCTTTGACAGGGCAAAAGTTATTGATTTTTCTGATCCATATTTTGAAACGGGATTATCAATTTTGCTGAATAAAGTCAGCTCTGTTGGTCTGGGTATCTCAGCTGCTCCTGATTATGCTTCTTTGAAAAAGGAATTAATGGCCAATAAAAAAATGAGTCGCCTTAGAATTGCAGTAACCAAGGGCAAAGCTCCTGAGCGAGCTGTACCTGGTTTTTTCCCGGGTGCCATGATTAAAAGTTATCCAAGTAACGAAGCTGCAGCGTCAGCCACACTTAAAGGTGACGCTGACATCATGGTACATGATGAAATTTTTCTTAAAGTATGGCTTAAAGAAAATGCGAAAACAGCAAAATACAGAGCAGTTGTGCTGAATCCTCCTTTCAAACCCGATTATTATGGTATCGGAATCCGCAAGGGGAATCAGGATTTATTGAATCTGTTGAACGTATTTGTTCGGGAACTTCAGTCCAATGGTCAAGTTGAGCAATTCCTGGGTCAATACCTGCCGATTACATCCAAGGTGGTTACCAGAAGCTACAACCTGAATGAAGACTATTACGGAGGAGACTGATATGGCCGAGACAAAAAAGAAAAAAGGCTTGGATCTTCAGTGGAAGATTCTTATTGGAATTGTAGGTGGTATTGGCCTGGGTATCTGGATCAATATGGCCATGGGGCCAGGGATTTCAGAAGGGCCTCTCTATATCATGAAAACCCTGTTTAAGTATGGCGGGGATATTTTTATCCGCTTGCTGCGTATGCTCATTGTTCCCCTTGTTTTTGCCTCTATCTATATGGCTGTGGCAAATCTTGGCGATGTACGAACTTTGGGTAAAATTGGTGGTAAAACCATTGGTTATTACATGTTAACTACAGCTCTTGCCGTTCTTGTCGGTTTGATTGTTGTTAATATTATGAATCCTGGTCTTGGTATTGATAAAGAGGCACTTTCTGCCTTGAATATTTCTACCGAGGTTCCGGCAAAAGTCAGCAAACAGGGAGTAGGGGAGCGCAGTGCTGCAATTATCATTGTTGACACCTTTGTTAACATGATTCCCAAAAACCCTGCAGCAGCCTTTGCCAAAGGCAATATCCTTCAGATTATCTTTTTCACTATTTTTCTGGCAGTATTTGCAGCAGTGGTAGGGAGGGATGCAGAGCCATTAACCAATGTCATCCATGGAATTGACCGGATAATGCAAAGGGGGATCATGGCGGTCATGGAAATTGCCCCCTATGCTATATTCATGCTGGTGACTGCCATTTTTATGGATCTTGGATTCCCGGCATTAAAAGCTCTTGGCAAGTACGGGGCAACAGTATTGATGGGACTTTTCCTGCACGGGTTTGTTACTTTGCCAATCCTTGTTCTTGTAATGGGGCGATACAATCCGTTCAGACTGCTTAAAGCTCTCTCTCCAGCCATGATGACAGCCTGGTCAACAGCATCTTCTGCTGCGACCCTGCCCATGACCATGAGCAACCTGGAAAAACGTGCTGGTGTTGACGGTCGTATTGGTAACTTTGTCCTGCCTCTTGGCGCGACAATCAATATGGATGGCACGGCTCTGTATGAGTCTGTTGCTGTTATCTTTATTGCCCAGCTTATGGGGATTGATCTCACCATAGGAACCCAGATTGTTATTTTTATCACAGCCTCTCTTGCTGCTGTTGGTGCTGCGGCTATTCCAGGTGCTGGTCTTGTGACCATGGGTATTGTACTTACAGCTGCGGGGCTGCCACTTGATGGTATTGGTCTTATTCTAGCCATTGACCGTATTCTTGACCAGTTTCGTACAGCGATTAACGTGTGGGGCGATGCTACGGCAGCTGTTGTTGTTGGTCGCGCTGAAGGTGCTATCCGGGAGAAGACTGAACTGGATGGCGTTACATATAATGCATCTTGAGCAAGGAGATAACCATGGAATTTCCAAAACAGATCCACGATTTCATGCTGCATGATGTGGCTGGTCGATGGACATACAAAGGTAAAGAACTGCAAAGTGCCCATTATATCCGCCTTGGATCAAGAATGAGCTTGTATATTCAGACTATTGCCAACAAAGAGGGTGATCAGGAATATATGATCCGTCTGCGCGATAGTTTTGTTCGAGGCGGCATAAAAGATCTTCAGGAGGCAATTGATATTGTCCACGAGATTATTGAAGAAAACAAACTCTTTATCGAAGAATCTACGCTGTAGACTGACTGATTAATGCGTGTGAAAAGGGCAGGCAGATTGTGATCTGCCTGCCCTTTTTTTATCCTTTCTGTACCTGTTTCTGCCTACAAATATTTCATTTAATGTAACTCTTCAGGTGGGTGCAAAAAACTTGCAAAACCACTGAGTGTAACTGATCAGATGCGCCCAATTCTTCAGGCAGGTAAGCGAACCTGTGAGACTCCGATCAGGCCGCCTCGCATAGACGGGTTATAGCTCGTTGGCCTCTCGTGGTCTCGCGGGCTTGCGTACCTCCCTGAATTTTTCTGGCACTTCTTGATTGTTACATGATAGTTGAGCATTAGTTTGAATCAAGGGCTCGACAATCTTCAGTCATCC
>RKSL01000074.1 GCA_008633435.1 Candidatus Desulfobulbus rimicarensis | reverse complement strand
AAGAACTACACGAACACTGGCTGGTTTGTACACTGCTGTTTTGGCCGGGAAATACCCCGATGATTTTGGCTTGGAAGTAAACCGCTGGTTACAGACAGAACCAGTTTGAGTTGTTTTAACTCTTCTTCGACAATCTTAACAGATGGAAATCAGAAACTTCGTGGCCACAGTGATGTTCGTACGACCATGATATACACTCACACGGTACAAAGTGTTACCATCAAGGAGATCAAAAGTCCTTTGGATTTCTAAAATGTCTCACCACCGATCCCGATAAAGACCATATACCCTTTACCTCGACAAATTATAAGAATACCTTGCAATTCAGACGACTGAAACTTTTTCGGGGCATGATTCTCTTACGGTTTGATAACCATGGTGGGAAACATGCCTTTTTTTCTGCCCCGGGCGTAGGGCTGGATAATGTTAAAGGAAATGTTCTGGTTTTTCTGGGCATGGCCTTTGCCTTTCTTGCCATCAAAAAAAGCACCGTTACTGTGCAGGATGTGTTGAATGCGCTCTTGAAAGGTGTGGACAAAACTTTTTCCGTTGCCTTCAAACAGCAGGTTTCCCCTGGAAAAACCTGAACGTATTTTTTCAAGTTTATGCAGTGGTATACTGTTTTCCTGGAGATCCTGTTCCCCGGTAATTATACCCCAGACAAGGCAGCCCTCTTCTATGGCAAGCGCACCGGAACTGTCAATGATGGTATGGGGCATGATGATGCAATCCTTGCCTATTTTAAGGCGGTCATTTCTGCCTCTGATGAAACTGTTGAAGCCGACAAAAACTCCGGTATCCAGATCTGTATTGATCAGTTTTGCGCCGTGGGCAGTGACATTGTTTCCAGCCAGGTTTGAGTCGATGATAAAACAGTTTTCCTGCCCATTTGCTCCCTTGCCCAGATGGGCATTTTCAAGATAGGCACGTTGTGAAACCAGTACATTTTCGGCAACAGTACAGTCGCCAAGAACCACGGCAAACCTGTCAAGAGAGGCAGTGTCTGGCACCGGTATCGGGCTTTGCCGGTTGACAGTGGCAAATATTTTAACAAACTCTTCTTCGTGGTTATTGATGAAATCAATAAACATTCCCTTCGGGTTTTTGCCTGGTTCAAAGTCGATATATGGGCGCAATGCTTTTTCGGGAAATTTGTAGAGAAAATTAAATTGGCCTGGGCTGCGCACCCAGACCGTGCCGTAATCAATGTGAAAATGATTGATTTCTCCTGCCTGAATATAGCTGTAAGGGCCAATTATGCAGTCGTTAACCGTGGTGAAATCAACCGTTGCAAAGGGGGCAAGAAAACTGCCGTCTGTGGGGGAGCCGTGGATGTTGGTAAAATGGGTGGCAACGGTATTGCTGATGGTAAAACGCTCCGGCATTTCCGGGTCATGGGAATAGTTATGCACCAGTGTTTTGAGCAGGAAACTGTCTTCAATACGAATTCCTTCGTTCTTGGTCAGTGGTATTTCAAAGCCCTGTTCTTTGAACAGGCTGCCCTTTTTTTTCAGTTCATCGCCTCTGATATCGCTTTTAAAGAGAATGGCATTGGTGGCTCGGCATTTGCCCAGAAAATAGCTTCCTGCAAGATTGGAGCGGCTGAAGCGGAAATCCAGGGTATGGAGAGGGGAAACGGCGTAAAAGCCGTGCACTGTTTCAAGGTCTTCAAAGGGAACCAGCTTCTCAATACAGGGGGTCACGTCAAAATCGAATTCCCTGAGGTTAATGTTTACCCGCTGGATGATTCGTTTGAGCAGCTTTTCAAGTCCGTTCATGGCATCTCCGGTTTGGCCATGGTGTGATATAATGCGGAAAAAACATCGGTTAAGCGCAGGATACCGATAATCTCCTGCTCCTTTCTGACCAGTAAAGAGCGCAGGTTTTCCTGAACCAGTTGATGAATGGCTGTGGAAATGCTGCCCTTATGGTCGATATATTCATCGTCATGCGGGGTACGCATATAGTCTTCCACCATACATGTGCGGGCATTGCGAGAGAGTTGATCAAGGGAAATCGCGTGAATCAATCGTTGCTGATGCAGCTTTCTGAGAAAACTGTTGCTGAAACCAAATCCGGTCAATGTTTCTGTGTCGGCAAGGCCTGTGTGGCTGGGGATGAGTGCCCGCAACGCATCAAGATGGTTGAGCTTGCCAATGACCTGGTTGTTTGTGTCCAGCACAAGAACTGATCTATGTCTATATTTGGAATGGTCAAATTTTTCCTGGGCTTTTTCAAGAGCAAGCACGGCTTCATGAAGGGTACAGCCCGAGGAAACAGTGGCGTATTCTGCCAGAGATACCATCAGATCTTCGACAATGTATTCGTCCATACGCTTGTGTCCGGTTACTCGCTTAGTCTGTAATTAATGCGTCAAGATAGTTCAGCCAGTCGTCCATGCCCAGACCTGTCGGGGCACCGGTCTTGAGAATACGCAGCTCAGGATTGAGGCGAAGTGCTTCCTGCTCGGCCTCTGCAACCGAAAAATCAAAATAGGGCAGCAGGTCGGTCTTGGTGATCATAAAGGTATCCGCTCCATGAAAGGTGGTCGGATATTTGGCGGGCTTGTCAGAGCCTTCCGGAACAGAGACTAAAATAAGACGTTCGTGTTCGCCCAGGGCAAATGTGGCCGGGCAGACCAGATTACCCACGTTTTCAATAAAGATCAGATCAAATTTTCCGGTCTTACTCTGGTGCTCAAGGGCGTGCAATCCTTTATGAACCAGCGGGGCATCCAGGTGGCAGGCTCCCCCGGTGGTAAGCTGGACAACAGGCACTCCTTTTTTGCGGATGCGCTCGGCATCACGCTCGGTTTCAATGTCGCCCTCAATGACGCCAATTTTCCAACGATTGCCCACCCGGTCAAGGGTGTGTTCGAGAAGGGTGGTTTTTCCCGAGCCGGGGCTTGAGATCATATTAATGGCCACAGCGCCCATGGCCTCGATATGCGCTTTGTTTTTTGCTGCCTGGGCATCGTTTGCCGCCAGCAGGCTCTGGTGGACATCAATCGTTTTTTTATCAGCCTGGTCATTGACATGGCATCCGCATGAGTCACACATAGGAGTTCCTGGGGGTTTTGTTATCTTTTTTATTAACTGTATTTGTTGTGATCTTTTAAAGGTGGCCTAAAGATTCAATTTCATTTCAAGGAGACATGGTTTAAAATTGATTTTTTCATAAGCTTTTATGGCTGCTGTGTTCCCTGAATAAACTTTCAGGTAAAAATCATTAACTCCTTGTTCTTGGCTCCAGGATATGAGTAATTTAAGAATTTCCCCATTGATCCCCTTGCCTCTGTACTGAGGAGATGTGTACATGAAACCAAGATAAGAGTGAATGGTATGTTTAAAATAACTCTTTGATAAACGTAATTGGGCATAGCCTGTTCCAATAATTTTAGAATTATCTTCAGCTACGATTACATGTGATTTATTATTGGAAAGGAGTTCTTTAATGTCGTAATACGTAGCATTTTCAGACTTGATAAAAGAATTAAAGGGACGCTCAGATTCTATTATTCTCTGCTCTAAATCTTGTAAGCGTTGTAAGTCACTTGCTTTTGCCTTTCTATATATTAATTTTTCTGAGCTTCTATTCATGAATAAACCTTAGAACGTAATAGTTAGTGGGAAATTACTTATCCCTCCAATTGTTTTTTCAAATTCTCTTATTCATTGCATCCGTGACATTCTTGTTATTCCATGACCACCTGGGCAAGAATCAGCCCGGAGCCACTGGTATGGGTTATTTCAAGAGTTGCGTTTCGGGTGAGCGCAGCATCTTTTTTCAGGGTGTCAAAGCCAAAGCAAAAGGAGTCGGTCACGATTCCAGCCTGCTCTCCTATCTGTACCCGTACCTCTGCTACTGTTGTCGCCCCGTGGGTGTCGGCAAGGGTGACCAGCTGGTCAAGCAGCCCCTGGGCAAGGGAGAGTTCATGCATTGTCTCCAAGCCTCACGATCTTTTTCAGAGGGCAGGAGATTTCATCTGAGTGGTCATGGGCTTGTTCCCAGATGATATCGAGAGCCTGCGCAAGGGTTGGGAAGGTATTTTCAGGGCCAATTTTTTCCAGCAGGCCGGAACGTTCCATAATTTCTACAATCTGTACCTTTATGCCGCTGAAACAGACTGTGTAACCTGCCGCGTGTAGTCGGTCAACAATCTGCGACAGGGCGTGTTCGCCAGAGGTATCCATGGTATTGATGCCATTACATTTAAAGTGAATAGTACGCAGTTCCGGCAGGTTCCGGACAATCTTGAGAACCTCATCTTCGAGGTAGCTGATATTGCCGTAAAAGAGTGGCCCGTCAAAGCGGATAACCGCAATATATTTGCATTGTGCCAGGTTAAACAGCCTGGTGTTCCTGTAATGAGTATCTTCCCAGAGCGAAAGCTCGGCAATGTTTGGCCGCATTCGCTTGTAGAAAAAAACCGCAGCTGAAAGAACAACCCCGATCATAATGCCTTTGTCCAGGTGCGGAGCGAAAAAGAGGGTGGCTGCAAAGGTGATAACGCAGATTATTCCATCTGCCCGGCGCACTGTAAAGGCGTGTTTAACGTCTTGAATATTGAGAAGCCCGACAACCGCCATCATGATAATTGCCGCCAGCACGGACTGGGGCAGGTGATAGAGCAGGGGAGTACAAAAGAGCAGGGTAATGATGACCGCAATACTGGTAAACACCGATGACATCCCGCTGGCCGCACCTGCCTGGAAATTGACCGCAGAGCGTGAAAAAGAGCCCGACACCGGATAACTGCCACTGAACGATCCGGCAATGTTGGCAAGCCCCTGGCCGATGAGTTCCTGGTTGGGGTCAAGACGGTACCCGCTGCGGGCTGCCATATCCTTGGCAATGGATATGGCCTCCATAAAGCCGAGAATGGAGATGATAATTGCCGGTAAGATCATCTTAACCATGATCTTAAGATCAAAATGGGGCATGGAGATCGACGGCAGCCCCGGCGGGACAGTACCCACCACCTCGCCCCCGCCGACAAGCAGGATTTTTTCCGGCAGAATCTGGTTGTTGCCTATGCGCAGTCGCCAGGTGTGAGTATCTGCCAGTTCAAATGCATCTGCCTGCTCTTTTTGCAGATAATAGATAATGTCACCCGACCCTTTTACCGCAACCAGTTGCAGGGAGCGCAACTCTTTGCGCAGCTCAACCGCACGTTCTTTTTCCTCGGCAAGGTACTGATCCAGAACACCTGCCATCAGATGAAGTTCCAGAACCTTTTGGAGCGGTATTTTTTCTTCACTGACAACCCGATCTTGATTTTTCAACTCGTCCAGTCCTATGCCCCGGATGGCATGGCAACTGGAGCAGACATTTTCGGCTTTTGCAGGTTCTACCTGCTGGTCAGGTACACCTGCAATGGCTGCCCGTACTGAAACCGTTTGCAGGATATGGTCAAGGTTCGAGTTGAGTTGATCAATTTTTTCGGTAAAGCCAGGGACATGGATGTCTGCAGCGGTTACGGTTCTGTTCTGCTCAAAACCTGATACCCATGACAGTACAGTGGTAACCACAACGGCAAACAGCACACAGGGCAGCCCGGGATGTTTGCGTTTGCATCCGGCCATGATCACAATGGCCAGCAATCCCATGAAAAAAGAGGGCCAGTGGGTAAAATGGATTGCCGACTGAGCCACCCGCAGCATGGTCTCGTAATAATGTTCGGCCTTATCAACATGCACACCAAAAAATTTGGGCAACTGGCTGGAGGCAATGATGAGGGCGGCTGCATTGATAAAACCGGTAATAACAGGGTGGGAGAGCAGGTTGACAATAACCCCCAGGCGGAGCACTCCCAGCATGAGCTGGAATATCCCCACACAAAAGGCCAGCAGGATAGCATAGGCGACATAGGCCTCGCCTCCGGAAATGGCCAGGGGCTCAAGGGTTGCCGCCGTCATCATGGACACCACCGCAACCGGGCCGGTGGCCAGCCTCCGGCTTGACCCGAAGAGTGCGGCCACCATGGGCGGCAGGAATGAGGCATACAGCCCGTAATAGGCTGGCAGCCCGGCAAGCTGGGCATAGGCCATGGACTGGGGAATCAGCACCAGAGCCACGGTAATACCGGCAAGGAGATCAAGGCGCAACGCTTTTATGTCATACCCTTTAAACCAGAATAGAAAGGGAAACATGGTACGAATGATGCGTGAGGTGGTCATAATGTCTTAACAGGTAATAATTAACGCCGGATCAGGGGAATTCTTCACAGGAGGAATAATTCTCTGGTTTGCATTACCCCGGGACTGCAACTGCCCACAGTGAGTATCAGGTCATGTTGTGTCGTACAAAGCCGTGAAAATGGTTGTATTGGGTGATCACGGTAAAAAAGCGTTTCATAAGTTTTGGATTAAGCTGCCAGGTTTTTTTCAGCATTGTAAAGAAAAAGGTGCGCATTTCCGGTGTAGCCTTAAACAGGAAATAGCTGAAAATGCGTATGCCAAAGAGCAGTTGCCTGGGATCCGGCTTTTTGTTGATATAGACTGTGGTGAAGTATTCCACCTGAGCCAGCCATTTGAAGAATCTGTCTTCGAAATGATCGGGTTGATAAATTTTTCTAAATAACTGCTGGTACAGACGAACCAGCGTTTCCACGCTCATCTGCGCCGGAACAATGTTGGTGTGCAGCTGCCACTCCCCTGAAAACTGCTGTTTTGTCAACCGTCCTTCGGCCTTAAGACGATTATATAACGTAGTATGGCGCGGTGCATTAAGCAGGCTGATACCTGCAATAGGGCTGTCGGTGGCAATGAGAAAGTCTTCAAGATCCTGAAATATCGATTCATCGTCATGATCAAAGCCGACAATTAAACCGATAAAGGGAACAAGACCATATCGGGAAATATTGCGTATTCGTTCAAAAATATCCTTTTGCACATTCTGGCTCTTGTGCACTTCGGCAAGACTGGCCTTGCGAACGGTTTCCACCCCGAGAAAAAGCACGGAAAAACGGGCGTCGGCAAACATCTTCAGCAGTTCGTCATCATCGGCCACCTGTACGGTAATCTGGGTGGAAAAGGAAAGTGGTCTGCTCTGTTTGATGTTCCATTTGATGATTGCAGTAAGCAGCTTTTTCGTAAAACCGGGGTTGCCAAGAAAATTATCATCGGAAAAAAAGACTGTTCGTGCCCCGATATCATGGGCATTTTGCAGTTCATGCAGAATCTGTTCTATGGATTTTACCCGGTAACGCCTGCCCACGTATTGAATTACATCGCAGAAATCGCATTGGTTGGGACAGCCCCGGCTGGTCTGGATACTGATGTTGACATAATCCTGCACCCGGATGAGCGACCAGTCTGGTGCGGGACTGTCGAGTATATCTATATAGCCTTTCTGCCTGTAAACCGGCAGTCCGTTTCCGGCTTGCCAGTGGTTGAGAAACTGTGGCCAGCTATATTCGGCCTCGCCAATAAAGAGATGGTCGGCAAGACCTTCACAACGATCAAATTCAATAGAGGCATAGGTGCCGCCCAGGGCAACCGGGGTGTTCTGCTGTTTAAAGCGGGCGCATATTTCCCGGATACGGGCAGCGTGCAGGGTGCCGCCGGTGATGACCACAAGGTCACAGGGAAAACTGAAATCAATGGGGGCTACATTCTCATCTGCCAGGGCGTAGCGGACATTGATATGGGCTGGAGTGAGCGCCATAAGTGTTGCCAGAGCCGCATTGGGCATCAGGGTTTTTGCCCCGAGAATATCTGCGGTGCCCTGCATTGACCAGAAGTTATCCGGGTGCCTGGGGGCAACCAGATAAATGGTTTTGCTCCTGTGTTTGTCACCATACTGCGCATATTGTACTTTTTTCATTATCAACCCGGCAGGCAGAAGAGGAGAAGAGAGGTCAGGCAACCAGTATTTTTCCTTATTTCTTTTTTACCATGAATGGCAGGAAAAAACAGCAGCTTGCTGATGAAATATGCAGCCGTAACTGGTTGTGGTACTTCGACAAAAGTCCTGCCCGCCGGGAGTTTTTTTATTCTCCTTCAGCCTCTGCTTCCCTCTTAATAGTGTCAAAGCGTTCTGACTCACTGATTTTCTGACGTTCCAGTTCTTCAATCTCGTCACGGGTGAGGTGTACCATGCCGCAAATTGGACAGCTGCCGTCTACATCTTGGCCAACAGCTCTCTCTTTCAGTTCATCTGCGGTGAGGTGGCCAACATAACCACAGGCACCGCTCGGGTTTTCCGCCCGAATCTTCCGTCTTTTTTTTTCATTGGTATCATGCATAATGAAAACCTCTTTGTCTGAAAGTCCTGGGTTGTTGTGAGCTAGTCACGTTCATGATCCGGATCTCCATGGCTGTTGTAGCCGGCGATTATGATTAAGCCATGTTGATTTGTCAAAAGTTGTAGCAAGGCAGAGTGGTTATCACTAAAACGAGCAGAACCTCCATATTTTGAAGATTCTGCTGTCTGTTGTTGATGACAATCAGGATCTATCCTTGCTGATTACGAATTTGTTAATGTTTTAATCGCAGTTCCCTTGCTGTCAATCATGGTTACGGTAACTGGCATGCCGCCATCCAGGCGGTGTGTTGCGCAGGACATTCAGGGGTCATAGGCACGCACTGCCATTTCCACCTTGTTGAGCAAGCCTTCGTCATACACACCGTCTTTAATAAGGCTGGTGGCTGTTTCTTTAACACTCATGTTCATTGGAGCAATATTGTGGGTAGTGCCGACAATCATGTTGGCCTTGACAATGCAACCATTTTCATCGGTTGTGTAATCATGGATCAGGGTGCCGCGAGGTGCCTCGACATGGCCAATACCTCGTCCGGCCTTTGGCTCAGCTTTTGCCCGGATATCAGTGTCGGTGATGTCATCCTGGCTGAGGAGTTCAATAGTGCGTTCGCATGAGTAGACCAGTTCAATCAATCGCGCCCAGTGATAGAGGAGCGTGCCCTGAGCGGGTCGACCAAATTTTTCCCGAAACTCTTCAAGTTCTGCCTGGGCATGGGGGGTGGAGATTTGGTCGCAGACATTTATTCTGGCCAGAGTGTTTGCCCTGTAGACCCCTTTTGGTGCGTCAAGATCCATGGAAAAACCCTCATCCCAGCACTTGGCATAGGGTAATTTACCATAAGTCCATGACTCGACATGCTCCGAAAGATACTGGTCATACTGGCTTACCGGAAAATCTGTCATGGAGCCATCCGCCTTCATCAGACGCAGGGTGCCGTCATAGAGCCGGAGTGATCCCAGCTCGTCGACCGTGCCGAGAAAGCCGGTGGTAATGGTACCAAGGCTGGCAATGACATCGGCATATTTTGGAAAGACTGAATTCTTGGCAAAATCCATGGAAAACAGCGCAAAGTCAAGCAGAGTACGGGTGTCTTTCAGTAGGCCCTGTCGTTCTTCTTCGCTCATGGGCTTGGCAAAACCGCCGACAACGGCTGCAATGGGATGGATGGCTTTACCTGCAAACCGTTCCAGCATCATCTGGCCAAGCTGGCGCATTTTAACGACTCGTGTGGCCAGTTCTGGCGCTTCCTTTACAATACCCACCACGTTGCGCACCGAGTAATCACTGTCCGGCCCAAGGACAAAGTCTGGCGCTGCCAAAAAGAAAAAGTGGAGAATTTTATCGTTGATGTGGGCCATGATCTGGCACATCTCCCGTAGTTTATGGCCTGTGGGAGTGGGCGTGACGTCAAAACAGCCTTCAACAGCCTTGTTGGACGAGAGATGATGCATCCAGGGGCAGATTCCACAGATTCGGTTTACGATCCGGGGCACTTCTTCTGCCGGTCTTCCCTCTATGAATTTTTCAAAGCCTCGCAACGACATAATATGTAAAAAAGCATCATTGACATTGCCGTCATTATCTAAATGAATGGCAATTCTGGCGTGGCCTTCAATACGTGTGATTGGTTGGATGGTAATTGTTTTTCCCATTGTTATTCCTCCGTGTTTTTTCGGACAGGCAGCTTGCGAAGCAGACCATGGGAGCCGGAAAAACGTAATAAAGATCGACGGTCAACAACAGAGGTATAGTCTATTGCGTTACTGGCAAGGGCATTCATCATGTCAAGCATCTGGTTGCCTTCGCGTCGAACCGGACCAAAGCAGCCCCGGCAGGGCACACGTGCAGAAATGCACGATGGCGCGCCACGGCCTGAAGCACATCCCGCAGCGGTTACCGGCCCCATGCACATCAGTCCCTGTTCGAGCAGGCAGCGCATTTCGTCAATGGGCTGCTCAGGGTTGTACTGGGCATTTTGCAGGAATCGGCGTACTTTGCTCACGCCACCTTTGCCCTCCCGCCGGGTTGGACAGGTGTCGCAGACTGATTTTGTCGGGATTGCCGGGTCTCGTCCTTCAAGCAGCGCTGTCAGCACCTCGGCTATGAGTGCCGGGTTGGGCGGGCAGCCGGGAAGGATCATGTCGATTTCCACCTTTTCATCCAAAGCATACACCCGGTCAAGGGGGGCCGGAACGACGTCGGTAGGAACCTCACATGCTTCTGTTGTCGCCGTGGAATAATAATCCACCATGCCATCTTCCATTCCCCAGGAGTTGAGCAGGGCTGGCAGCCCGCCGTGAGTGGCACAGGTGCCAAGGGCGATCAGGATTTTGCATTTTTTGCGCATCTCCAGCAGCACCTCTAGATGTTCCTCATTGGCCACCCCACCTGAGACTAACCCCACTTCTGCCTCCGGTATGGTCAGTTCAGTGCCATCGCCCATCTGGCCATAATATTTATTGTCCATTAAAACCGGAATATGCACTAGATCGATCTGTTTGAGCAATTCCAGTAATCCCTCGCCGGTATTGAGGATGGCTATTTCACACCCTGAACAGGAATGCAGCCATTCTTCTGCTACTCGTACTCCCATGTCTTCCTCCTATGCCGTTTCAGTGGCCTGAATATTTGCGGCAACAGGGCCAAGGGCTTTTATTCTGCTGGTCATGGTTGTGACCGCTTCAACAAATTTATCCGGTTCAGCCGATGAAACCCAACTCAACATGAGGCGTTCTGGTTCAAAACCGAAATCTTCCATCAAATCTTGTATCATGTCCACCCGGGACAAGGCTTTGTTATTACCATCCTGGTAATGACATTCACCAAGGTGTCAGCCAAGAACCATGACCCCGTCTGCACCACCGGTCAGCGATTTGAGAATCATTTCCGGGTGAACCATCCCCGAGCACATGACCCGGATAATACGGATGTTGGGCGGGTACTGCATGCGTGAGGTGCCTGCGAGATCTGCTGCTGCATACGAGCACCAGTTGCAGCAAAAGGCAATTATTTTTGGTTCGTAACTCATAGTATTTTCCTCAGAGTAATCTGTTACACGGCAAGAGCTGCCTCAATCTGACTTTCAAGCTGTTTAAATGTAAATCCTGCCACTGAAATTCCACGTTTTGGGCAGGTTCCCTGGCATAATCCACACCCCTTGCAGTGAGCAAGGTTTACCTCAACCAGGTTATGGCTCTCACCCTGGTCGTCTTTGCTCTCAATCAAAGTGATTGCATGGTAGGGGCAGACATCAACACACAGAGCGCATCCGTCACAAAAATCGGGGTCAACCTGGGCTTTGATGCCGTCCAGTGTCACCTGTTTTTTGGAGAGCAGGGTGGCTGCTCTGGCCGAGGCCGCAAGGGCCTGGGCAATGGATTCTTCTACAGGTTTAGGGTAATGGGCCATTCCTGCAACAAACAAACCTTCTGTGGCAAAATCAACAGGTCGAAGTTTGGCATGGGCTTCCTGGAAAAAACCAAAATTATCCAGCGGAACCTTGTAGAGTTGCGCCAGCTTTTTAGCACCGTTGTTTGGGATAATAGCCGTGGCCAGGATAATCATATCCGCAGGTATCAACAGGGGGCGGTGCAAAACATGATCCCAGACCTCTACCTCAAAGCTACCGTCTACCTTGTTGACTTTAGGTTTACCGTGCAGCTCATAGTTGATAAAAATCACCCCCATCTCCCGAGCCTTTTTATATAAGGATTCCCTCTGGCTATAGGTACGCATGTCCCGGTAGAGGATATAGATCCGGCGCTTAGGATTTTCTTTTTTCAACTCAATTGCTGACTGAACCGAATGTGTGCAGCAGACTTTTGAGCAGTAGTTACGGTCAACATCACGGGAGCCAACGCATTGTATAAAGACAAAAGAGTTGCTTGAGCTGACCTGCTTGTCACGGATTTCATAGAGCTTGTCAAATTCAATGGCAGACACAACTTCTTTATGATCACGGTAGCCGTATTCATCGGGCATTAGCCGGGTGCCTCCGGTGGCAACTATGGTAACTCCATGTTCAATGGAACGTTTTTCATTGTTTTTGTTGCGCAGAGTAGTGATGAAGTTGCCGACATACCCCTCGGCTTCTACCACTTCGGTCTCCATGTGAATGGTAATAAGGTCATCATTTCTCACGTCTTTGATCAAGCCGTACATCCTTTGAGGGATATGCTCACCTGACCAGGTATTGTGCAGATGAATGGCATTACCTCCAAGCACGGATGAGCGCTCAACCAGGTCAACCGGAAAACCCTGCCGGGCAAGATTATGAGCTGCAGCAAGGCCGGCAAGTCCGCCACCTATAACCAGGGTGTTGCGAGTGATGGGGACGGCAAAGTTTTGCAGCGGTCCCTGCCAGGCAACCTTTGCCACTGCCATGCGGGTAAGATCTTTGGCCTTCTGGGTGGCTGCCTTTTTGTCTCCGGTATGTACCCAGGAGTTCTGGTTGCGGATATTGGCCATTTCAAACAGGTATTCGTTGAGTCCTGCCGCTTTGATTGTTTCGTGAAACAAAGGCTCATGGGTGCGGGGTGTACAGGCAGCAACAACGATTCTGTTGAGCTGATTTTCTTTAATGACCTTGACCATCAGTTCCTGGGTGTCCTGGGAACAAGTAAAGAGATTGCGCTCGACGTGGGCGACCCCTGGAAGGGTATCCGCATAATTGGCGACATCTTCAACGTCAACATATCCAGCAATGTTTGAACCACAATGGCAGACGAAAACCCCTATGCGCAACTCTTCACCAAGGATGTCACGTTCTGGTGGAAAGGTTTTTTCTTGGGTAAGTTCATTACGTGCCGGGGCTAGAATATCTGCTGCAGCCGCAGCCGCAGCAGATCCTTCCATCACCGATTGAGGAATGTCCTTTGGCCCGGCAAAGGCGCCGCAGGTAAAAATGCCGGCTTGCGAAGTGGAAACAGGTGCAAAATCAGACACTGCGGCAAAATTATGAGGGGTTAATCTGATATCAGCTTTTTTTGCCAGATCCAGAACATGCTTTGGTGTCTGCAAGCCGACCGATAGAACCACCATGTCAAAGTATTCTTCAATCTGTTGGCCTTTTTCGTTCACATAATGGAGTCGCAGATCCCCTTCATCTCCCTGGGGCTCTACACCATTAACCCGGCAGCGGACAAAACGTACCCCGGATTCTTTACGGGCTCGTGTATAATACTCATCAAACTCCTTGCCATGGGTACGCATGTCCATGTAAAAAATCGAGGTAGCAAGGCCGGGTACATGATCTTTGGCAATGACTGCCTCTTTAATGGCATACATGCAGCAGACCGAAGAGCAGTAGCCGTTGCCACAGAGGTTTTCATCGCGTGAGCCAACGCATTGGAGGAAAGCAACTTTTCGTACCGGTTTACCGTCTGAGGGTCGAACAAGATGTCCTTCGGTTGGGCCGGATGCTGAAAGATAGCGCTCCAGTTGCATGGCTGTTATGACGTTTGGGTACTCGCCATAACCAAAGACTTCCGTGCCGGTGGGGTCAAAGCTTTCAAAACCCGGTGCCAATACCACCGCCCCCACATTGATGTTGTGGGTTTTTTCGGTGTCATCAAAGTTTATTGCCCCAGCTGGGCAGATTTTGGCACAGGCGCCGCAGCGTCCTGGCTTGTTAAGCCAGATACAGGCCTCAGCATCAATTTGATATTTGAGTGGTACTGCCTGGGCATACTTGACATACACGGCCTTGCGTTTGCCGGTGGATGCGTTGTATTCATCGTCTACTTTTTTGGGACATTTTGTAGCACATTCCCCACAGGCAATGCATTTATCCATGTCAACATAACGTGGATTCTCTTTAACCGTTACTGTAAAATCTCCAGCGCTGCCGGCAACATCTGTTACCTCGCAGAGCGTCATCAACTCTATATTTAAGTGCCGACCGCACTCAACCAGTTTAGGCGCGATTATTCACATCGAGCAGTCGTTAGTGGGAAAGGTCTTGTCCAGTTGTGCCATGGCTCCGCCAATGGCCCCTGTTCGTTCAACCAGATAGACAAAGTAGCCTGCGTCGGCAAGGTCAAGTGCCGACTGCATGCCGGTAATTCCACCACCAACCACCATGACTGAACCAATTGTTTTATTTTTCAGCATTTCCCTGGTCTCCTTGTTTCTGTATTTCTTCGATCTCTGTTTCAGCCTGGGGAAGTATGAGTGAATCCGATACCAGTTCCCAGAGATATTTGACCTCAATACCAAGGTCGTATTCCTGGTTTAAAGACTTCTTGAGCTGGTCACGGCAGTTATGGCATGGTGCGATAACCATTTCAGCTTCAGTTTCTTCGATTTGCCTGGCTTTTGTCCTGCCGTAATAGACCCGCTCAGCGGCAAAAGGCATGGCCCATGCGCCACCTCCAGCTCCACAACAGTAGTTACCGTTGTCCTTGGGGGCCATATCAGTAAACTCGGGGCAACATGCACGGGTGATAATTCGGCCTTCCTTAAAATAGCCGTGACCAAATGCTTTGACCGATTTACGACCGTAATTGCATGGGTCGTGGTAGGTGGTAAGTTGAGTGTGAATCTCTTTGTTGAGTGTTATTCGATCATTTTCAATATATTCGAGTAACAAATCAAATACGGAGTAAATTTTAAATTCCTGTAATGCTTCAGGATACCATTTTTCCAACCCGGACCGGGTTGCGTAGTAGGCATGGCCTCATTCGGGTAGGAGTAATGCTGAGCAGTTTAACCTGCGCATATTGTCAACAATCCGGCCGACAATGGTCTTCATCGCCTCGTCATCACCGGAAAAAAGACCCCAGTTTACCCCCTCCCAGTTTACAGAAGAGATAGTCCATGATTCGTTGGCAGCATAAAAGATTTTCCACCACCATTTCATGTCATCGGGTTCGGCAAAAGGTTCTTTTGAATTTACCGTGACCAGCAGTCTGGCGCCATGTTCATCGACAGGTGTGACAAAGCCGGGGCAGGATTCTTCGGCAAGTTCTTCGCCAAGTTCCTCAAGCAGATAGAGAAAATCATCCTTGGGTATTCCGAGGTTGTTACCCCGCTCAAGACAGGTGGCTACCCCTTTATGAATAGGCCCTGGAACCTTATCTCTATCCCGGCGCGAGCGAATTCGTCGCATGAGCTGGACTATCTGGATGTCCATGGGGCAGGCTTCTTCACATTTTGCGCACATGGTACATTTCCATGGCCAGTCCGAGGCCATCAATTCATCCTCTATGCCTAGAAACGCCATTCGTACTATCTTGCGCGGATCCATGCCGTCAATTCCTGAAATAGGGCAAGCAGAAGCACAGGTGCCACAGGTTAGACAGGTATCTGCCCAGGAAGGATCGGTGTAAAGGGTTTTGTCACGGTCGCCAAGTACCAGGGGAGGTACAGCCACTTCGGTAGAAATTTTTTGCAGTTCGCCCGGATCATAATCCTGATTGGGATTTAAGCGGGGTTTTCTGCCAAATTTTTTACAGAGAGCCTGGTAATCTTCCCATTGCATAATGTATTGGCGGCCGGGGCCGGGATCGGCCTTAACCGAGCCGTTCTTTATCCAGTTCCGTATGGTATTACGGTGTACACCGAATTCTTCTGCCAGGTCATTGACTCGGAATTCGTAATTCATAGTTGTGCCTCCTTTTGAGATGGGGAGCAGAGGGTGTTGACGAGCGTTCTCACCTGATCAGATGCCTCAAGTACTGCCTGCTGCATTGTCCGGGTGAGCCCCGGTTCGATTTCGTCGGGGATATATTCGATCTGTGCGGCAATAATATGCACAGTTATGCCTACATGGTCTGCCAGTTCCTGGAGAAGGTTAACCGTTGGGAACTGGTGTAGAGAAAAGTCATGGATTTTTTTGGCGGGAATGGCATCCGGAGTAATAGTGAATACGTCTCCGGGGGTGCGATCTGTAAAATCTACAGCATCAAGTACTATAAGATGATCAGGTG
Source organism: Candidatus Desulfobulbus rimicarensis (assembly GCA_008633435.1). Lineage (GTDB taxonomy): Bacteria > Desulfobacterota > Desulfobulbia > Desulfobulbales > Desulfobulbaceae > Desulfobulbus_C > Desulfobulbus_C rimicarensis. The sequence continues at coordinate 4,830 of RKSL01000074.1, read as the reverse complement.
CGCTGTCTGGGGCAAGTATGAAATCAAATAGAAACTCGCGGATGCCCGTCCCCACGTCTTCAAGATGTACCCCCATGGTGAAATCAGAGATGCGTTCAAGGTCAGCAATAACTTCCGGGCCAAATCCGTCATCACCAAGGAGGGTATTGCCACAGCCGTAAATATAAATTTTTCTTGTGGTTCCAGTGTGCATGATGTTCAAATTGTTCAAATGAAAGTGAATTTAAACTTGAAAAATATTTTTAGTAGGATTAGATGCTTTTGTCAAACGGAAAATGTTAATTTTTGTGCATGGTGTGCACAACTTGCACAATGCACAAATAGCACATGTGTTCCACGTTTACTGGGAAGCAAAGATGAGGCTAGAGGTTGTTTGTATATTTTTTCTGATGGTTTTTGGGATTGTCGGATGCAGTTCCAGTGAAAAATGCAAGTCGAAAATGCAAACACGTTGTACGCAATGTCATTCCATAAAAAAAATATGTGTACGAAAGGAAAGACGCACGGAGTACTGGAACAGAATAGTTGACCAGATGATTCAACTGAACGCAAAGATTTCGCTTGAAGATAAACAAGATATTGTTCGATGTCTATCAGATAGACGAAAAATGCAAATACTTTGTGAAAACAATAAAGAATAGGTGTTTTGAGAGAATATGCAATCTGAATAATGAGCTCTTAATTGAGACTATACAAAAGCCAGGTGAGGAGGGAGTATGAGCAAGGAAGATTCTAATACTGTTAAAAGTCGGTTGGGGAATGTATCCCGGAGAGATTTTATGAAATTCTGCTCGGCAGTAGCTGCAACCATGGCGTTGCCCGGTACTGTAGTGCCAGATATCGCACATGCTTTGACAAGTCCAACTCGACCGCCTGTTATTTGGCTGCATGGAGCAGAATGTACCGGATGCAGCATGTCATTACTACGCTCCGAACATCCCACTCTGGAAAAGTTAATTTTTGATCTCATTTCTCTCGATTTTCATGAAACATTGTCTGCTGGCGCCGGGCATCAGGCTGAAGAAGCACTTCACCGAGCTGTTGAAGATAATTATGGAAAATTTATTCTTGTTATTGAGGGAGCCATTCCACTCAAAAATAGTGGGGTGTTTTGCAGGATAGCAGGAAAAAACTTTGTCGATACAGTTAAAGATATAGGGAGGAAGGCTGGAGCAATTATCGCTATCGGGTCATGTGCTTCCTGGGGGGGAGTGGCGGCAATGGAGCCAAACCCTACTGGTTGTGTCGGTGTGCAGGAAGTCCTTTCTGACAAACAAGTCGTTTCTATTCCCGGTTGTCCACCAAACCCTTACAATCTTCTCTCTACAATAATACATTACCTTACCTTTAAGAAATTGCCTGGTCTGGATCAGCAGAATAGACCAAAATTTGCTTATGGTCGCTTAATCCATGAGCATTGTGAACGTCGACCACATTTTGATAATGGGCGGTTTGCCAGAAGTTTTGGAGATGAAGGGCATGCAAAAGGATATTGTCTTTATTATCTCGGCTGTAAAGGGCCTGTAACATATGCCAACTGTTCGACCAACCAGTTTGGTGATGCTGGTTCTGGTTGTTGGCCTGTTGCTATTGGGCACCCTTGTTTTGGTTGTGCGGAAAAGGGGGTTGGATTCAATGTGCCGCAGTTTACTACCAGCCCTGTTTTGCATACAACGCCGGGTGCTGGAAGTGCACCCATCACTCTTGAACGTGGTGAGGGGGCTTCTCCCGGTTCAGCGGCCCTGATGGCTGGAGTAGCTGGCGCGGCACTTGGTGCAGGTGCAGTTTTTACGGCCAAACTTGGCGGCAAGGAGGTCGACCATGAAGATAAAAAGGCGTGACTTTCTCAAAGGTGCAGCTGGTGGTCTGGCTTTATTGAGTTTGGATGCCGATGACAGTCATGCACGTTCGGTACAGGCTCTTCCTCCGGAGGCGTTAGGTATTTTGTATGATTCAACCCTGTGTGTTGGCTGTAATTCCTGTATGCCAGCGTGTAAAAAAGCGAATAATATGGACCCTGAGTTCTCAGGTAACCAGCAAATCTGGGATAATCCGCCAGACCTTTCTTCAAAGACATTAAATGTCATCAAAAGATATTCCAACGGTACTGCTGCAACCAAAGACGTTGAGATTGATGGGTATGCTTTTATAAAAAGACAGTGCCTGCACTGTGTTGATCCATCATGCGTCACTGCCTGTCCTGTGTCTGCGTTGATCAAAGATGAGTCTACAGGTATTGTCATCTACAATAAACATGCCTGTATTGGATGTCGTTACTGCCAGGTTGCCTGTCCTTACAATATCCCTAAATTTGAATGGGATGACCCTTTTCCTGAAATTGTGAAATGCCAACTCTGTCATCATTTGATTGAAGATGGCGGGATGCCCGCCTGTTGTTCAGTTTGTCCCACCGGAGCATCTTTATTCGGGAAGGTATCAGAGTTGATTGTTGAGACCAGACGTCGTCTGCAGATGAAACCGGGTAAAGAATATGATTTCCCCGTCTCTTCGCTCAATTCTGGGAAATCCCACCAGTACAAGGCCCCGAAATATTTGCGACATGTGTATGGTAAGGAGGAATTGGGGGGTACCCAGGTGATGTATATGTCTGCGGTTGACTATACAAAATTTGGCTTGCCATCTTTTCCCAAGGAGTCGTTTGTGTCCATGGCCAGTGGTATTCAATACGCTATTTATAAAGGGATGGTCTATCCCTTAGTGGTTCTGGCTGGGCTTATCTTCATGGTTAAGAAAAATAAATCGGAAGATGAACAGCGGAAAAACAACGAAAATAATGAACCACGGGAGGGAAATCATGAGTAAGGCGAAGCCACTTGGTGGTCGAATTATAACGCCTACGTTATTCATATGCGTTATTTTTACGGGGTTTTTTCTTTATTTTGCGGTGCAACGATTTGTTTTCGGCATAGGTTCAGTGACTAATCTGAATGACGGATTTCCTTGGGGAATATGGATTGCCTATGATGTTGTTGTAGGGTCTGCGTTTGCCTGTGGTGGTTATGTCATGGCACTTATGGTTTATGTTTTAAATAAAGGTGAATTTCATCCTCTTGTCAGGCCTGCATTGCTTGCATCAATGTTTGGTTACACACTTGCCGGCGTTTCAGTATTTCTTGACATTGGTCGCTATTGGAATGCCTATAATCTCTATTTACCCTGGCAGATGAATTTTCATTCTGTCATGTTTGAAGTGGCCATGTGTATAGGGACCTATATATTTGTGCTCTGGTTGGAATTCTCCCCTGCCTTTGTTGAAAAATGGCATCTTACAAAAGCTGGCTCTTTCTTAAATAGAATCGTTTTTGCCCTTATTGCTCTGGGCGTGTTACTGCCCACTATGCATCAGTCGTCACTTGGAACCATGATGCTTATGGCTGGGTTTAAGTTGGATCCGCTCTGGCATACCAGTTCTTTGCCTTTGTTGTTTTTGTTGACGGCAATTTTTATGGGTTTTGCCATGGTGATTTTTGAAGGCACATTGTCGTCACGGATTTACGATTTAGGCGACGAGACAGCTATGTTCAGCAAGATTGCCAGAATCGTAAGTTGGGTTCTGGGATTTTACATGGTTATTCGTTTCCAGAATATTTTTATGCGTGGTGAGCTGGGGCATGCTTTTTCAGGGAGTTTTCTAGGTAATATGTTTTTGCTGGAGAATGTTCTGTTGTTGGTAGGGCTGGTAATCCTGGGGGCTGAAAAAAAACGCTCAAATCCACAGGCGTTGTTTGTTGCAGCCGTGGCCATTTTACTGGGTGGCTCTTTGTTCCGATTTAATACGTATATTATTGGTTTTGATCCCGGCACAGGATGGAAATATTTCCCTTCTGTAGGAGAACAAATGATTACCTATGGTTTGATTGCCATTGAAATTGGCGCGTACACTGTATTTGTCAAATTTTTTTCCGTCTTTACCACACATACCCCCGTGAAATCCAATCAGAAGGAGCGTATACCTCATGTCTAAACAGATTATTATTGATCCCATTACCCGTATAGAAGGGCATCTTCGTATTGAGTGTGAACTGGACGGCGGTAAGGTGGTTAATGCTCGTTCAATTGGTACCATGTGGCGTGGCATAGAAACTGTACTCAAAGGTCGTGATCCACGTGAGGCGTGGTTGATTGCTCAGCGTATTTGCGGGGTGTGTACAACTGTTCATGCCATGGCATCTGTGAGAGCAGTTGAAAATGCTCTGGAAATGGAAATTCCTCTCAATGCACAATTTATTCGCAATATGATTGTAGGGGCGCATTGTCTGGCAGATAATATAATTCATTTTTATATTTTATCTGCTGTTGACTGGGTGGATATTTCTTCTGCAGCTTTACAGGCGGATCCGCGCAAGGCTGCTCTCTTGGCACAACGATTGTCTCCGTGGAAGAATAATAGTTATCAGGAGTTTAAGCAGACACAGGATAGGTTGAAGAAACTTATAGAATCAGGTCAGTTGGGGCCTTTTTCAAGCGGATACTGGGGGCACCCTGCCATGCAGCTTGAGCCGGAGGTCAACCTGATTGCAGCTGTGCATTATTTTCAGGCGCTGAATTATCAGCGAAAGATTAATAAAGTCGTCACAATCCTCGGCTCTAAAACTCCTCATATTCAAAACCTGGCTGTGGGTGGCGTGGCAAATCCAATCAACCTTGATAGTCCAGCAACTCTGACGATGGAGCGTCTCTTTTACATTAAAACCCTGATGGATGAAATGCGTGATTTTATTGAGCAGGTTTACATGATTGATGTAGCAACCATTGCCGCAATGTATCCTGAGTGGTGCACTTATGGGAAGGGGAATGGGACATATCTTT
>RKSL01000268.1 GCA_008633435.1 Candidatus Desulfobulbus rimicarensis | reverse complement strand
GGCAGACCGGTAGTGGCACCCAGAGCAACATGAACGTTAAGGAAGTTATCGCCAATCTGGCAACGGTTGCGCTTGGTGGTGAGATGAGCGGCGAAAAGCTGGTTCATCCCAATGATCATGTCAATATGTCGCAAAGTTCAAACGATGTGTTCCCCGCAGCTATGCACGTCGCAGCTGTAACTGCTCTTGAAGACAGTCTTCTTCCTGCACTGTCTTTGCTTGAGAAAACGTTTCTTGAAAAAGCAGAGTCGTTTCATAAAATTGTCAAAATTGGCCGAACTCATCTCATGGATGCCACACCGCTCACTCTGGGGCAGGAAATCAGTGGCTGGGCTGCCATGCTTGCCACCAATCGGCAGCAGATTATCGAGACGCAGGAACATGTCAGGGCACTGGCTATAGGCGGTACTGCGGTTGGCACGGGCCTTAATAGCCCGGCCGGATTTGGGGAAAAGGTTGCAGCAGTTGTGGCAGCAGAAACCGGGAAACAGTTTTTTGCGGCACCCAATACGTTTCAGGCTTTAAGCTCTCATGATGCCCTGGTGGCGGTGAGCGGGGCCCTGAAAGCACTGGCAGCAAATCTTATGAAGATTGCAAACGATGTCAGATGGCTTGCCAGTGGGCCACGCTGCGGCATTGGCGAACTTACCATTCCGGCCAACGAGCCCGGCAGCTCCATTATGCCGGGCAAGGTCAACCCCACCCAGGCCGAAGCCCTCACAATGGTGGTCTGCCAGGTGTTTGGTAACGACGCCACCATAGCTTTTGCCGCCAGTCAGGGGAATTTCCAGCTCAACGTATTTAAACCGGTTATTATTTATAATTTTCTCCAGTCTGTCCAGCTTCTCGCCGACAGTATCCGTTCTTTCAACGACCATTGCGCCACCGGCATAGAACCAAACTTTGCCACTATTGACCATAACCTCCATAATTCTCTCATGCTGGTCACGGCCTTAAACGCACAACTCGGCTATGAAAAAAGTGCTCAGATAGCGCAAAAAGCCCATGCAGAACAGTGCACGCTGAGAGAGGCAGCCGTTAGCCTTGGTTTTCTCAGCGGCAAACAGTTTGATGAGCTGGTACGCCCAGAAGATATGACCCGACCCCTGGAGTAGGTATTCTGGCCTGCTCCAGGAGCGCAAATACTGCGCGATCAATGCTATGTGCTGTTCCCCCCAGTGTGTGTGGGGGGACTGGGGAGAACAGGCTGGAGTATGGTTCTTAATACTGCTTACCAACAAGATTGTTGCGTAACTGCGCAATTTCAAGACCCAGAGAGACACATTGTTTGCCCTCCATGCAGGTGTCTGCATCGGGTACGTCCAGATAATGCTGCAAATGATGGTTGTCTTTTTTCAGATCAACCACCCAGGACGCTTTGTGTCTGTCGTAACGCACTGTGACATCAATGTTATTGGCGCATATATCGGGATAAAGAGTAAGTATTTGATTGTACAGTTCCTGTCTGTCGTGCATGGTGTACCTCCTTACTGGACTACCTGGTCATTGACTCCAGCATATCTCGCCGTTACGGAATCAACCGATAGGGATAAGCCCGGTTTCTCCACAGGCTTTCTCGGTATTCCCGATCTAACAGCTCATACGCTTGCCGTAGGGGCTTGGGATCATGGGTACTCTTAAATAAACTTACCCCTTGTTGGAAAATCGCCTCAGGGGCAGCGTCACTGTGAGGATGATTCTGGAGTAGTGTTGCGTAATCCTGCAGGGCTTCCTTATAGTGATTGCTGTTAAAATGCAGATTACCTGACCCCAGCAGCAGGGCAGGAACCAGCTGGTTTTCATCGAGAAAGCCTATAGTCCGGTGGTGCTCTTTCCCATTGCTGTCAAGAATAAGCAGGGCTGGTGTCCAGTTGACCCGGTATTCTGTTGCCAGCGGCTGGTGGTCTGAAGGAATGCGCAAGGGGATAACCCGGTCATTGATAAAGGTCATCACATTCTCATTTGGATACGTAACTGCATCCATTTGCTTACAGCCAATTCAGCCGGGGTTGAAAAAATCAAGAAAAATAGGTTTGTCTTCATTTTTGGCTCGTTGCAGGGCCGTGTCAAAATCTGTTTCCCATTGGATGTTCATAGGGTAGACCTCCTGATAGTACAGAATGGGGAGTGTGTCAGTTAAAAATCAACTGGTGTGAAAAAGAAAACAAAGCGACCGTGTTCGATGTCGACTTTGAGTTTTGCACCATGGTTTATGCCATAATAGACGTATCCGGTCAGTTCGTCACCTGGCGTTTCTGTGCTGTTGGCAGGTGATTCAATGTTGCGGTCACGGTCATACCAGGACATCAACATGAATTCATCCATGTGCTTTCGCGCTTCTTCTTTTGCAAGTTCCATGGCTGCGTTGTGGTCTTTTACCGGCGTTTCCGGAGTGAGTTCGACCAGAGTTACACCTGAGCCATCAGTATCAGGGACAAGACAAACTGAGGGAGCTGCGGCAGTGGGGGGATTGTGGGTTGTATGTTCCATGTATTCCTCCTTGGATGGAGTTGTGGCAAAGAAAAGAGCGCCACTGCTCAATAAAAAAAGCCGGGCAGCCTGTTCGCAGGCAACCCGGCTTTCTTGTAAAGACCCGTGGTTTTCCGTCCCTCCATTTCAAGAGGTTTGGCATTTTCTGCTCGTATTCTTTGAAGAGTTTATACATATAAAGTATGACACAATGTGGTTTGTGTCAAGGGGCAGCAAGGGGTAATCAATGTACAAAGGCAGGATCCTTTTCAGTCAGTTCATCAACAAGCAGTATCCGTCCCTGGAATTGATTGAACATTTTTGTGTTTATTCCTCGCTCAGATCAGTGAGTATCCATTTTGAATCCTCAATTTTGACAGAGACCTACCGGCTTGTGAACAGCTCATCACCATCACCCTTGTAGGGCAGCTGGAGTAGACGAAGAATTTTCGGAGGCTACAGGAGTGGTTTTTTCTCGTCCTGCAACAACCCCGCAACCAACCTGTAACGATTGTCCTGGATCTCACGGGTTATGCCGGTTTCCTGTAGAGGATCGCAGGTAGTGAGGAAAAAAAGCAAAAGAAGGGAGCTGTACAGAAAAAACATGAGTATCAGGATAGAGAAAATGGCTAAGGATGAGAGAAAAAACAGTGTCAACGCACCGATATAGAAGACTGTACAGCTCGTCAAGATTGGATTTTTCGGTCTAAGTCATGTTCTCTCAGTTATTAAAAATTGGTGGAAATTTATTTATCAGTATCTGGATGTACATTGCAAATCCTGATATAATGTATCCATAGAATTATCCCCCCTACACCGTAGGAGCCCGCTCCTGCGGGCGATTGTTACTGTTTTGCATTAACCCGTTATCAAAATTTACAAAGGAGGCTTTGGCAAGAGTATGCAACATTACCAAAAAACATTTCTATCAATCTGTATGGCAGCCTGTTTCGTCTTTCTGTTCCACCCGGAAATCGGCCATGCCAGGGGCAAGGGCATGTTGAAAATCGTCACCAATCCCGGTGACGCGAAAATTTTTATCAACGGCCAACGCAAGGGCAACAGCCCGGAAAAGGCGGGCCAGACCTTTGCCGTTAAACTGCCCGAAGGCGAATACACCGTGGAAGCCGTAAAAGAATCTGATGGCGCCTATGAAAAATACGGCATAAAAAAAGATGTGTTTGTGGCCGAAGACACAATGCAGACCATCAACCTTGAGCTGAAGAATCGAATTTCCGAAACCTTTCGCAAAAAACTGCTGGCAAAATACCCCGACGGCATTCCGGAACCTGAAATGGTGACCATCCCGGGCGGAACCTTCAAGATGGGCTGTGTCTCCGGCAAGGAGTGCGAAGATGATGAAAAACCGGTCCACACGGTTACCCTGTCCGGGTTTGAGATGGCAAAGACCGAGCTCACCTTTGAACAGTGGGATGCCTGCGTGGTCTTTGGCGGCTGTGACCACTATCCCGATGATAGGGGCTGGGGCCGGGGCAATCGACCGGTGATCAATGTGAGCTGGGACGATGCCCAGGACTATATCAAGTGGCTTAATAAAGAAACCGGTAAAAACTACCGGCTGCCCACCGAGGCCGAATGGGAATATGCTGCCCGGGCCGGCAGCACAACCCAATACAGCTGGGGCAATGAGATCGGCCATAACCGGGCCAACTGTGACGGCTGCGGCAGTCAATGGGATGATAAACAAACCGCGCCCGTGGCCTCGTTTGCGCCCAATGACTTTGGCCTCTATGATATGCACGGCAATGTCTGGGAATGGGTCCAGGACTGGTACGAAAAACACTATTACAACAAGAGCCCGAAAACGAATCCCCAGGGGCCTTCTTCATCAGGCCGGTACCGTGTTTCCCGTGGCGGCGACTGGGGCAGCTACGCGAGGATCCTGCGGTCGGCCAACCGCTACGGCAGCTCGCCCGGCTACCGCCTCGACGACTTCGGTTTTCGCCTTCTGAGGACACCTTAGTAGCCCTTGGCCCTTTTACCGTTTTACCCTTT
>RKSL01000002.1 GCA_008633435.1 Candidatus Desulfobulbus rimicarensis | reverse complement strand
TTTGCCCTCATCAAGATGAGTAATATCACGGATAATCGTCGTGATAGAATGTATAAAGGTGGGGGGTGGAGCTGGCAAATGTATTGTCTCCTCAGAAGTCTCGACGGTTACAGTCGTTAAATTGTCAAGTGTTATAAAAGAGAGTTCTTTTGCCTGTTCTGTCGTTGCTTCAAGAAGAGCAAGAGCCAGGTATTTATACGCTTCCTCCGAGACATCCGCTTTTAAAGACCACTTCATTGCAGCCAGTTTTTTGGTGAAATCTGTGTCCAGGTAACAGTCACACATCTCCTGGAGTTTCAGGTGGGGAGGTCGGGATAATGAATTCATATATTTCTCCTTGTTTCGATTTTTACAAAAGAAATCAACACTACTGCAATGGAGCGGAAACAATCATTGTAAATGTCGCTCTAAAAAACAACCCTAAGCACTCGTTTATGCCTGTCAATTCTGCACAGAACGTAAATTGGGGTTCGCTTATCTCACCACCATCCTCCGGCTTACGCTTGTGAGATTGCCATGACTACTGGGGGTAACATGGGAACTGACAAGGTCAGTTCAACTAAAGGGCGCCTAAAGTTCTCAACACTTGCACTCAAGAAAAAACAGTGCCGTTGGGTCGGCATCAACAACAGTCCTGGCATACCTGTTGCCCAAAGTTACCCGCCTGCGACCTATGGAGTATTGTGTTGCCATATTGCAGTGATTATTTCCGTAATCGCTCGAATTCTCGGCAAATGGCTCTCTGCTTCTCTATGGATAAACGAAAGCCCAATAGGAAAGCTCCCCCCCGGCCAAATCACAAGTGCTCCATTCTTCTCTGCTTTAACAGCCTCTTCATCAAGCATAAAGCTCAAACCAACCCCGGCTTTGACCATGCTGCTAATCGCTGACTGCTGGTCAGCAACGATTTCCGTCCGGGGCTTGATGCCCTGCCGATAAAAAAACATCTCCATGATATGGCTATATGGGCAGTCTTCAGGTGTACCAATCCAGGGGAAATCCGCTAGTTCTGACTGGCTGGCGTGAGCCAGTTGATCTTGAAATTTTAGCGGTGCGACAACCCGTAGTTGTAACTGAGCCAACATCAGTTGACACAGGTCATTGCCACCGCAATCCCCCAGGATGAAACCGCAATCCAGTTCACTTGTACGGATCATTTTGATAATGGTACCCGAAATTGCCTGATGCAGCCTAAGCTCAATATGGGGATAGGTCTTGCGTAACTGTTGATAGAGCGAGGTTAAACGAAGAAATTCAGAGTATCTATTCAGGCCGATTCGGATACTTCCCGATGGCTGGTGCCGTAGATTTTCACCCAAAGCTGCCAGAGCATCAATGTCTGCAAGTATCTTTTTGGCTTTTTGACACAGCAGTCTGCCACTGGAGGTAAGTGTCATTCCCCTGGGGGTTCTGACAAACAGGGGCTGGTGCAATTCTTCCTCTAACGCCTTGATGTGGGCACTGACGGCAGGCTGGCTGAGGTGCAGAACTTCGGCAGCCCTTGTGAGATGATTTTCCCGGGCAACAGTGACAAAAGATTGCAGTTGATAAAGCTCCATAAAAGTCCCCTGTACTCATCATCACAAATTGTGATGATATCATTCCATTCTTACTATGAGTTTTCCTGTCCGTAAACCGTTATTGTAGGCGCATCATCTGAACAAATACTCTTGAAGGAGGTGGACAATGTCTGATGCACTGGTGATTATTGATATGCAAAACGATTATTTTCCTGGTGGGAACATGGAAGTCATTAACTCGGAAAATGCAGCACAAAGGGCTCAATTACTCCTCAACAAGTTTAGAACTGATCATAAGGTAATAATTCATATCAGGCATGTGTCAACAAGAGCAGGGGCAACGTTTTTACTTCCGGCAACGCAGGGGATAGAAATACATGAGAGAGTATCACCTGAAAAGGGGGAAAAAATATTCAGCAAAAATTATCCAAACAGTTTCAGAAATACAAATCTTGAAAAGTATTTACATGATAATGGCGTAAAACGAGTTATATTTTGTGGCATGATGTCCCACATGTGTATAGATGCGACTGTGAGAACTGCATTCGATAAAGGATTTCGCTGTATTGTCGCTGAAGATGCGTGCGCCACAAAAGATTTATCTTTTGCTGGAATGACCATTCCTGGTCACCAGGTACATGCCTCTTTTATGGCTGCGCTGAGTGCAGTATATGCCAAGGTTTTAAACACCAGTGAAATTCTTAAAAACGTACTATAACGCTGGAGCAGCTTCCCCCATGGACATCGCACCCGGAGTATTCCGATTAACGAGGACAGTCACTGTAAACAGGTGTTCACAGACTGATAAACCAGCAATCCCGGCGCACCGGACACAACAAAGAATGAAACAGAAGCCCGGAATGTTGATTTGCAGTGATAAAGCCGCAGGCGGAGACTAGCTCTGTCTTCTGTCCTCTGGTTTCTGTCTTCTGTTACAGATAAAAGAGAACTGAACAAGGAGAAATTATGCGTACAATAAGAGTATTTATGCTGGCATTGCCATTGGCCACCCTGATCACCGCAACAGGATTTGCCGGTGAATTTACGTTAACAAGTCCGCAAATTTCCGGAGGAGGAATGTTGGCCATGGAGCAGGTTTTCAATGGTTTTGGCTGCAGCGGCGACAACATTTCCCCCCAACTGATCTGGTCAGGGGAACCTGACGGCACAAAGAGTTTTGCGGTGACAGTGTATGATCCAGACGCCCCCACAGGCAGTGGATGGTGGCACTGGATTGTCTTTAACATTCCTGCCTCTGTTCATTCATTGGCAAAAAACAGTGGAAACACTCAAACTGGACTGCTCCCTGCCGGGGCAGTGCAAAGCCGAACGGATTTTGGTAAGCCAGGCTATGGAGGTGCCTGTCCACCGGAAAAAGACGGGCCGCATCAGTATATTTTCACCCTGTGGGCACTGGATACTGACACGTTCTCCCTTGATGAACAGGCTTCAGGAGCCATGGTCGGTTTTTTCCTTCATCAACACCAGATTGACCATGCCGTGCTCACCGCTGTGTTTGACAGGTAACCTGTTGGTAATTGCGCTGATTGTACCAAAAAATGATTTTCCCGGGAAGCTTGACACGTCAGCATAGTCCCCGTGGGATGCCCCCTTCCCTGGTGCAGAAAACCGGCCAAGAGAGGATTACTGTTGTCAATTCAGCACGGCAGTATTATACAAAAAGTATGAGCAGATTCCCTCGCACGTCTTTTCCAAAAATACCACAAGGAGAACAACATGGCACAACTGTCCACAATCGAAGGCATTGGCAAGACGTTTTCTCAAAAACTTGAAAAAGCCGGTATTACCTCTCTGGAAAATCTGTTAACCAATGGGTGCCAGAAAAAGGGACGTAAAAAACTTGCCAAGGAAAAAGGTATCAGCGAAAAGCAAATCCTTAACTGGGTCAACAGGGCTGATCTTTCCAGGATTAAAGGCGTTGGCACCCAGTATGCTGACCTTCTTGAGTGTGCAGGTGTTGACACTGTACCCGAACTCGCCCAAAGGAAGCCGGAAAACCTGCATGCCAAAATGAGTGAGGTCAATACGGCCAAAAAACTTGTCCGTAAGCTGCCCACCCCATCACAAGTCCAGGACTGGGTGTCCCAGGCCAAGGCATTGCCGCGTGTTGTCACCCATTGAGTTGATGGATGCCTGAAAATAATCGGCAGCTCGCATGCCCCTGTAAAGATCGTCTCGTTTACATCAGCTTCAGGTTCATGCCCCCCCTGTGCATTGCGGGAGTATCAAAAATGACGTTTGTCCAGCCCCCTGATGCCCGGCAACACCAGTCCGACAACTCGCAACAGCCGACAACCCTTTATTGCAATTACCCCAAATAATGATATCCAGCTTACTCCAGCAGGCACAGGAACATAATGAAATCCGGCCTCTTGACCACTATCTTGGCTTATTCCTGGAAGGGCTTGCCGACAAAGACCACCCGGAACTGCGCCTTGCCGGCACCCTTACCTCAATGGCCGTAGGCAAAGGACATATCTGTTTCCCCCTTGGCAGAGCACAAGAACTCTTGCCGCAGATATCCTCTTCTCAACTGCCAGACATGACAGGCTGGCGCAACAACCTACTCGCCACCCCTGTTGTAGGACAGCCCGGAGAGACCGCTCCGCTCATCCTTGATCACACCAACCGCCTCTATATGTATCGGTTTTTCAAGTATGAACAGCACATAGCCGAAGACCTGCTCAAGCGGGCAAAGCAGATACGTTCAATTGACATTCAACAGCTCAAAAAATTGCAAAACCGACTTTTTCCAGATCAGGAAGGTGATGATCAACAACTGGCGGCAATCATTGCCCAGCTTAAATCCTTTGTTGTTATCTCAGGAGGGCCGGGAACGGGAAAAACCTATACCATGGCCCGGCTTCTTGCCCTTGCCACGACCCTAGCCGAAACTCCTCTGCAAATACGCATGGCTGCCCCTACGGGAAAAGCCGCAGCACGAATGGAAGAAGCCATCCGCAAGGCCAAACAACAGCTCCCCTCCGAACTTGCCCACGCTATCCCGGAACAGGCAGAAACCCTGCATAGATTACTGGGATACCGCCCCGGAAAACATGGTTTTCGATATGACAGAGAAAACCAGCTGCGCCTTGACCTGCTGGTCGTGGATGAGGCATCCATGATTGATGTCCCCATGATGGATGCCCTTCTCCAGGCTCTGCCCCATACCTCCCGGCTTATACTTCTTGGCGACCGCAACCAGCTGGCATCGGTAGAGGCAGGAAGCCTGTTCAGTGATCTGTGCAACAAAACCAGCACCACTGTGTCCCCGCCCCTGTTTGACCTTATTCAAACAGTAACGCCCACACCTGGCCTGCAAAAAAAGAAGTCTATTCCTGTTATGGCAGACTCTGTGGTTTTTCTGCGCACCAGTTACCGATTTCAAAAAACCAGCGGTATCGGCAAACTGGCAACAGCGGTCAACAATGGCGATTCTGCAAAAATTGAGCAGATACTCGACAGTCAATTGCCAGATGTCATCAACGAACAGTCGACAGGGAAAAAAAGGGAAAACTGGCTGCGCATCCAGATTATTCAACAATTTCAGCCAATATTTCAGGCACCTGATGTCGACCATGCCTTTGCGGCCATGGAGCAGTTCCGTTTTTTATGTGCCCTTCGCCAAGGTACGGCAGGTGTCGAAAATATCAATGCCCTGGTCGAAAAAACACTGCGCCACCAGGGGCTGATAACCACGGATGCACCTCAATACCCGGGAAGACCAATCATCATACGGCGCAATCATTACGGCATGCAGCTTTTCAACGGTGATTCCGGGTTACTCTTTAATGACCATAAAGGCCGGCTCAGGGCGTGGTTCAGACATCCGGACAACACCCTCTACCCCGTTACCCCGGCCCGGCTCCCCGAGCATGATACCGCCTATGCCATCACCATTCATAAAGCCCAGGGATCAGAATTTGAGCAGGTATTGCTGCTTCTTCCCGAAGAAGAGAGTCTGGTCTTAAGCCGGGAACTCATTTACACCGGTATCACCCGTACCCGCAGCCAGCTGGTTCTCTGCAGCACCCGAAAAATCCTGGACTATGCGATTAAAAAACGAACCCGTCGTTACTCAGGACTGGCCGAAAAATTATGGCCAAAGACGCCTCTGGCAAAGAGGTAAGGAACACTCAGGAAATCTGCTGATCAATCCCTGGACAGAACAGGGGGGCACCAAGCTGCGTTACAACACCTGCGTCCATGGTGCGGGCGACGTCACGGGAGAGTTTTCGCGCTTTAATAAACACACGCCCATTCCCCTGTTGCCAGATTCCAGCAAAAGACTGCTGATGCAGATTTCCGGCAGGCCAGCGCAGATGGAGACAGGGAAAGACTGTGCCAAAGGGGTCAACCAACACTTCCTGGCTACCTGTTCCGCACCATACTTTAGCACTCTGTACAGGGGGTTCATCACTGCCGCATGTTGATAACGAGGGTGCAGCATCTGAACAGGTTTTTCGGGACGCAACAACACGAGCCAGCTCCTGCCATCCCTCAGAAGATGGCTGCAGGGTAATGTTTTGCCAGTCACCTCCATCCATCAACCCCTTCGGCCCCACCGGCCCCTGAAAACGCAGGTCAATCCCCAGGGAATCAGCCAAAGCAAACATTGCCTCTGTCTCTTTTTCATTCCAGGAGGTCAAGGTGGAAACAAAAGATGGGCGCAAGTCGAGTTGCTTCATCTCGGCCACATGAGCAATGAGCCGGGAAAAACTTCCGGCAGATCGTGTCTGCCGATCATGGGTGGCTGCCACAGCTCCATGCAGGCTCAGTTCAACTTCAAGCGGGTTCACTTCTTCTTTGAGGCGTTTTGCGATTTCCCCGTGAATAAGCAGCCCGTTTGACTTGACCCGGACCACAAACCCCAGCTGTCTGGCAGCACCTGCTATTTCAAAGAAAAAAGGATGGAGCAGCGGTTCGCCGCCGGTAAAGGAGAGAAAGAGCACCTGTAGTTGACGCAAATCCTGCAACAGGGAAAGGTACTGGTCAATGTGCAGGGGCGTGCCCTTGGCGTTTTTTGCATTGTAACAGAACCTGCAATCCAGATTACAACCATACGTCAGCTCAATCATGGCACCATGGAGCAGGTTTCGGTGACGTATTGTATTGAGTATTTTTTTATACATACCGCACCACCCTTGTAGACATTCCCAGCATCGCCCCTGCCACTGACAACAACAATGCAACCCGCAGGAAAGCATTCATTTTACGTAATTGATCACAGGCAAGCCATCTTTGTCCGGTCTTACCTGTCCGCATAGAGGGGCTATCGGAGTCTGCGTTTACCTGCGAAAAAGGTATGACTGAACAGGTAAGTGCAGACTCCGAATCTGACGCACCTGAGACCAATTACAAAATTTTAGCCTGTGCAAACCCTCAGTTATAAATCCTGTGAGGAGTTACCTTTTTACACAAGCATTTCACGTTCCTTCAATGTCTCAATAAATTCATCAAGATCTCTGGTAATGGTTGTCTGATCCTCCTGGTATTGTCTTGTCAGCGCTGCCAGTACGGCTTTTTTTGATCTGGTCTCACGAATAAGTTCAAGTATCTCCAAGGCCTGTTTGTTTATGACCATGACTTCTGGCTGCCGTTGATCAACCACCACGCCTTCATCATCAACTGCTCTAAACAAAATATCCGGATGCAGACTCAAGGTATCAGTAGAAGCATTCATATCATTTCTCAATCAATTGACGAATTTCTGAAAAAGGCTGATTTCTTCGCAAGTGAAGTTCCTGAAGAGGCACATCCTGAATAAGGTTATCAATATT
The DNA here is from genome assembly GCA_008633435.1 of Candidatus Desulfobulbus rimicarensis. Classification (GTDB taxonomy): domain Bacteria; phylum Desulfobacterota; class Desulfobulbia; order Desulfobulbales; family Desulfobulbaceae; genus Desulfobulbus_C; species Desulfobulbus_C rimicarensis. Next base: position 35,822 of record RKSL01000002.1, on the reverse strand, counting down.
TACAAGTACCTGATTCAGCCGAAACGGATCAACATTGACAACCGGACAGCAGGCTATTGTTTTTGCCAACTGCACAGAGGGATTAAGAGAAGAAAGAGCAACAGTCTGACTCTGATCCAGCCAGAACAACCCGGCCACCGGACAGCTCTCAACATCATGGTTTGCCACCTGTCCGAGTTCACCGGCAAACGGAACCGGACCAGCCTGAAACCCCGCCTCTCTGTTGGGTAAAATGATATTTGCATCATCACTTAACAGTGTATATCCATCTTCAAGAGCCAGACGGGACAAGGTACTTTTACCAGCCCCGGAACGGCCAAGAAAGAGATACGCCTTATGATCGATTACGATCCCCGCACTATGGAGAAACAGCCCACCCTGTTGCAGAGTGACGTATGCGGCCAGTACCCTGAGATAATTCTCAAAGATAAAAGGATCAACGGCTTTATTTTCCTCGGGGGTAACGAGCAGCCCACGCACCTCAGGCGACAATGCAATGGTTGCGGCAAACCCATATCCGTCCACATCAAGACCATCTGACCGGTACCTGCTTTTGGGGGTGTAGAAATCATTGACGGCATAATGGTTCGGATCTTTAAGGGTCATCCCGGCATACTGCATTTCGGTTGCAAACAGTGTCGCAGAAGAATGCACCGGAGGAGAAGAGGGAAAACGCTCGGCAAGTAGCTGTTGCTGATATCTGGTTAATCCGGAAAAACAATACTGCTGTCCTGCAAATCGGAGAAAGGCAGTATGTGATCCCCACGGTCTGGGAGCTGTTGAGAGCACAGGGGAAGTCTCAGTGAAGTTGTGCTGACAGCAGCAACCGGGGAGCACTCAGCACCGGTTGCTGCGTATTCTGTCTGTTCAGGAACAATTTCCCGGCGTTATGAACCAAGTGTTCCACAGGTGCCTGGAAAATCCTTACCAAATGGGGCGTTGGCCGGTTCACAGATGGCGGCAGCTGCCTCCAGAGGTTCAACGCTGAGTATTGCAGGTTTATGCCAGACGGGATGTTTTTTCCGGCTTCGCCCTGTGTTGTCTCCCTGAGGGTCATAATGTTTTTCCCTTTTTTGTTTACTCATTGTCCTGCCTCCAGTACGGCTCCATCGCTAATTCTGTAGCCTACCGGCCTCTTCATTTCCACAGCCGGATCTCCAGCCACATGATAGACATCAAACATAAAGGGTACCATAGTTGTTTCGGCCGCATCCTGCAATGCTGCACGCAAGGCTCTGCCAACACTTTGTTCTTTATCAACAAGCTGATCCACAAAAAAACGGTTAATCCGGTGTGCAGGGGCATCACTGGAAAGCCCGGTGGGCACGACAGAGGCAATGGAGCCACCTGTGGAGTCCAGGGTCAGGGTATCACCAAGACTGAGCACTCCCGGATACGACGAATCACCGGCCGCGCAGGTAAAAGCCGCAAACACGGGAAGGTTTGTGCCGTTGTTTAGCCCGGCAACATCAGCTGACTTGAAAAAATTTTCCGAACTCTTGCCCAGCTGGGTTCGTCCGCCATGGCCATCATAGTTGACCAAACCATACAGCCCTGCTGACCAATGATCCACCAGAAGACCATGAACCGTCTGTTCAGGATGATACAGCTTTTCCACAGAAAAACCAAATGAAGATAACAATGACGCCACTTCATCACTGTTGGCATGAAAATCACCCGCCTCAGGATCAGGGTCGTCGGCCACAACTACACCGTGACTGCTCCAGCTGCCGGCAGACGATGCAGACTCGTAACTGCGTAGTTTTTCGACAAAGGCAAGCCCATCGGTATCAGTGGAAACACTTATCCGGCCAATACTGAAATCCGGCACATAATCGCCGTCAACATCGGCGTAACGGTTGTCACTGCCAATAAGCCCCCAGGGGGTTGCAGCCATCCGTAGCGGAATCAAACTTTCTCCTAAGCCCTGACGGTCAGGATGGTCAAGGGTGCCCCGCCCCAGCAGAACCACATATTCCGGCACCTGACTCCAGTAGAGATGCACATAGCGCAAAAACTTCTCAATTGATGATGAATCAACCCGTCCTGCGGAAAACACATCATAAATATCCTGAAGCCAGATAATTTGGGTTGTATAGCTGGATGAACGCAGGGTTGAAAGTGCTTCTGCACTTTGCTGTAAGCTGCGAGGGGCAATAATCAGATAATCTGCTCTATTTCTTCTCGATAACAGGCGGGAAGGATAATCCGGCTCTGGCGCGAGATGCAATGGACTTGCAGAGAGCTGATACACGCCACCATTTGCTCTAAAGCTGACCTGATATCCGTCAGCAGACTCGGTAACAGTGAGATCTTCCCGCCAGGCTGCCTGAGCTGTATTTGGTGCTTCAATAACCCGAATTCCATCATTGGTAAAGCCGCTCACCGTGACAACCGTTCCAGGTTCTGTTTCCTGCAGTCTAAGCTGATTATCCAGGGCATACATCTTTCGATCATAACTGATTGCAACCGATTCAATATAAAAGAGGCTGTACTGCGCACCATTTTGCGCATCACCTTGTACGGTCAACGTCATTGGAGCCAATTCGCCGTTTTCGGTGCCGCCAAGCAATGATTGGGCAAAAGGAACCGTCAAAACAGCCTGTTCACTACCATTCCACTGCACCGAGCCATCAAGCGGGGTACCGTTGAGTGAGACACTGGCTTGATGGTCATTCCCTTCGACTTTATCACTTGCTCCACGCAAAACGATCTTCAGTTGACCGGGACGGTTTGAGGATGTGGCAGGATCAGGAAGGCTGACAGAGATATCCACCTCTCCTGCTGGTGCTGCGTAGACCATTGCCCAGTACCCGTAATCACTATTTTCATCACTGTGTATCCAGGTGAGCAGATAATTTTCCTCGGCAAAATACTGCGTATCCCTGAACTGTCCGGGGTGGCCGGATGAGGGCCCCGCACCAGCCACACGGCTCATCTTCCAGCCCTGTCTGTGCCGGAATTTCCCCAGACGGTAGACGTTATCAAGGGTTTCAATGCTCCTGTAGCTATCTGCAGCAAAAACAATGTTGTGGTTTTCCCGATCAAAATAATAGGCTGCGCCGCCATCTCCAGTGGAAAAAGACCAGCGGTTTTGCTCCAGTTTTCGCGATATACGGCTGGGATTAATCCCCGTCACTGCGGCGAGATCATCCAGAGTTACCTGATACATTGCTGTATCACGGGTTTTTAACCGCACCCGGCTTACCCGATGAGTTGGAGCACCAAAGACTTTTTTAAAAGGCAACGGGGACACAAATGAAGCTGCTGCAACTTTTTCAGGGGCTGGCGCAACCATTCTGGCTCGACCGGAAAAACCGCCTGCAAGAGAACGCCACGCTGTAAACCGCGTTGGGCTGGCAACAGGTTTTTTGGACTGCACCGCCAGTCGCTTCATAGACGCAGCATGGGGCAAAGCAGTTTCGGGTTTAAGGGTAACAGTCCATGGGCCGTAGACATGAGGCACATTCCATATATCTTCTTCAACCAGACGATATGTAAAGGTTTTATCAGGAATAACGTCAGAATCGAGAAACATGTATTCGCCACCAAGGGGAGAATTAACCAGCCCCGGCAACATCGCCTTGCCATTAAGTCGCTGCCACTGCCCATCATCACGCTGCCGTTCAATATAAAACCCGACTGTGCCATGTTCCTGCACGGTCTCCCAGCGAACTACGGCAAGCCGACAATTGCCAGCAGGCACATTGGCTGTTTCAGGGGTACACTGAAAAAACTGAGCATGAGTATCGGGATTATCAGAAAAATCCTCAGAAGCAGACAATAACTCTACTCGAAAATTATCTATAATCGCGAGGGTGGGCTGAAAATCAAAAATTAACCGGTAATCCTCGACCTCTCCTTGAATAACAAATGTATCTGATGTTGAGGTATCCAGGGGTTCTGTACTAACTCTAAATCTGGCATATGTCGTGTATTGTTGATCAACAGGCAAACCACTCCACTGAAACGTTAATGTTGGATTAGTTGCACTTGTTGTCTGGCATTGACCATCCGAGCTGTCAAAGTTCCCATCGACACCCCCTCCAGAGGGGACATCCAGCCAGCCACAAACAGTAACTGAATCGCCGGCCGCATTGTTAACAACGACATCGGCAAAAATACTCTTCCCAGAATTCGCCGGTGAACGAAACGTCACACCATTTTCATCATTTGAGCCAGAGGTATTATCCCCCAAGCCATCCGCTGAATTCTGCGAAGCAACTTCTATATCAGGATCATCCCCACCAGCTCCTAAAAAAAGACTCTTCACCCCTTGGTTTCCGTGTGACGGATCGCCATAACTCGCTGGCGCATCGCCAAAATCCTTAGGAAAAGTATAACATATTGCACTGCCACTACTTACAGTAGCGGCATTATACGAGTATTGTTGTGCGCTGTTTGAAGCGCTCTGCAAACCAATCGTTGCACTTGCGCCATTATTATAACTTGTAGTACCAAAATCAACATCAGGGTAGAAAAAATAAATATCACCAGAACTTTCATGAATGATCATTTGAAAAGTCACTCTTCCGGTATTACTATAATGCGGCACATTATTCCATTCTACAACAAACTCTCTATTAGGGGCTGTCCCCCGTACCGTCCAATATACATCCCCAGCAGATGCGGGATTCAAATCGTCCCAAAAAGGATATGCTGCCGCTGTTACACTGCTATAAGGTATACTCTGATTGTTGTAAGGAATTGTTCCACTGGCAGGGTTAAAATAGACTGCACCATTGGATTGAACACGTGCAACGGTGTACCTGTTATCATAAAAAGGTACACTAAACGGTATATTCACGTTATCAGCATCGTCATCACCCTGATTCAATCCTACAGTGCCAGCTACACCAACTATGGTAGTGAATGTCGGATTACACGTGTCATCGACAAGATAATCCGCATACCCGAGTGTACTAACAAAGAAAACACGGAACCCGATCAGGGCGAACAGCCCCATTGAACTCTTGTTCCACGACAAAACGCTTAAGAGATCCTGCAGTATTTTTTCCATGGTATTTCTTTTCCTTTATACAACCCTAAAATGGGTTATTGTCTGCCAATTTGAGCACTCCCTGGCGACTGGTAGATACTACTCTTCTTTCCCCAGGCCAAAACGCCTCTTAACGTTGTCGTCGAGCACTATTGCGTGAGTTTATGATAGCACATAAATGCAGTATTCCAAAAATGCTTTCTCGAAAAAAACAAACACATACCACCCGCTTGATTATTCATACGCAACCACCTTGGTCGACAGATACTGTAGGTCTGGTTGAGCACTGCGAAACCGTAACCGTTCACCAAGGGAGCTGTAGCCGCTATTACACCAATCTGTATCCGGTTACTTTCACACGCAAACACTCCGTTCGAAACAGGGGTAATAACACACAATGCGAGATAATCAATTCGATGATTTTTTCAGCTCTTTTTGGGAGCAGAATTTTGCCAATAGCCTGCGGCTAAGATGGTAAACAAAAGAAAAAGATAGTTGCAAACGAAAGAAAACAGATGGAGCATCAATTGGCAACTCCCCATCCTGGTTGAAGATCTTCCCTAAAATCATCCTGCTGACAACTGCTGCGTCAGGGCATCTACCATTGTCGGGTTTTGTCAGAAAATGTCTTTGACGATTACGGAAATATTTGCCCACAAGTCGATGACAGACAAGATGGCCATTCCCCAGGCGAACAACAAGGATATCCCCTGTTCTGTAGTCAGGCTGCCAGCGCACCAGAACACGATCCTGATCATTGAGGATCGGACTCATGCAGTTGCCGGTTACCCGGAGAAAAACGCCCTCACGAGCTGCCATCTTCTGCAATTCATCATCAATTTTTGCCTGTACCGCTATATCCATTGCGCTGAAAATGAAAAGTTCACTCCTGAAACTCAACCATTAAAGGTACCGCATAGCGTGGCTGGCCATAATTCACATTATGCAGGACATGACAGAATCACCCACAGGGAAACTACTGGCTACTCTGCCTGAGCCCCTCGTCCACAGCGTTAAGATGTGCATTGGCAACATCCCGGGCATGTTGTGCTTTTTCAAGTGGTTGTCGTATCTCCTGTACTGCCTTGTCTGCCATGTTGTCAGTCATTTGCCTGACCGCGCCGGACGGTTCCTGCTCCTTATCGCCGGAACAACCAGTACACAACCCGGCCACAACCATTACGCTACACAACCCCCCGATCAAAAATCGAAAATTACTCATCTGTCTCCTCCAAAAAAATATATCCATTATGGTGTTGTCACACCAGGTCTTCGAGTTTTTTTGCCACCGAGGGAAACAGACTCATATCGGTGTGCGGCAGAAAAAGTGAAGCCATGTAATGCTGCATGAATTCGGGATTTTCTGCAAGTTCCATATTGGTCATAAGCTGTCTGGCCTCAACCCTTTCACGGAACCGATCCACATCGGACAAACTGATCTGGCAGCCAAGCATGGAGGCGTTACCCAGATAATAAAACTTTTCACGGTCAACATCGGGCAGCAAACCAATGCAGATGGCCCGTTCCAGGTCAATGTACGCGCCAAAGTTTCCTGCCATGATAACACGATCCAGATCGTCAAACCCCAAGCCAACTGACTCAAGCAGGGTCTGATAACCAGCATACATCGCCCCCTTGGCTCGCATCAGATTATCAAGGTCAACCTCAGTTATGACAATATCCTCGCCAATAAGAGAGTCCTGAGCCCAGGCAAGGACATACTCCCAGCCATCACGTCCGTCACGAATTCTTGGCGTATCAAAATGACGCCTGAATTTCCCCTGCTGGTCAATGACTCCGGCTTCAAGCAGTTCAGAGACTATGGAGATAAGGCCTGAGCCACAAATGCCGGAGGGTTTGATTCGACCGATGGTGACAATCATGGGATCAAAGGTTTCAGGATGAATATGAAAATTCTCGATAGCACCGTTTGAGGCTCGCATTCCGTATTGAATGCCACCTCCTTCAAAGGCAGGCCCGGCAGAACAGGCGGCACAGACCATCCAGTCCTTATTGCCCACCACTATCTCACCATTGGTACCAATATCAATGAACAGGCTCACCTCCTCAGACTTTGCCATCTGGCAGGCATGGACACCGGCAACAATATCACCACCAACATAGGAAGCAATACAGGGGTAAAGAAAAAGACGCATTGATGGATGGGCATGAATACCAAGCCCGCCAGCCTTGGTGAGTGGGAACTGGCTCACACTGGGCACGTAGGGCGACTCTCGGATATACTTAGGATCAAGCCCCAGTAACAGATGGGACATGACCGTGTTGCCCGCAGCCATGATATAGGAGATATCTGAGGGCGAAATAATCATCTTGCGGCAGATATCGTCGATAATGGTATTTATGGTTTCAACCACTTTATCCTGCAACGCCTTCAGGCCACCGGGACGCCCGGCATAAATAATACGTGAGATGACATCCTCGCCAAAACTGATCTGACCGTTATAGCCGGAGGCTTCGGCGATGATCTTGCCGGTATTCAGGTCAACCAGGACACCGGAACAGGTTGTGGTGCCGATATCAACAGCCAGGCCGTAAAGCCTTTTTGTGGTATCACCGGCTTCAACATCAATAATCCTGAATGTTTCGCCTTTGTTCTTACCACGCAGGAGCAACAGTGTGATTTTCCAGTCTGATTCACGTAACACCCTGGGCAGATGTTTGATCAGCTCGGGATGATCATAGGAAGGCTCTCTGGAATCTCCTGGCAAAACCAGTTTAATGCCGCGCATCACCCGCTGCATGTCCGAAATATTATCATCCATTGTTGGAGGATCAAGTTCAAGATAGATTTTACTCACAGGCGGATCTACTTCCCAGGTACCAATCAGGGTATCCAGAGCCTTGGCAGAAATTGTGCGGGTGGTCTTGGGCTTTCTTTTAAGCGCCTTGCCACTCTTGGTGGTCATCTCGGGGATCGTGACCTTGAGATCAGATTCCACCGTGGAAAGACAGGCCAGCCGGAAGCCCTTATCCCAGTCGTCCTGTTTGAGATTACTCTTGGATGAACGCACCTCCCCCTCATCGACCACCACCTTGCATTTGCCACATACGCCATCGCCGCCACAATAGGCATGAATATACACCCCGGCCTCGGCTGCCGCGCTCAGTAAGTTCTCGCCCTTATCAACAGTAACGGTTATGTTGTCCGGGAGAAATTCTATTGTGTGTTTTGTCATGGAAGACTCCGTTTTCAGGAAGGAATTATTTTTTTAGAAATAGGAATTTATAGCATATCCCCCCCCGAAAATCAACGCAGGAACACTTATGAGCGATGTAAATGCCCCGAAATGGCTGCGAATAGATCTGGACTGCCCCGAAGCCCTGCTCGAACCGGTTACCGATTTACTGGGCATTCTCAGCGGCTCAGGTGTGGAACAACGTCCTGTCAAGAATGGCAAAAGCAGAATCAGCGGTTTTTTTGCAATCAATGACCAGGAGGATCACACGGTCATACTGACCAGGCTGCAAGAGGAGCTGGCAGCTTTGTTTGCTATTTATGATGTGAAAATGCCCGAACTGACCACTTCATTTATGGCAGACCAGGACTGGGCAACTTCGTGGCAGCAATTTTTCAAACCTTTTACGATTATCCCCGGACTGGTCATTAAACCCGGCTGGGAAGACTACGAGCAAGCTGAGGATGAACAGGTCATTGAGATGGACCCGGGCATGGCCTTTGGCACAGGAAAACATGCCTCCACCCGGCTGGCGTTACAGCTCCTGCATTCATGCTTGCAGGAGCAACCCGGGAAAACGGTGCTTGATGTTGGTACCGGCACCGGTATTCTTGCCATGGCAGCTTGTCTTTTTGGGGCACACAAGGTCATTGCCATAGATAACGACCCAGAGGCTGTCACGGTCTGCACGGCCAATACTGCAAACAACGACCTTGCCGGGACGATCAGCTGTTCGGCAACTGCTCTTGAAGACATTACCGAGACCTTTGATCTGATCTGTGCAAATATTATCTATAATGTACTGGTTGCCATGCTCCCTGATTTTTACCGCCTGCTCAACAGCGGCGGCCAGCTGATTCTTGCCGGAATTTTAGAGGAAGAGCAACAGGATAACATTATGCATCTGGCTGTGAAAAAAGGATTTTCCACACAGAAAATTCTTCACGAAGATGAATGGTCAGGAATACTGCTTGTTAAGCATCCGGCAACTGACGTAGGCTGACCGTTGATTTTCAGGTTTACACCAATTTTTTCACACAGTATATTTCATTGCTGTCAGCCGGAACGGGCATGATTTGCGCAAACGGCCAATATATTTCTACACAATTTGAGGAAGAGATGATGAAAAGATGCTTTTTACCCGTACTCACTGCCCTACTTATTCTCTTGGGGATGCCCCCGCGTGTTCAGGCAGAGCAGACCATTAAACTTGGCGTTGTCACCAAACCCGGTTCTGCCCAGAATATTGTAGCTGAAAAGTTTAAAGAGCTTGTCGAACAACGGTCAAACAAGGATTTTACCGTCAAGATATATCATTCCAAATCCATTGGTAACGAAACAGAAATTCTCCAGCAGATTCAGATGAACACCATCCAGCTGGGCGTTATCACCGGTGGCCCGTTTGACACCTTTGACCCCATAGCCAGGGTTATCAATTATCCCTTTCTGTTTAAAGACTCAACCCAGGCCGATGCAATTCTTGACGGCCCTCTGGGCCAGGAGATTCTTGAGGATCTGGCAACTGTTGGCTTTAAAGGTCTGTGCTTTTCAGAAAATGGTTTTCGCAACCTGACCAACAACAAGCATGCGGTGCTCAGTGCCGCTGATATTTCCGGCTTAAAAATCAGGGTGATGGCCTCTCCGCTGCACAAGGCTATCTGGTCAGCCCTTGGAGCCAACCCTACCCCGATGCCCTGGCCCATTTATACGGAACTTGAACAAGGGGTCATCGATGGCCAGGAAAATCCTCTCTGGGTGATGGAGGTGTATAAGTTTTATGAAATCCAGAAATACATGACCATGACCCGCCACGTCTACTCTCCCCATATTGATGTGGCCTCAATGATCTGGTGGAAAACACTTTCGCCCAAAGACCAAAAGCTGATCCAGCAGGCCATGAAAGACGCTGCCATCTACCAGCGCAAGGACAACCGCGATAAAGACGGCGCACGACTGGCTCTGCTCAAGGAAAAGGGTATGATCATTGAAGAACACCCTGATCTTGCTTCCTTTCGTGAAAAGGTTGCCGACTTAAAAGATATGGAGCTTTTCAAGGAACCAAAAGTTCATGCTCTGCTCCTTAAAATCCTGGCTGCTACCAAATAAATGCAGACCTGTCTGTTGTATAAAAATAGTGTATAAGCAGACCACCTGCAGCCATCGTCTTCCGTGTCCAAGGCATTACAAACTCTTTGCAAATCCCTGAACAGAGGGCAGGAATTCCTGCTCTCTGTACTGGGGATTACCATGGCTCTGCTTGTGATCATGCAGGTCTTTTGCCGTTACCTGCTCAACTCGTCGCTATTCTGGTCAGAAGAACTCGCCCGTTATATGCTGGTATGGCTTAGTTTTATCGGGGCCAACGTCGCCTATTACCGCAGCCTTCACCCAGGCGTTGACCTGTTAACCAGTCGCCTGACACCTTGCGCCAGGCAGTATACCCGAAAACTCGTCCATGGTGTCACCATGACCATGGGATTGATTATGGTGATCGCAGGAAGCCGGTTTGCCTGGTTTATACGGTTCCAGATAACCCCGGCACTTTCCATCCCCAAGTGGGTAATTCTTGCTGTAATTCCCCTGTGCGGGGCTGTACTCTTTCTCCTGGCACTTAATTTTCTTCTCAACTCAAGAGAGGAAGACCAGCCATGACCACGGAAATCCTCCTGCTGGCACTCCTTTTTTTCTTTGCCATCAACACCCCTATAGCCATTGCCATTGGCGCAAGTTCCGTGCTTGCCCTGATTTTGCAGGGAGATTTTCCCCTGATGATGATTGCCCAGCGCATGTTTTCAGGAACGGATTCGTTTCACCTGATGGCTGTTCCCCTGTTCATGTTTGCCGGAGTGCTCATGGAAGCCGGGGGGATAAGCAAACGACTCATCGACTTTGCCAACAGCCTTGTTGGTTGGCTGCCCGGAGGCCTTGCCGCAGTCACCATTGTGGCTGCGATGTTTTTTGCCGGTATTTCAGGATCAGCGGCAGCTGATGCAGCAGCAGTGGGCACAGTGCTCATCCCGGCTATGAAACGAACCGGCTATGCTTCTGATTTTGCTGCGGCGGTGCAGGCTTCCGGTGGCTCGATTGGTGTTATTATCCCACCGTCTATTCCGATGATTATCTTTGGCTTTCTCACTGGTGCTTCCATTGGCCGCCTCTTTGCCGCAGGAATCCTGCCTGGCATACTCATAGGGGTATCCCTGATCACCATCTCAACCCTGATTTCGCTCAAGCACGGATACTCTGCGGTTACCCAGTTTTCTTTTGGCCAACTTAAAACAGCATTTTCCCGGGCGACCCTGGCTCTTGGTGCACCAATTATCATCTTAGGCGGGATTCTCAGCGGTGTTTTTACGGCAACCGAATCTGCTGCCATTGCTGTATTCTACGCCCTTTTACTTGGCGTTTGTGTGTATCGTACCATCCAGATCAGTGACCTTTTTCCCCTGTTCAGAGAAGGAGCCGTGACCTCCGCTATTGTCATGTTTATCATTGCCATGGCCTCGATTTTCAGCTGGATTGCCGCCATTGAAAATATCCCGGCGCAGCTTGCCGGAGGATTACTGGCAATCACTGATAACCCTGCAATACTCATCCTGCTTATCAACCTGGTACTGCTCATTGCCGGTACATTCATTGAAACCACAGCCTCGCTGATCCTGCTGGTTCCCATGATTACGGCCATGGTACCGGCCCTGCATATTGATATTATCCAGCTCGGGGTCATTGTGGTCACAAATCTGGCCATCGGTATGCTGACACCACCCATGGGGATTTGCCTGATCGTTTCCTGCTCTATTTCCGGAGACACCATCAGCGCAGTCAGCCGACGGGTACTGCCCTTTCTGGCCATTCTTCTTGTTGATTTGCTGATAATAAGCTTTTATCCGCCATTAACCATGTGGATGGCCAGGCTGGTTTCTCCTTAAACAACGTGAAACAGACCTCAAAAATCATGAATATTACTGTTATCGGATCAGGAGCCATGGGCTGCCTGTTTGGCGGCCTGCTGGCAGAGGCTGGAGCAAACGTGTACCTGCTTGATATATGGAAAGAACATGTCAAGTCACTTAATGAACTGGGGGTTTCCATAACCTCCAATGGCCAACAACGTTACATCCCGGTTCAGGCCACCATTGATCCGGCAGAGATCAGCTCCACTGATCTTGCCCTTGTTTTTGTCAAACACGCCCAGACCAGCAAAGCAGCCGCAACTGCTGCCGGACTGATTGGCCGACACGGGGCAATCCTCACTCTGCAAAACGGTATGGGCAATGCTGAAATTCTGGCCACGGCCGTTGGTGAAGGGCAGGTAATATGCGGTACAACAGCTCAAGGCGCAATGCTTCTTGGGCCGGGAAAAATACAGCATTCAGGTACGGGAAAAACCAGCATAGGCATGTGGGAGGGAGCAACACACCCGCTCCTTGGTGACGTGGCAACCATGTTCAACGATGCGGCAATCGACACCACCATAACAACAGAGATCAAGCCTGTGCTTTGGCGCAAACTCTTTGCCAATGTAGGTATAAACGCCATTACCGCCCTGACAGGAATCAGAAACGGTGAACTGGTTGATCTGGCTGAAACAGAGAATCTGGTCAGACTGGTGGTCAAAGAGGCATTGGAGGTGGCAAAGGCATATCAGATTCCAGTTGAACCGGATGCCCTGGAACACGTCTTTACAATTGCCCGGGCAACAGCCACCAACCGCTCATCCATGGGCCAGGATATTGATGCGGGTCGTTTAACAGAAATTGACGCCATTAACGGCTACATTGTACGGCTGGCAAGAGCTCATGGTATCAAAACACCGATAAACCAAACCCTGTGCGCATTGATCAAAACCCTGGAGTCGCACCAACAGTAAACCGCAAGCCCACAGTTTCAAGCTTTTCTAAAGCTCCAGAAATCGGGGTGCAACATGGCCAGAAAGGGGATCAATTCCAGTCGGCCAACAATCATATTAATAATAAAAATTATTTTTGTGAGCGGTGACAGGCCGCCAAAACTCCCCATGGGACCAATCTCGCCAAATCCTGGGCCAATATTGCCAATGGTGGCAGCGGTGCCAACCAGCCCGACAGCAGCGTCTCCTTCAATAAATGTCACAGCAAGGGAAGAAAACACCAGCAACACCAAATAGAAGAGTAGAAAACCAAGAATCTGACGCTGAACATCGCTATCAACACTCTTTTTGTCAATCTTAATGGGCAAGACGGCTTGGGGATGAATTATCTGTGTTATTTCCCGTTTCAGATATTTAAAACAAAACAACACCCGAATCGCCTTGACCCCGCCACCGGCAGAGCCAGCACAGCCACCAACCAACATAACAGTAAATAAAAACGTCTGGGCTGCAACTGTCCACAGGGCAAAATCAGCCGAAGAAAACCCGGTGGTGGTTATTACTGAAAAAATCTGAAACAAACTCTCGCGCACCGCATCGCCAAATCCATAAAAATGGCCAGCCATCAAGGCAACAACCAACCCTGCAGAACACAATACCGCCACCAGGCAATAAAAGCGAAACTCCTCGCTTTGGACAAGAGCGAAGGGCTTCCGCTGGGCCACCATTCGATACTGCAGTGCATAGTTACTACCGGCAAGCACCATGAACAGCGTAATAATCCAGGTTGCCGCATTATTTTCATACCCCATGATGGACAACCCGTTAGGTGAAAACCCACCTGCTGCCATGGTCGACATGGAATTGCACACTGCATCAAACACAGGCATGCCAACCCCTGACAAGCACACAATTTCCACCAGCGTCAGCAGCGCATAAATAAACCAGAGGGCCTTTGCGGTATGGGCAATGCGGGGAGTGACTTTTTCTTCTGTCGGCCCGGGAGCCTCAGCAAAAAACATCTGTCGTCCAGCCACGGAAAACTGGGGAAGAATCGCCACAAAAAGAACAATAATCCCCATCCCCCCCAACCACTGGCTCAGACTTCGCCAGAAAAAAAAGATGTCGGGGTAAAGCGAAAAATCTGTGAGAATAGTTGAACCGGTAGTTGTTGTCCCGGAAACCGATTCAAAGTATGCATCCACAGGGGAGAGACCAAAAAAAAGATAGGGAATTGCGCCCATGGCTCCGGTCACCACCCAGGAGAGAGTAACAATCAAAAAACCTTCGCCCCGTTTGATATTATCAAAATTACGGGAAAACCCACCATACTTCTGGAGCAGCAGACCACAACAGACGGAGGTCGTCGCCGCTACTATAAAGGGGAAAATGCTGGTATAATCCTGTTCAAACAGCGCAACCAGCAAGGGGGTGAGCATGATGACTCCAAAAGCCACCAAAATGATCCCCAGGGCATTACAGATATCAATTATCCTCATACTGCAAACCGGTTTTTGACGGCCTCAGCATCCTCGGCCATGGTGAAAATTTTAAGTTGATCTCCGGCTTTGAGTAAGGTTTCACCATAGGGAATAATGATCCGTCTTCCCCTGGCAACAATGCCAATGATTGCCTGTTCCTGGAAATGGATATCCATGACTTTAGTTGCCGGAAAGTCCTCGGGTAACGTCACCCGCAGAACCTCCCCCTGACCGCCTTCCACCAGTGCTAAAATATCAACATCCCGAGCCTGAACTCGGTTCAGCAACTCTGTTAACGCCGATTCCCGAGGCGAAACAATGACATCGATACCAACTTTTTCAAACAACTGGGCTGTACGGGCGTCACTCACCCGGGTAATAATTCTTCTGTCTGTACCCAGCTGCTTTACCAGCAGCGAGCAAAGCAGATTCTTTTCATCATTATTGGTCACACAGACAATGACATCCGTTTCTCCAATCGATTCGCCTTCCAGAAGTTCCAGATCAGTGCCATCACCATGGAGAATTAAACTGTTCTGTAATTTATCGGCCAGATACAGACAACGGTTTTTATCCTGCTCTATAAGTTTCACCCTGATCCCTGCCTGCTCCAATTGGCTGGCCAGCATAAAACCAACACTTCCGCCACCTATAAGGACTGCACTTCTCATGCTGGAAGCGCTCTGAAAAATACTGGCCGCAAGTTTATCGAGTGCCCGCCCTGTGCCCATGAAGATAACCTTGTCCTCCTGTTGAATCACCGTAGATCCATCCGGAATAAAGAGGTTCTGATCCCGGGTAATGCCCACAATCAGAACATTATGGGGGAAGGAGCAATCCATTACCCGTTTGTCGCAGAGCTTCGACCCTTCCTTGAGCCGGTATTCAAACAATTTAGCTCGTCCCTCGACAAAATATTCAACATCAATGGCATCAGGCACTGAGATAATTCTAAAGATATCCTGGGTCAGTAACTGTTCGGGCCAGATGACCGTATCAATATCATATCGGGTCTGGTAGCGATTCTGCTTGGGAGAGACCAGATTATTATAAAGCTCCATGGTTCTGACAAAGCAGATCGTTTCAATGTCGACAATTTTCTTCACTGTCCAGCAGGCCACTATGTTGGCTTCATCAAGATCAGAACAGGCAATGAACAGCTCACAGTTATCAAGCCTTGCCTGCTCTAGAGCGTCAACATCAGCCCCGCTGCCACTGACAAAACTTAAATCCAGACTGTTAAACCGCTCAGGCAACCGCTCAAGATCGTCAATGATCGTAACACTATGTTCCTGGTACAACCGCTGAGCAACCATGTAGCCCAGTTCTGTAGCTCCATAAATCAGAAGATCCATTCAGTATCCTTTACATAAGCAGTACGGAAAGTACTCTTGAAAATAGAACAAAACCCTAAATGCCGACGATGCGCTGACGCATCACAGACAACAACATGGTGTCCGTACGCTCTTAAATCGAGGTGAGTGGTTATATCAATATTAAAAAATAGAGTAATAGAATAAAAAAATAAATAGGGCAACTCTCAAAGGAAAAATAAGTGGATCGTTATGGCATTTTACCCGATAGCATGCGAAGAAAACATGTTTGATTCGCTGTAAGGTCTTGCAGGGAATCTCACTTGGAATGAATAAAGAAATTAAATGAATATTTGCAGAAAAATTCGACAAATTAAGTAAAAAGAGGAAAAACAGCATAACGAATAATAATGAAAACTGATCAAAGCGTGACAGCAGTTTTTACTCTTCTTCATAATAATACCCATATTGCGCTTCGTGACCACCAAAGATTTTTTCTTCAAGTGGTGACGTTTCATAGGCATTGAACACCACACCAATGATCTTGTCTTTACCAATGAGGTCCACAACTGATCGAACGTGTTCTTTCCGGCTCTTTCCATAACGAACAACAAGAACAACAGCATCAACATACTTTATCAAAATCGATGTTTCAGCGGCAGAATGCAAAGGGGGGCTATCAAGCAAAAGCACTCTTTTGTCGTCTTGCGCTGTCAGATCCTTGATCAGTTGTCGCATTGTCTCAGAACCAAGCAGCTCAGCAGGGTTAACAGGCGGACGTCCTGCCGGCAAAATTTGGAGTTTATCAACCCCAACATCCCGGACAAAGGCCTCGGCATTCTTCTCATCTTTCAAGACATCAACCAAACCATACTCATTGGTAACGCCAAACATTTTTTCAAGAGATGGTTTACGCAAATCACAGTTAAGTAACAAGCCTCTATGATCCATCCCCTGAGCAAAAGACATACCGAGATTTGCACAGACAAAACTTTTTCCCTCACCAGGAACAGCAGAGGTCACGAGTACCGACCGTATTTTTTTGTTCGATTCAGGATGCAATATTCGTGTTCGCAAAGAACGGAAGCTCTCTGACACAGAACTATTTATCGCTGTTGCCAAAGTCAACCGTTCATCCCAGTCACTTCGTTCAAGAGAAAACGAAGACCTTACTCCAGCAGCAGTTGGTTCCTGTTCAAACGACCGTTCCGGTTTTCTACTTCCAGCAGAATCCTTATTCTGCGACTTCTCTTTTTCTAATGAGGACGATATGTCAGGCTTTTCCACAGATGAACTGGACATACCTGCCTTTTTTAAGGCTTTAAAAACATTTCCCACGTTATCCTCCCTAAACACCCAATAACTGGTGAAGAAAATTCAGCCAGGTTTCGGGTAGAATTGTACTCAACGGTGAAAAAGAACGCGTAGCGGGTATAATCTCCATTCCAATCAGAAACATTGCCACCGCCGACACAATATAAAGGGCTTTTCGGGAAAACAACATCGCCCCTGATACATTCTTAAGCGTGGAGGGTAGCGGTAAAGGCGTATCTTCGCCTGGAAATTGCAGTTCTTTTATACACTCTCGGATAATCGGCGCTTTTATCACAGGTACTCCCTGTGATAAACCAGTTAACAAGGCATGGTCACATATAATATTTATCAATCGAGGAGTTCCCTTGCTTACCTGGTAAATTAAAGCTATTGCATCTTCTGAAAAAATATTAAAATGTTGAGATCCGGCTTGTCGCAGCCTGTACAGAATATACTGTTTGGTTTCCTCTTGAGAAAAAGGTTCGAGATGAAAACGGATTCCTACCCGTTGACGAAGCGCAAGCAAGCGGTCACTGCCCATCAGAGGATTTAGCTCTGGTTGTCCAACCAGGAAGATGGAGAGCACATCCTGTCCCATTTTATCCTGATTTGACAACAGACGTACCTCTTCAAGGAGATCTTCATCCATGGCATGGGCTTCATCAATGATAAGCAAAACCCGTTCATTGTTCTGTCGGCATCTCTGTAAAAACTCAGCAAACTCAATGAGAAAAAAAGCTTTATTCTGTTCCCAGGGCAGATTATAGCTTCGGGCCACAAACGAAAAAAATTCATCTCTTGTCAGGGTAGGGTTATTAATCAGGCAGAGGTGCGCCTCCATATCAAGAGAATGAACCAAAGACTGCAAAAGTGTTGTTTTACCCGTCCCCACTTCACCAGTCAGCACCAAAAAGCCTTTTTTCCCAACAACGCCATAGCGGAGAACAGCCATGGCCTCCTTGTGTGTTTCACTCATATACACCAGTTCGGGATTAGGCGTTAAATCAAATGGCGGAGACGAAAAACCGTAATATTCCTTATACATAATAGTTTTCTATACAATCATTATACTGATAAATCAGCTTGACTAAGCTCTAATCGCCAGCCACAACAGAACGCGAAGACTTCGACCAATGAAAGATGCTCACTGCGGCACGGTAACCCAAATATCACAAAACAACTTTCAGAGAAAAATTACCTTAAAATGTGCAAAATTACAGAACAATTTTGCCATGTCTCCATAAAAAGAAAAGGACAAAAAGCAATAAGCCCGCATACAGCAAAAAAACCGCACCCCAGATTACAATACTCTTACGATCATGACCAACCTCTACATGATCTTTTAAATAAGGAATAGAACTGACAACCGGAACGCCAAGATAAGACTCAACATCGTTAACATCTTTAAATGAGGTATCAGTAAAATCAAGAGCAAGAATCCACCCTACACCAAGCCCAAGGCCAACACCAACAGCAGCAAGTATCAGTATAAAAAATTTAGGTTTATACGGTTTTTCTGGAAAGCGAGCCCAGTCGATCACCTTGAATTTACCGCCTTTTTTCTTTTTCTCCAAATTTTCCACTGAGGAAGCCTGGAGGTTCTGTGAAACCAGAAAATCATAGTTCCGCCGCAACTCATTATAATCACGGGTCAAGGCGTTCCATTCAGCCTCACGCACTGGAGTTTCATTAATCCATCGTTCATACTTTGGAATCTCTTTTTTCAACGTTTTTTGATCAGCTCGTAACTTCTGAATATTCAACGACAGCTCTTTAAGCTGAATCTGTAATCCGCCGATTTCCGGGTCAATTATCAAACGTGATGGTGTCACTTTCTTTCCTGAGGATGGTGTCTTTTCCCCGAGTTCCCTCTCAAGCTGGGCAATCAACTGTCTGGTTCGACGGATTTCAGGATGTTTCTCTGTATATCTCCCCTGTAAAGAATGTAAGTGTCGGCGTAACTGTCGAAGCCGTTGCCAGCCAGACAGAGGAGCATTACTGGCTGTTTCTGAATTCTGCCCGGCAACCGCAGTCGTGACACTGGCATCATTAATTCTTCTTCGTAAATTTATTTGCCCCTGAATCATAACCTTAGGTCGTTCAAGATCTTGAATCGAATTTTGCACAGCCTGATATTGATTGTGTAATGCATCAAGACGACTCAAATTGCTCACTCGCTGTTCTGGCATGGCATTATAATACTTCAGTTTATAATCCCGCATAGCCTGTTCTTTTTCATCAAGAACAGCTTTGGCACTATTTAACTCCTCCAGGGTATATTTTGAGGTTTCAGTAGCACGTCCTCACGATATCGTAGATTCTCATCAATAAATTTTTGAGCAATCTCATTGGTGACCAGTTGTACTTTTTCAGGATCGCCCCCCTCAAACATAACAGTAAAAGTATCACCACGATGAGCTGGAGCGATTGTAATATGCCTTCGCATATACTTAACAATATCCCCAAGAGGTGCATTCAGCCTCATTTCGGAATAGAGATTATATTTCTGGATAATCTCTTCAAGGTTCTTCCGGCTTATAACAATATCACGTAGCGTCGAAATAGTTTCCTCGACATCTCGATTAGTCTATTCAGGTCCCATCCGTGCAGGAGTTATCCGTTGCCGCTCATAACTCAATAAGGACGTACATTGATACACCTTGGGCATGGAAAGATATAGCCCCACACCTGCTGTCAAACCGGCAAGCAGGCAGCCAAGCAACAGCTTCCAGTGAATAAGGAGTAATGCAAAATATTTTTTTAGTTGTTGACGCTGCTGATTTCCCATTTTCCCACTAATACAGTAAACCTGTCAATTCAGGTAAAGGACTCCACACTTCACCCATTTTTTTCTTCCCAATTCCAGACCTCTTGTCTACTTTAAAGTATAAATTCCAACAATGAGAAACTCAATATCCTTCAAAGAGTAGATAAAATGCATACATGCTGCATAATTGGAGATATCCATGGTTGTTACACTTCACTTGTTCATCTCCTTAATCAAATTCCAACAAAAGTCGACACATATATTTTTTTAGGCGATTACATAGATCGGGGACCAGCTTCTCAAGAGGTCATTAATCGTATCTTAGAATTCAAACTCGAACACCCCCATGTCATCACCTTACTCGGCAACCACGAGTACATGCTTAAAAATTTTTTATCCGGCCGAGATGACGGCATTTTTCTTCAAGCTGGGGGAAAGCAGACATTGGCAAGCTACGGAGTATCACCCGATATTTCTCCAGCTGAATTCAAAAAATCTCTTCCGGTAAAGCACTACGCTTTCTTTTACGACCTCCCCCTTCTCTGGGAAGACACACATGCCTTTTACGTTCATGCTGGGTTACAACCCGGTGTACACAGTAGCCGCCAGACCCGTAACTGGTGTCTCTGGGTACGGCAGCAATTTATTCACAACGACTACGACTTTGGCAAACCTGTTGTTTTCGGACACACGGTTTTTACCAGGCCACTCATTCAAAAAAACAAAATCGGCATAGACACTGGTGCGGTTTACGGCCAGTCACTCACCGCTCTTCTGTTGCCCGACATGGAATTTATTTCCGTACCAGGAGAAACAGACCACCCCTATCCCCACAGATAATATAGAATATACCATCTGATTATAAAATACAAACAGTGATTTACAGGTCATGGGCAGTAAATGGTAAGACTTCAGCAAGTGTTGTTGCGCCTACGCAAACCATAAGCAGTCTGTCCAGCCCCAGGGCAATCCCTGCACACTCCGGCACATCGACCAGATCCTGTAAAAATTTTTCCGGGAGCAGATGAGACAGCCCGTGCATCTGCTGTTTTTCCAGTTCAGCATAAAATCTCTGCCGCTGTACATCCCGATCGATTAATTCTGTAAAACCATTGGCAAGCTCTATGCCGCCAATATAGAGTTCAAAACGTTCAGCAACTGCCGGATCTGTCTTCTTTTGTTGTGCAAGAGATGCCAGAGCAACCGGATAATCATAGAGAAACAACGGGCTGTCCCAGCCTAAATGCGGCTCAACCCTTTCCACCAGCAACTCGTCAAAACGTCCCTGTTCAACTGCCTGTTGCGCAGACGTACCGCAAAATTTTTGAAAAGCTTCTTCAACGCTTAAACGCTGCCACGGAGGGGTAAGGGAGATTTTTTTATCTGAAAATCGCAGCACCTGTGAGCTTGCCATGCCGCGGGGGCCAACTTTCATAGCTTTTTGTGGCTGGCGATTATGGTTCTGCCAGGCTGATTTATCAGAGAGGGTAAGCGTTGGCATGACATTTTGAACAGTGGCCGTGGTTAGACATTGGCCAACCGCACCAATGAGCTGCTCACACTCGTCCATTAAATCGTGATAATCCCAGCCAGTATGATACCATTCCAACATGGTAAACTCTTCCTGATGCAATCTCCCTGTTTCGCCCTGCCGAAAACAATGACAAATCTGAAATATTTGAGTGCAGCCACTGGCGAGCAGCCTTTTCATACAAAGTTCGGGCGAAGTCTGCAAAAACCACTCTCCGGCGGGTACCGGACGGATTTCGGCCTCGGGGATGAGTACCGGTTGGCGAATGGGGGTGTCGACTTCGATGTAGGATCGGGAAAGAAAAAAAGTCCGGACAGCCTGCAGGAGATCTGAACGCTGCTGCAGGCGCTGTGGAGATAACATCTATACAAAAAGCTCTGGTTGGCCTGGATAATTATATTCTTCGCTCGAGATCAGGGAAACAACCATCGGGCAAAGAGCCATTATGCGGAAATGTCTTCAATGACACTCTGCCTGTTATTCTTTGACCCTGGTTATATACTCACCAGATCGGGTATCAATCTGGATTTTATCCCCCTCTTCAACAAAAGGAGGCACCTGGAGCTTATACCCGGTTTCAACCGTAACCGGCTTGGTATCTGTTCCTGATGTATCGCCTTTTACCCATGGATCAGCCCGGATGACCTCCAGGTTGACAAAAATAGGCAGACTGATGTCAATAGGTCGGTCCCCTCCAAAAAAGAGCACCTGAACCTCCATGTTATCCATCAGAAAAGAGATATTATCTCCCAGTTGTTCACGGGTCAAAAATATCTGATCATAGGAGGATGTATCCATAAAATGAAATTCGTCATCCTGGGAGTATAAAAACTGCATGGTGCGTTCTTCAAGATCCGGTTTTTCAAACTTGTCATTTGAACGATAGGTCTGGGTAAACTGATTTCCCGTGATCATATTACGCATCTTGGTGCGATACAGTGCTTGCCCTTTACCGGGTTTGGAAAAATCAAATTCTGTAATTATATACGGCTCGCCGTCAATTTGCACTTTAAGCCCTTTGCGTAAATCAGATGCACTGAACATTATAATATCCTGATGTAGTTTTTAAATAAACCAGCATGGCTGGACCATAATCGCCTGCCACAAAAAGCTATGAAAGTCGGTCACTGCGGCGTGGCAAGCTCACAGGTGTTGCGACTTTCAGACAAAAAATATGCCATGTGCAGCCCCCAATGCAATCGAGCAAAAAGATAACTCCACAGTACTGTAAAAATTCTGGCACGCTGGCATGTTACGAAATGGACCTGTTTTTTGCAACCTTTTGAGCTTCTTTTGTTGTCAAGAAAGCTCAACTCCTTTAGATTATCCACAGGTTTTGAACTCATCCTTTGCAATTCATCACATCCGTTATGCTCAGAGCAGGTATACTCTCAGATACCCATCTCATGGGATTGAACAGCAATTTTTTCCGGCTGGCACAACACTGTTTTGCCGACTGTGAAGTTATTATCCATGCCGGTGATCTCACCGACATAGCTGTGCTGCAGGCCTTTGCTGACAAACAAATTTTTGCAGTCCACGGCAACATGTGCAACCAGTCCTGCCATGGCCCCCTGCCAAAAGAACAAACCTTTCAACTTGGCAGCTTTTCCATCGGCCTCACCCACGGCGCAGGGCTTGGGCTTGATATTGAAAGCCAGCTCTGGGATCTTTTCCCCGAAGTCGACTGCATGATCTATGGCCACACCCACAGGGCTGTCTGCCACAAAATCGCTGGCACGCTTATTATCAACCCTGGCAGTTTTCAACAAACAGGACGATATGGCGCTCCAGGCACCTACGCTCTTTTAGAGATAGGTGATAGCCTGCAGGCTGCCATCCACGAAGTCCCCAGGCTGTCAAGATGACAAAAAACCTATGGACACCATGGCGCATGGAACATGTACTGGGCCAGGCCAAAAAAATCAAAGGCTGCCTGTTTGAACCACCGGGTACCGCCCTGTCGGACCCCGAATATCTCTTGCTCTACCGCGACCGGCACAGCATTGTTCTACTCAACCGCTTTCCCTATGCCAACGGCCATCTTCTTGTAGCTCCCAGACGTCACTTGGCTGATATCACCGAATTAGCACCGGATGAGAACCTTGCGCTCATGGCCATGCTCTCAAGCTGCTGCGCCATCCTGCGCAGCCACCTCAACCCGGACGGGTTCAACATCGGGCTCAATCTTGGTCAAGTGGCCGGGGCTGGCATTGCCGATCATCTCCATTTTCATGTAGTTCCACGCTGGCAGGATGACCATAATTTCATGACAATAACTGCTGATATCCGGACAATCCCCCAACATATACGCCATACTTTTGCCCTGCTCCAGCCGGATTTTGCTCAACTTTCCCCGGAGGCGTCCTGAACCATGGGCAAAGAAAAACCGCTTAAAATTACCCCGATGCTGCGCCAGTACCTCGACATTAAAGAGCAGCACCCCGGCACCATTCTCTTTTACCGGATGGGTGATTTTTATGAAATGTTCTTTGAGGATGCCCACACCTGCTCCCGTGTACTGGGGATAACCCTGACCTCGCGCAGCAAGGATGATGCCAATAAAGTTCCCATGTGCGGTGTACCCTATCATGCCCTTTCCGGCTATCTTGGCAAAATGGTCAAGGCCGGATACCGGGTGGCGATCTGTGAACAGGTGGAAGACCCCAGGCAGGCCAAGGGGATTGTCAAACGTGATGTTGTCCGTATCGTCACACCTGGTGTTACAACAGACGACCAACTGCTTGACGAAAAAAACAACACCTTTGTCTGTGCCCTCTTTTTTGCCGGCAAAGGAAAAACACTGCAGGCTGCCGGGTTAAGTTTTCTTGATGTATCCACCGGAAATTTCCTTGTCAGCGAAATTCCTCTTGCGGGCAACGACGTTGGCCCGGTCATCGATGAAATCACCCGAATGCAGCCGGCAGAATTGCTGCTGCCAGCTGAATCTGTGGTCGATTTTACAGGGCTAACCGATACCCTGACCACGCTTTTAGGAGGACTCTGCATCACCCCCCACCAGGATCATTTTTTTGATCCTGCCACCGCACAAGCCACCTTAACCGAACATTTCGGGGTCAGTAATCTGGCCGGGTTTGGCTGCCAGGACAAACACACGGGAATATGCGCGGCCGGAGCCTTACTGGCCTATATCCAGGAGACACAAAAAACAGAGCTTTCCTACATCAAAAAAATTCAACTGCTGGGACATTCCGGTTTTCTCATTATTGACGAATCCTCCCGCCGCAATCTTGAACTCACCGAAACCATCATCGGCGGCAAACGAAAAGGATCATTGCTGTCTGTGCTAGACCAGAGCTCAACCCCCATGGGAGCCAGACTGCTCCGACAACGTCTGCTCTTTCCCCTGCAGGACAAAAAGCAGATACAGGAACGGCTTACCGGAGTAGAGCAGCTGCTGGCCTCCCCTTCACTTCGTCGCGAACTTCAGGAAGAATTCAATTCTATTTACGATCTGGAACGATTATGCAGCCGGCTGGCACTTGGCCATGGCAACGCAAGGGACATGGATGCCATGAAGCTCTCCCTGGGACGGCTGCCGGCAATCAAACAGCTCTTAACCGGGATGGAACCGGGGGTATTGTCTTCTCTTGGCCAAGAGCTTGACCCCATCGATGACCTGTATACACTTATTCATGCGGCTATCCGTGAGGACGCGCCGGTCACCCTGCGGGAAGGCAACCTGATCTGCGAAGGTTTCCACGATGAACTCGACGAGCTCATCATCCTGCTCCGGGACGGCAAACAGCTCATCCTGAACCTGGAACAAATGGAGCGGGAACGCACCGGTATTGCCAAACTCAAGGTGGGATTCAACAAGGTCTTTGGCTATTATTTTGAAGTAAGCCGGGCCCAGGCAGCCGGGATTCCGGAGGATTATATCCGTAAACAGACCCTGGTCAACGCTGAACGGTTCATCACCCCGGAACTTAAAGAACTGGAAAATAAAATATCCACAGCCCAGGAACGCAGGCTGGAGCTTGAGTATCAGCTCTTCATCGATATCCGCCAGCAGATAGCCTCCCAAAGCGACCGCCTGCTGGCTACAGCAGCAGGCATTGCCCGCATTGATTTTCTGGTCAGCCTGGCTGAGGCAGCTCACCGTTACCATTACACCCGGCCCAAAATCACCGGGGGCAATACCATTGCCATCACCGAGGGACGTCACCCGGTCATTGAACGCTCCATGGAACAGGGCCGTTTTGTACCCAATGATGTTTTGCTAAACCAGGAAGACAATGAGCTGTTGATAATCACCGGGCCGAATATGGCCGGAAAATCAACCGTCCTGCGCCAGACAGCACTCATTGTGCTCATGGCCCATATCGGCAGTTTTGTACCGGCAGACCAGGCTGAAATCTGCCTGGTTGACCGTATTTTTACCAGGGTCGGAGCCATGGATGACCTGCGACGAGGCCAATCCACGTTTATGGTCGAAATGAATGAAACCGCAAATATTTTAAACAATGCCACAGAGAACAGCCTGGTCATCCTTGACGAAATAGGCCGGGGCACTTCGACCTACGACGGACTGGCCATTGCCTGGGCAGTGGCCGAAGAGCTGGCAGAAAAAAACGGCCGGGGTGTAAAAACCCTGTTTGCCACCCATTACCACGAGCTTACCGACCTTGCCAAAACCAATCCACGGATACGCAACTACTCCATTGCAGTACGCGAATGGAATGATTCAATAATTTTTCTTCACAAGCTGGTTAAAGGGGGCACCAACCGCAGTTACGGTATCCAGGTGGCAAGCCTTGCCGGGGTACCTGACCACGTCGTTAAACGTGCCCATGAAATTCTCGCCAACATTGAAAAGGGAGAATTCTCTCCGACCGGCGAACCAACCATAGCCACCTCACCGACACACAGGAACACAATGCAGCCCTGCCAGCTGTCGCTCTTCCCGCCAAAAGATGATCCTCTACGCAAAATCCTGCAACAGGTGAATCCAGACGAACTCACTCCGCGGCAGGCACATCAACTTCTCTACAAACTCCTTGACAGCCTCACTGATGGCCACTGAAAGCGCATACCAACTATTTGTTTTACCAATTTCCTGCAATGGAGTATATTTTATCCATTATTCGCAAATACTCTCACGAAACAACTTATGGTTTTCCCCTTTTTTCTCTCCATAAACAGATCAGTTTTGACTGTTATCGCATGCCTGCTCCTCAGCATCTCAATTCTGGCTACAGCCCCCATTTCCATGGCGGCATCGGCCAGTGACAAGGCTGTAAACAATCCAACCAGCAGACTGGAAAAACAGTATAAACAGGCAAAAGATATCTATTACACTCTTGAACGGGAAGAGGCGACCAGACGAGCCCAATGGCTCAAAGGAATACATAATTTCCGCCGTGTTTATCTGGCAGCTCAGCAAAGCAACCTGGCTCCGTCTTGTCTCTATATGGTGGGAAGGATGTATAGGCGGATGTATGAACAGTTCCACGTGCCCCTGGATATAGACGAGGCAATCAACTCTTTTAAGGATGTTGCCACCCTGTTCCCCGGGAGTACACTTGCTGATGGTGCCCTCTTTTCCATAGCTGAAATAGAGCGTATCCAAAAACATAATCCACAGCAGGCTGCACAATATTATCAACAGCTCATTGCAAAATATCCCAACGGCGACAAGCGCAATCAAGCCTACAGTCAGCTCCAGACCATTACCAAAGACTTTGACCTGGCCATGCCGGAACACACTGTTCAGGAACAAATCGGCCATGACCTTGTTACCCTGGAGCCGGTTCAGCACTGGTCATCAACAGATTACACCCGAATTGTGATACGAGGCTCCGGCCCTGTCCATTACTCCACCCGATTACTGGAAAAAAACAACCAGCTGCCCAGACGACTGATCATTGATTTTGACCAGAGTTACATTGCCCCTGAGGCAAGAACCCCGGTACCCATCGAAGACGGTCTGTTACAGCAGGTACAGACAGAACAGGTCAACGAGACCACAGCCCGGCTCATCCTCGATATTGAGTCTGTTTCAGACTACAAAATCTTTAACCTCAACGATCCATTCCGGGTCATAATTGATGTTCGGGGAATAAAAAAAGAACGCGGTGAAGTACCCGGGACGAAAAGACCAAAGGTGGTGAATACGCCTGAAAAAACAGTCGCACAGTCTTCTTCTTTGCCAGGACATGAGACATCAGCTCAACCTGAACAGCTACAGACTGCGCCGGACAAAGAGACCATCATCACCCTTGAAGACAGGAAGAAGACACGACCACAATCATTGACTTCCCCCGTCTCCACGGGACAGCACCACACGCAAAGAGTGTCCGAATCTCTCTCTCTTGCCCAGCAGCTTGGTCTTGGCATCCGGCGAATAGTTGTTGATCCGGGACATGGCGGAAAAGACCCGGGAGCCATGGCAAATCATCTTCAGGAAAAAGATATTGTGCTCAGTGTGGCGCGCAGAACAGCAAAAATTTTACGGGAAAAATACCATTACGATGTCATTCTTACCCGCAAGACCGATGTGTTCATTCCCCTGGAAGAACGCACAGCCATTGCCAACACCAACAATGCTGATCTGTTTGTCTCCATCCATGTGAATGCCCATCCGAAAAAAAACGCAAAAGGAGTGGAAACCTTTTATTTAAACCTTGCCACAAATTCCGAGGCCATGCGGGTTGCTGCCCGGGAAAATGCCACATCAACCCATAATATCAGTGAACTTCAGGATATTCTTTCCAGCCTGATGCAGAACGCAAAAATCAAAGAATCCTCGCGCCTAGCAGAGGCGGTGCAAAAGACTCTTATTCATGGGCTTGGTAAAAAATACAGCACCAGAAACCTTGGCGTGAAACAGGCCCCGTTTTACGTGCTGATTGGTGCAGAAATGCCTGCAATACTCTCAGAAATCTCTTTTATCACCAACCCGGCCGAGGCAAAACGATTAAAAGACGTCAAATACCTCCAGACCATTGCCGAACAGATTGCTGCCGGGGTAGACAATTTCAGCAAACAACGGCGTACAGCCTCATTGTAATCGCCACCACTGGCCCATCTCACAGGCTCAGGAGAGAGCCTCACGAATCCTGACCATGGCTCGTTCCACATTGTCAGAGGAGTTGAATGCTGACAGCCGGATATACCCTTGACCGCATTTGCCAAATCCTGCACCAGGTGTACAGACAACACCAGCCTCATTGAGCAGCATATCAAAAAACTCCCAGGAATCCCGATCGCCCCAGATCCAGATATAGGGTGAATTGGCAGCCCCGGCATAACTGTAGCCGAGCTTGCCTATTTCGCTGGCAATACGATCAGCATTGTTCAAATAATAGCCGACAAGTTCCTGTACCTGCTGCTGCCCATCGGCAGAATAGACCGCTTCAGCCGCCCGTTGCACCGGATATGAAACACCATTAAATTTTGTACAGTGCCGACGATTCCACAGGGCATGAATTGGCTGTGGAGTTCCGGATGCGTCATAGGCCATGCACTCTTTAGGGACGACTGTATACGCACACCTGGTTCCGGTGAACCCTGCATTTTTGGAAAATGATCGGAATTCAATGGCCACCTCTCTGGCTCCGGGAATTTCATAAATAGAATGGGGCAAGGACTCGTCACGGATAAAGGCCTCATAGGCTGCATCAAAGAGAATAAGCGCCTTGTTTTCACGGGCATAATCCACCCATTGCTGCAACTGTTCTCTGGTAGCCGTTGACCCGGTGGGATTGTTGGGAAAACAGAGATAGATAAGATCAACCGGCTGCTCAGGCAGGGCCGGCACATAAGTATTCTCTTTCACCGAATCCAGATAGACAATCCCCTGGTAGCGACCATCAGCAAAATCACCGGTGCGCCCGGCCATGACATTGGTATCAAGATAGACCGGATACACCGGGTCAGGGATGGCAATTTTTGCCTCCACACTAAATAATTCCTGAATATTGCCGGTATCACATTTTGCCCCGTCTGAAACAAAAATCTCATCAGCTGATATTTCTGCGTCCCTGGCCTGAAAATCATGGATGGCAATAGCTTCCCGCAGAAACGGGTAGCCCTGTTCAGGGCCGTAACCGCGAAAGCTGGCATCAGCTGCCATTTCGTCAACTGCCCGATGAAATGCAGCTACACATGCCTCGGGCAACGCCCGGGTTACATCACCAATACCTAATTTAATAACATCTTTGTCCGGATTGGCCTGTTGAAAGGACGCCACCCGTTTGGCAATATCAGAAAATAAGTAGGAGGCCTGTAATTTGAGGTAATGCTCATTAATTCGCAACATTGTATCTATACTCACTCTGTTTGATTTGTCTTTCTACTCTCAGCCGTTACATTTCGACAATAACACGCTCGTTAAAATCATAAGCATCACTTGAGAGGTCATAATCCATTCTCCCGGCACTGAGATGAAACTGCGGCCCCTGGATTTCAACATCCACAGGACAGATCACCATCTTGGTCGCATCGTAATAATGGAGCAGATCAGTAAACAGCTCCTCACCCTTGGCCGGTTTTTTTACCACAACATGATCAATTAATACCAGGTGGCGATCATCCATAAGATAGGTTCCCCTATCGCTGATAATCGCTAGCGGGTCCTTTCCCTTGCTTGTATAACGGGCATCAACATCAATCATCCCTATCTCCCGATCCGACTTGCCGGTAAAGGCGCGTTGTGCCCGGATGCGCCACTCCAGCTGTCCGTTACTGGAAAGGGTAATCGAAATATTATCCATGATAAAATTCTGACTCTGCCGCTTGTACGCCTCGGCCACTTTAGCATCATAGCCGCCTCTGGGTTTGAGAAAATCGGCGACATAACCACGCCACAGCGGACCTGTGAGTAATATGCCCAGAGGAATCATCCAGAGTAGATTACGCGGGTTTCTCATTATCTGGTAAACCGGGCAAGGATTTCCGACCACTGACCACGGGCTTCAAGCAGCAGCTCACACACTTCACGCACAGCGCCATGCCCCCCAGCCCGGGTGGTGGTATAATCAACCCGCTGCCTGACTTCGGCAACACCATTGGCAGGAGCAAACGAACAGCCCACCTTCATTAATACCGGCAAATCGAGGAGATCGTCCCCCATGTATGCCGTCTGCTGCGAGCTGAGACCTGTTTTGGTAAGAACTTCGGAATAGGCGGTGGCCTTATCATCACGTCCGACATGGACATGGGCAAAACCAAGATCAGTTGCCCGCCGTGCAACCGCCTCTGATAACCGGGCGGTGATGATTCCGACAGCAACACCGGCATCCTGCAACAGACGCAAACCAAGCCCGTCCTGGGTATTAAATCCCTTCAGTTCGCCACTGGATTCAGCCGAATAGAGCAAGGTGCCGTCGGTGAGAACACCGTCAACATCAAGCAGAAGCAGCTCAACCCGCTTGGCTCGAACTAAAGTTGCCTGCCACATCCTACTCCGTTCAACAGGTTTTTCCCGTTCCATAGCTCTTTGGCGAAGCGCCTGGGTTAAGTTGCAGTCGGAATACCCATTTCCCACTGTTGGACAAGAACTCTCAGGCATCACTTACACCTTGTACGGCTTGACGAACAGCCAGAAGCTGGGTCAAAAGCGGTTCGACCTTGTCAAGAGGCCAGGAATTTGGGCCATCACACAGGGCATTGTCCGGATCGGGATGAACTTCCATAAACAAGCCGTCAACCCCGACGGCCATGGCAGCCCGGGTCAGCGGCGGGATAAACTCACGCTGGCCACCTGATTTTCCTCCAAGCCCACCGGGCAACTGTACAGAATGGGTGGCATCATAAATAACCGGACAGTCCAGACCACGCATCACCGGCAAAGAACGCATATCCACCACCAGATTATTATAGCCAAAGCTTGCTCCCCGTTCGGTGAGCAAGATACGTTCACATCCTGCATTACGCAGCTTACTTACAGCATGTTGCATATCCCAGGGAGAGACAAACTGCCCCTTTTTCAGATTAACGGTTTTCCCTGACTGGGCAGCAGCCACCAGCAGATCTGTCTGCCGACAGAGAAAAGCGGGAATTTGAATAACATCCAGAAACTCAGCAGCACGTTCCACCTGGGCCGGTTCATGGACATCGGAAACAATAGGAACCCCAATTTCATCACGAATACGACCAAGCTGGCGCAGCCCTGTTTCCAAACCAGGGCCGCGAAAAGAATCCAGGGAAGTGCGATTGGCTTTATCAAAAGAAGCTTTAAAAACATACGAAATGCCCAGTCGCGAAGTAATTGCCTTCATTTCTCTGGCAATTTCCCAGCCCATTTCACCCGATTCCAGCACACAGGGGCCGGCCAGCAGCAGTAGCGGCTGCCCCGGGCCGACATTGATTGCCTCCCCATCCTGCGCATTTATGGTCACGCTCTTCATACGCCCTCTTTTGCATTTTTAGAATTTTCCAGCGTTGCCCGGACAAAATCGCGAAACAAAGGATGCGCGGCCATGGGTTTGGATTTAAACTCAGGATGAAACTGGCAGCCAAGAAACCAGGGATGCTCCTTTAACTCGACGATTTCGACCAGAGTGTCATCGGGCGATGTGCCGCTGACCACGAGTCCGGCCTTTTCAAGCTGCTCACGATAGGCATTGTTGAACTCATAGCGGTGCCGATGGCGTTCGCTTATTTCAGCCTTGCCATAGGCCGCGCTGGCAAGCGTTCCATCGATTAACTTGCAGGGATAAGCACCCAACCGCAAGGTGCCGCCCATGTCGGAGCCCTCATCTCTGACCTCAATTTTTCCGGTTCTGAAATCATACCATTCCTTCATCAGATAAATGACAGGATAGGCTGGTTCATCCTCAAACTCCATGGAGTTTGCCCCGGCCAGACCGGCAATATTTCTGGCAAATTCAATAACAGCCAGCTGCATGCCAAGACATATGCCAAAAAATGGAATCTTCTGCTCACGGGCATAGGTAATTGCCCGAATTTTACCTTCCACCCCGCGGCTGCCAAACCCACCGGGTACCAGCACGCCGTCACATCCGGCCAGCAATGCTTCGGGGTCACCTCCGTTTTCCAGTTCTTCAGCATTGACATATTCCAGCTTTACCTTGGTGTCGCAGGAAATACCGCCATGTACCAACGCCTCATGCAGGCTTTTGTACGCCTCTCTGAGCTCCACATATTTGCCGGTAATACCGATGGTTACTGTGTGCTGGGGATGTTTGATCTTATACACCAGATCCTGCCACGGTTTGATGTGGGGAGCACCTGTCCAGATCCCCAGTTTTTCAAGAATCCGGTCATCAGCGCCCTCTTCATGCAACTTAAGCGGCACCTCGTAAATAGTCTCCACATCAATGGCCGTAATGACTGATTGTGGCTCAACATTACAAAACAGGGCAATTTTTTTCTTCAACGACTGATCAAGAGGCACCTCGGTACGGCACATCAGAATGTCAGGCTGGATGCCGGAGGCAAGCAACTCTTTAACTGAATGCTGGGTCGGCTTGGTTTTGATCTCACCTGCGGTTTTAATGTAGGGGACAAGGGTTAAATGAATAAACAGGGAATACTCACGACCAAGGTCACCACGCAACTGACGAATGGCCTCGATAAAGGGCAGCCCCTCGATATCGCCCACAGTTCCGCCAATCTCAATGATAGCCACATCCACACTGCCATCAAGCTGCAGCACAGCTTTTTTTATTTCATCGGTGATATGGGGAATCATCTGGACGGTGCCGCCCAGATATTCACCGCGTCGTTCTTTCATGATGACCGAATAATAGATCCGGCCCGAAGTATAATTATTTTTCTGCGCCATTACCGCATTGGTGTAACGCTCATAATGGCCCATATCAAGATCTGTTTCAGCGCCATCGTCAGTGACAAAAACCTCACCATGCTGAAACGGATTCATGGTGCCTGGATCAACATTGATATATGGATCGAGCTTTTGAAAGGTAACAGTCATACCGCGACTTTCAAGAAGCGCGCCAATCGCAGCAGCTGCCAGCCCTTTTCCCAGGGAAGAGAGGACTCCACCGGTGATAAAGATAAACTTGGTTTTTTTACTCGTTTTTTTGTCCATGGTATCCATCCCTGTTGGCTGATCAAAGAAAATGGCTGTAAAGCCGCCGGTTTTAGTCATGGGGCTGGAAAATCAACTTATGCGTTCGAGCTCAGATGAGTGACCGTCGAAAGACTCCACGAAACAGGAAAATAAGAATTGCAGCATTCTAGACTGCTTTAACCAATCTTAAATATCCTGAAACCAAGAGATCGAACGAAAAGACAAATTTCCAAGGAATCCTTCATGCTCCTGACGGGAATATATCTTACTCTAAAAGGGGGACTTTGACAACACATTGCACAACTGAAAATCAGAGCAGTTCAGTGTCCTGGTGAGTGTAAGGGGGCGCGCAGCAGCAGAGAAATACAAGCTCGTCTTTACCTGTATTTTCAAGACAATGGGCAACTCCTGGTAGAATACAGACCGTATCCCCCCGGCGCACATTCAAGACCTCCCGGCCAAGGGTCATGCGCCCGGTTCCGGAGAGAATATGATAAAGTTCTTCAGACTGGTGATGTCGATGCAGTCGTGTTGCGCAGCCACACGCCACCCTGGCCTCGGCAAGACTCTGCATGGCGTTACCATTACTCCCGGGATGAAACAGTTCTATAATTTCTGAACCGTCACGGGTAATAAAGCTTTGCAGCTGACATCGTGCTGTTTTCATTACAGG
Source organism: Candidatus Desulfobulbus rimicarensis (assembly GCA_008633435.1). Taxonomy (GTDB): domain Bacteria; phylum Desulfobacterota; class Desulfobulbia; order Desulfobulbales; family Desulfobulbaceae; genus Desulfobulbus_C; species Desulfobulbus_C rimicarensis. The sequence goes on along the minus strand of RKSL01000002.1, from coordinate 1,676 downwards.
CTCATCAGGGCATGGATACTGCACACGCTCTTCCATGATCTACAAGACCATTTTAATCAGTATAAAACCACCAATCAGCAACACCAGGAAAACGATGCTCAGGATGTTAAAATATTTATCGATGAACGCCTGTACCGGTGCACCGAACTTATAAATAAGTCCGGCAACAAGAAAGAAACGGGCTGAACGGGCAGCCAGAGAAACCAGCATGAAGGTGGGAAAATGAATTTTAAAAGCACCGGCAGAGATGGTGAACAACTTGTACGGCAGAGGAGTAAACCCGGCCGCAGCCACAGCCCAGGCATCATATTGCTGGTAGAGCGACTGGACAACCTGATATTTACCTTCAAGCCCATACAGATCAAGAATCCGCTGGCCCAGAGTATCCATAAAGGCAAATCCCAGGCCATAGCCCAATGCCCCGCCCAATACCGACCCGGCAGCACATATTGCGGCATACTTAAACGATTTTGCAGGCCGGGCTACACAAAGAGCAATTAAGAACACATCAGGGGGAATCGGAAAAAACGACGATTCTGCCACCGCAATGACAAACAACGCCCACACACCTGCCGGCGTTTTAATCCATTCCATGCATCTATTGTAGAGCCGCTGTAAAAGAGATATTTTCCGGACATTTTCCATGTTAATCCTGCCAGCCATGCTCGCCCACCAGGCTGACAAAACGTACCTGTTCAATGGTGCTCACCTGAACTTCACCCTCTATTTTTGTCACCAGCTGCAAATCCTGAACCTCCTGATTACCCACCGGAATCACCAGTCTGCCCGGATCGGCAAGTTGCTCCACCAGCGGCTCGGGAATCTTAGGGCCACCCGCAGTCACCAAAATTGCATCAAAAGGTGCTTCGTCGGGCCAGCCACTGGTGCCGTCGTCAATCCTTGAGACAATATTATAATAATGGAGACGGTCAAACAGTTTCCTGGCCTTACCCAGCAATGAATCAAGCCGTTCAATGGTATAGACCCGCTCACAAATTTTTGAGAGTATCGCAGCCTGATACCCGGAACCGGTGCCGATCTCCAGAACCCGCTCATGGCCTTTAAGCTCCAGAGCCTGGGTCATAAGGGCAACTATATAGGGCTGGGAAATGGTCTGGCCACCACCAATGGGGAGGGGATGATCGCCATAGGCACGAGCCTGCATGGCATCTTCGACAAAGAGTTCCCTGGGGACAGTGGCCATGGCATCAAGCGTTGCCTGCTGATGAATACCACGGGGAGCAAGTTGCTCCTCCACCATCCGCAAACGGTGAATTTCCAATGATGATGAACTGCTCACTTCACCTCTTCCCAGGTAAAATCATTACGCCAGGCCTGGTCACGCTCATCAAAGAGACGAAACGCACACCCTTCCACCAGGTCGCCGTTCAAGGTGACCACAATCATTTCATATCCATTGGGATCCGCCCACGAGCCGACCAGCGGCAGCTTTCTCAAAAGGCCTTCTCTATCCTGATAATAGACAAACTCTTCCACGCCGGCAGAAACTGTCCTGTGGCCATCGGGCTCCCCGAGATAACGTAACACATCCTGTCGGGTGGACGTTCCCGGCTCAATAAGCGCCGCATCTGAGGCGAGATGCCGAACAGGCTTGCCCGAACAACCGCTTAAAAGCAGCAGAGCAGCAAACAGACAAAAATAGAGATATTGTCGCA
>RKSL01000073.1 GCA_008633435.1 Candidatus Desulfobulbus rimicarensis | reverse complement strand
TCACCTGATCCCAAGGCTGGTCGGTTATGGGGAAATATGTGAATAATCAGACTGTTGTCTTCATGTCCAGGTTTGTCGGTAAATCGCTTGGGCCAGGTGACCCCGGTCGTTAGATGCCATAAAAACATATTCACAATGGAAATAGTGCAATGAATATAACGAAGGAAAATATCAACAAAGCTGTCAAAAATAATATCCTTACATCTACGCAAGCAGATGAACTAATTGTATTCCTAAAATCCCAACCAAACATTGGCCCAGTCTTCGATTTCACGCATGTGCTTTATTATTTTGGCGGGCTAATCGCTATTGGCGCAATGACGCTCTTTATGAACCTTGGGTGGGAATCATTTGGCGGTTGGGGTATATTTTTCATTTCACTTGCTTACGCCGGCGTCGGGCTAAAACTTACCAATTATTTTCAAAAAAATGGGCATGCAATACCAGCAGGTATATGTGCAACCTTTGTTGTAGCATTAACACCCCTTGCTATTTACGGCTTACAACAGGCTTTAGGTTTTTGGCCAGACGACACAACATACAGTGAATACCACAGATACATCAAATGGCACTGGATATATCTAGAGCTAGGTACATTAGCAATAGGTGCAATTGTTGCCTGGAAATACAAGTATCCATTTTTAATAATGCCAATAGCTGTAACGCTTTGGTATATGTCCATGGATTTAACGGCTATGATTTCAGGTGGTGATATCACATGGGAGCTACGTAAATTAGTATCTATGTATAGTGGTATATTAATAATTGGTCTTGCATTCTGGGTTGATGTCCGAGCAAGAAAAACAGCTGATTATGCATTCTGGCTATATATATTTGGTGTCATGGCCTTTTGGTGTGGCCTATCTGCTCAAAACTCTGATAGTGAGCTATCTAAGTTCATATATTTTACTATAAATATTTCTATGATCGGTGCCGGTGTCGTACTAGTAAGGCGCGTATTTGTCGTTTTTGGTGCTCTAGGATGCAGCGGCTATTTAGGCCACTTAGCTTCTAGCGTTTTTGAAAACAGCTGGTTATTTCCAATTGCTTTAACAGCAATTGGGCTATCAATAATATACCTTGGTGTTATCTGGCAAAAAAATGAAGAGTTAATTACTAAAAGAGCACGTAATATATTGCCCAGCCAAATAAAAGAGTTACTTGACTCTAAGGCTATATAAAATGGCATCTAACGAATAAGGTTAGATTGTGTGAGGCACGAACCACAATCTGAACCGTTTGTTGGACAAGCCCGGTAACTATATAGAAAACATCTTTTTGGTGGATGCTTGCCTGGTTAGGCAGAGTTGATGAAGATCGAGCTTGGCTGTTGCAAGAGGGTTCTTTTAAAGATATTTGTTTGATTCATAGGGCTTTTTGCCATTAAAAGGGCTGATTTTTGACGCAGGTATCCCTTTGCCGGTAAAATCGGTTTTTTTCATAAACAGAATATGGGGCGTAAGGGTTACATAACCATGCTCACCTCCCTGTTCAAGTACAGCAGCCAGGCTGTCTAAATGATCGTGGTTTGACAAGTCTGGTTGCGATAATCCTCATTTCTCCACCACAGGCCGGACAGGTGATTGGCGGTTTCTGTCTCTTTCCTGAAAAAATCAGGGTGAGCGGGTTAACCCTGAGTACCAGTTGCAGAAAGCGGATGAGTTTTTTGCTGCACGGATGAAGAAAGCCGTAACACCGCACCCTGCGGAAACCTTTTGGTAGCACATGGAGCATGAGCAGGTAGAGGAACTTTGCTCCCGTGACAGTCCTGGTTTTGTATTTCTTTGTTTTGGCATGAAGATACCTGAAAGTAATCATACCGTCTTTGCATTGAAGAATGTCTTTTTCCTGGATGACTCCCCGATAGAGGTATTTACCCAGATAGATAATAGCCTTGTCTCCGTTACCAACGCTTTTACAATCAACAACCCATTTTTTCGGGCAGTTTCTGGGAACTTTTAAGCCCTGATCGACCATGGCTTCCAGTAATTTCGCCCGAAAAACCTTTGCCAGTGCTTTATGGGAGAAGAGATACCCGGAACCCTTTTTTTTCCATAATCCTGATTTTTTATGAATACTCGCCCCCGGCATGAGGACATGGATATGGGGATGATATTCACCATCTCTTGTGTTTGTGTGAAGTATGGCCGTGAATCCAGCTTCCCCGCCAAGTTGCTTGTCGTTGCCAGTGAACTTCTTCAGGGTATCTTTGATCGAGGCGAACATCAGGGAGTAGACACTCTTCTGATTTCTCCAGGCAAGGTCTCTCAGCTGTTTACACAGGGTAAAAGTAATGAGAAAATAAGTGACGGGCAGCCGTTTATGCAACTGGTTTTCGATCCATTGATTGCTTTCATGGTTCTGGCAATGGGGGCAGTTTCTGTGTCCGCAGGAATGTGGGATATAGATTTTCTCCCGACACGTCTGATCAGTACACTGAGCCAGCATATGACGACTGTGCTCCTGTCTGCACCGGGACATGTTCCACAAAGCCTTTCTGTGACTTGGCAGCACTGATGACTGGTACTGTGCCAAATAATCATCCTTGAACTGATTGATAATCGTGGAAAGTAGAATCATTTGACCACCTCCCATGTAATATCAAAGGTGTTGGTCAGGGCGTTGACAGCCTTTCGAGCGTTGTTTTTTGTGATAGAAGTGAGGTGGGTGTATCTGGATGTGGTCAGGATACTGACATGGCCGAGGATCTGCTGAAGTTCGACCAGATCAACTCCAGATTCCAGCATATGAGTTGCATAACTGTGGCGCAGTGAATGACATGAAATTTTTTTTTATGCCAAGCTCTGTAACGACTTGTCTCATGGCAGTCTGAATGCCGCCCATATCCAAAGGCGTTTCAACCAGGTGAGCGTTTTTCAGCCCCCGTTTTCTGTTTGGAAAGAGAAAACAGGGATGGCGGTGAACCGACCAGAAATCCCGCAGAATATGCAGAGTTTTCTCCGGCAGGGGAACCAGCCTGTCCTTGTTGCCCTTGGCGTTGCGGATGTGGACTCTCATACTGTCTGAATCGATATCACCTATCTTGAGCCTAATCCCCTCGCCAAGACGCAACCCCAGGGAATAGATCGTGAAAAAGAAAACCCTATAACTCAACCTGTTGGTGGCAGAAATTAGCTGCTGGAGCTGTTCAACAGTCAGTACATCAGGAATCCTTGAACTTTTGGGCGGTTTGATTAACGGGATATCTTCCCATGTTCTGTTAAGCACTCTTGAGTAAAAAAATTTCAGCCCATAAAGATCGAGCTTAACCGCACTCCATGAGCGGCTTGCCAGCAGGTCATTAAAATAGTCAAGAAGCTGGTCAGTTGACAAATCATCAATCCGACAGTCGAAATAGTTGCCGATCCTTCTGATTGCCCGCGAATAGGCATCAATGGTTTTGGGCCGCATTCCCGCCAGCTTGAGATACTGTAGATGTTTTTTGTAATACGCGTTAAATTTAGGGTCGTCTGGCATTTTGGTGTTCATTGTAATCTCCTTGTTGTAATAATGTGAATGGCAAAGGCACTTGCTTTGCCGCCATTGGTATATTACAAGAAAAGCATGAGGTTACAATTAGTTGATTACTGAGTGGAAAATAGGGGGAGGCTGTGTCTGCCGCGTAGCGGCTTCGTCCAACAA
>RKSL01000267.1 GCA_008633435.1 Candidatus Desulfobulbus rimicarensis | reverse complement strand
TGTTTTTCCTGTACCCAGTACAGGGATTTCCTCTATCTGTTGGACAATTCTGATATTATGCAACGGCGAAAAACCTGCTGTTTTAATAGCCTGGTTGACCTGCTGACGGGAAGTGGCAAAGGTTGCCAGCAGCACCAGTTGTGGATGCTCTTCGTCTTTGGTGGCAGTCACTGCCAGTTGCGGGCTGTCATCGGGGGAAAAATGTTTTTCCAGAACCTGCTCAATTGCAGGTAGAGAGATCATCTCTCCGCCAAGTTTTACAAAACGTTTCAGCCGCCCGGCAAAGACCAGCACGTTATTCTCTTCATACATCAAATCCCCGGTATCATACCATGATCTGCCCTCATATTCGACAAAAGGTGAAGGGGGGTTACCCAGGTAGCCGCCAAAAATATTTGGCCCACGCAACAGCAACTGGCCGGTCTCACCTGCAGTGACCAGTGTACGTTTTTCAGGATGAACAAGCACGTATTCCATGGACGGCAGTACCTTACCAATAGTTCCAGGTCTGGGATTATCAGGTGAATTCACACTGACAACCGGAGAACATTCGGTTACTCCATAGCCTTCACACAAAACCACTTGGGGACAAATCCTTTTCAGGGTTGTAAAGATGTGTTCAGAACATTTTTCCGCTCCGGAAAATATCAACCGAAGTGATGAAAGTGCAGCAGAGTCGCCAGTGCGAAGAATACCATTTAAAAATGTGGGTGTGCTTATCAACATGCTTGTTGAATAGAGAGCGGTCATTCTGGCCAAAACCGCCCCTTCTGTAGGGTTGGGCCAGAAAACCGTACGCAATCCTGTGCATAATGGCAGAATAACTGTTCCGGCAAGACCAAGAGAGTGAAAAACCGGGAGTATCCCCAATTGTCGGTCATTTGTAGATAACGACAGGATTTTGGCAAAATCACGACCATTGGCAAGCAGATTGGCATGAGTGAGCGGTACGGCCTTAGGCCTGGTTTCCGAACCTGAGGTAAAAAGAATGGCAGCGGTTTCAGCAATTTTTGCCTGTTTGAGCTCTTTCCAGCTCAACCTGCTTTTCAAAAGCGCATACACTTTACGGGCCAAACCAATTCCTGCACCAAGTTCTTCCAGATACAGCCAACTTATCCCTTCAAAATCCAGATCAATACCCTGTCCTGCCAGCTTGTTGGTCAACGCTTTTGCGCTCAGCACATGGGTTACCCCCACATCCTGCAGACAATACTGCATATTGATGCGGCCTGTGGTCCAGTTCACCATCACAGGTTCTTTTCCGGAGAACATCACAGCCAGGATGCAGATAACTGAGCCAACCGAACCAGGCAACATAATACCGACCCGGTTGCCTGGAATTTTCTCTATTTCAGGCATGAGCGCGTACAATGCCATGATGAGTTGCCTCCAGGTAGTATCGCCACGTATCTGGTCTGAAAAAAGAACCTGATCAGGGTTTTTGGCTGCCTGGGCAAGAAATAACTCGGCAACGGTGTTTCCCTGGGGGACAGTCAGCGTCTCTTCGGCACGTTTGGCAAACCATTTTGCGGAAACCGGCTGTTCAAAGCAAACCCCGTCCGCGTTGGGCATAATCCCTCCTGCAGCAAGAATGCAATCCGCTACTGTCTGCAGGGCTTCAAGATTTTCAGGAGCCACGCCGAATTCTTCCTGGAGCCAGCTGCCAAACTCCACCAGCACCAGGCTGTCCATGGCAAGATCTGCTGCCAGTTTATCCGAAAGTCGCAACACCTGTGAGCTTGCCATGCCGCAGTCACCAACTTTCATAGCTTTTTTTGGCTGGCGATTATGGTCCAGCTGTGCTGGTTTATCTGCATCTGAAAAATCGTCAAGACCTGAGAGCTCAACCAGTTTTTTAATGACCTGTTGCCGTATGTTTTCTGGAATTTCGCTGATATCTCGATCAACACTTTGGGGTGAAGGTTCTGCAAGGTAATGGGGTTTTCGTCCCTGCCACCAAAAATACGGTACAGTGGTGTTGCGATCAGGATTATGATTGTACCAATTTTCAAGATATTGATTTATAGCCAGTTTATCGCTATGACGAGGAAAGTCATCAGGCTCAGTAACTTCTATGACCACTTTGCGGCGCGGCATAAAGAGCAGGCCATTGGCCAACAGCCTGAAAGCACTTTTTTTCAATGCTGAGAAAAATGAAGGCACGCCGTCTGCCCGGCTAAAGCTGCTGCCCCACAACCCTCTGGTCCGCAACAACACGACCCGTGCCTCAGGTACCCGGCTGAGCACGGCGGCAACGCCGCTGTTACCTCCGATTTCTTCAAGAGTGCTTCTTGATAAACGGCCGGATGGGTACATCAGAATAGAATCCCCCTGTTTGAGACCGGCAGCAATTTCATCAATGCCCGCAGCAACCTTTGCTTTTGCTGCACGCCCGCTGGTAGAAAGATCAGGGATCGCCACAACCTTCAACATCCGTAACAGGGGATGGAGTAAAGGAAAAGAAATCTGGTTTTCATCGGCAAGAGGACGGGGAGAAAAACGGGGCAACAGGCCGTTCATCACAATAACCGGATCAATTAATGCCTGGTGATTGGGGAGAAAGAGCAGAGGACGACCATTGTCGTGGATATCATCAAGCCCTTTAAATTCTATGGAATACCGAAGCCAGAGTAACAGGGAGACAAAAAGATTAAGTATTGTTTTCATAACTGCTTCCTGAATTTTTTAATAAGTATTAGCCTGCATATCGTCCAAAAGCCGTTGAGCAACAACCGAAGATGTGTGGTGTTATGCATGCAGCTGTTGCTGCTGATCGATCATGATATATACAGTTCACTCCATGCGCATGCAAAAAACATCCAACCGGAGAACAATCCATATAAGGATCCCCACACAGACGGCCACACAACCCAGCAACTCCAGAGCAACAGATGGAGTGAAAACTGCATCCAACGTTGGAAAAACCCTGCCGGCAAGGAGCATACAGGTAAAAGCGGCGAAATTAGCCACACTGATCACCCTGCCCTTGGCCCCGGCATCCGGCCTAACCTGAATAAATGAAGTGACCGGAATAAGAAACAAACCGCCAAAACCACCTGCAATG
>RKSL01000266.1 GCA_008633435.1 Candidatus Desulfobulbus rimicarensis | reverse complement strand
GATATTGGGCCAGTTTTTTTCCCTCCTGCGGAGCCGCCATATAGCCATGGGAAAAGACAAGACCCGTACTGTTTTTTGGATCATACCACACCCTCGGCGCACCGACGTCATTTCTGCTGGGCGCGCTGTTATTATGCCAGGCAAGGTATTCTGCTTCATAAAATGCCCAGTCTACCTGCTGCAGATGGGCAAAATTATCGGCCCGAAGCTCTGTTTCCGTATAGGCGGCATTTCGGTCGGCAAGTTCAACGATTTTCTTCTGCCATTTTATCTCATTGAGGATAACCTGCAGGGTATTTTTCACCCGAATTTTGTTAAAATTATACTCCTGCTCCAGTAGATGCCGGTCAAAGAGATAGTCGCCCTCGCTGTCCCGGTAGAGAACCTTTTGGTACTCGGCCAGCTGGATGGCCGAAAGAAAGGGGGCATATCCATCGTCAAGAATGAGCTTAAACAGTTCATTTTTTAACTCAGGATGGAGGTTGAGTCCCTTGATTTTTGCCAGTTCCCTGGCGTTTTTGTAAATCAGCGTTTTCAGATAACTTGGGCAGACCTTCACCGTCGGCATGGTCACCAGACTGAGAATAAATATATGGTCAAAATTGATCTGCATGTTCCCATACACTTCTTTCATGGTATCATTGATCACCACTCTACGCCGCTTCTCAAACAGGTCGGCCACAAAGGCATCATCATCGATGTTCCCTTCATTTTCCAGAAGATACTGCTCGATATACTCCCGTACCGGAATGGCTTTACCAAAATGAAGATGCATGTTTGCATGCAGCAGAAGGTTAATTTCTATCTCCAGTTCTTCAAACAAGCGGGTACCGCGAAGATTAAGCCACTTATCAAGCAGAAGAAGGAGTTTATTCTCCCCGGGACGAATGGGAAAATAGGTAATGGAAAGGGGTACAATGGAAAGAGAAAGGGTTTCATCTATTTTTTTTCTGTCCACGGCATGCCTGGAGCAAAAACGTTGTATTATTTCATCATCATCGGTTTCCCTGACTTTTTTGCGCATGACCTCAGCTTTTAACGCCAGTACGGCAGCACCGGTATGCACCGGCCCCTCCCGCATTGCGGTATGAATGCAGAAAGCACCGTTGTCAAAGGTGATGCGCTTGTTTTTGACCATGTGGCCTTCAGGGTAGATAATCCAGTCGGCACGGCCGGAAAAAAAATCATCCACAATAATACAATCTCTTGCCTTGTTTCTGGTGGACACTGACCCGACAAGTTGCAAATACTCTCCAAGCCAGCCCACAAAAACGGTGTCGTCGGCCAGTGATCTGGCAATTCGTTTGTATTGACTGTACAGCAGGTAAGGAACAACAAATGTTTCAAAACGGGTAAAATGATTGGCCAGAAAAAGCACCGGAGCTTTGGGGAGCGGCTCACCGCTGACGGTAAAATTTACCCCGCTCAGCTTCTTTACGATGAATAAAATACTGATGAAATCCAAAGCATTACTTTGAGCATCGAAAATACTCCTCCCTGCTGAATGAATCGACGGCAATGACGTTACCCTGCAGTTGCTCTGCTGCGGCTATTAATTCCCTTTCGTGGGTGTCAAGAGCGGCTGCTCCTGATTTTTTACGATGGGAGAACGCGTCCCGGGCCAACGACATGGCTTTGGCGGCCTGAATAAGTTCATCAACCCTTCCGCCCCGGTAGATATTGCAGCAGAGCCGATCCCGCACAGATTCTTCACGGGTGAGTAAGGCGGCAATTTTGTGGAGATCACGATCATTGATCACCGAACCAAAACGATTGATTCCAGCATATACGCCCAAAACTTTAAAGAATACCCCCAACACCCCCCGACCCAGGTTTTGATAAATACCGGCAAAGGCAGTGTCAATTTCATTAAAACCATTGGTCATGGCCACCTTGAGAAAAACCTCATCCTCTTCCCGCCGGCCTTCATGCCGGAACCGCTTTAAAGCCGCAGTCATCATGTACATCTGGGATAGAATATCGGCAAATCGTCCGGAAAGGGACTCTTTTCTTTTTAGCCCAGGCCCCATGACTCCAAGTGCCAGATCAGTTAACAACGCAAATTTTGCCGAGGCCCAGGAAAGCTTCTGCTCGTAACGACAGCTCACCCCGTCTCGCTTGCAGCGATGCAGATGCCCTCTGCTCAGCCCGAGCAGCGTAGCCCTCAAACCGTTTTTGACAACATGTTTGGCATGGGAGAACAACAGGGTATCAAAGGTCTTAACATCACCGTTCTCAAGCGCTTCAATTTCGCCATAAGCGTAGGGATGGCAGCGAATGACCCCCTGGCCAAACTGAATCAGAGTACGGGTCATGATATTAGCCCCTTCCACGGTTATGGCCACCGGTGCACCGAAATACGCATGGGCAAGGAGATTTTTCGGCCCGGTGGAGATCGCTGCTCCGCCCAGGATATCCATACCGTCAAGTATCATTTTCCTAAACTTTTCCGTACTTTGATACTTCATGATCGCATTGGCCACCGCTGGTTTTTCACCGTTATCAATGGCACCAAGAGTAAAAGTTTTGGCGGCGTCAAGCAGATAGGTATCTGCCCCCATACGACCGATGACCTCGGCAATCCCCTCAAATTTACCTATGGACAAACCAAACTGATGCCTGATCGAGCTGTAGAGAGATGCTGCAAAAAGCGCAAGTTTACTGCCGCCGGTGCTCGTTGAGGGTAAAGAAATACCGCGCCCCACGGCCAGAGATTCCATTAACATCTCCCATCCCTTGCCAATCCCGTTTTCACCTCCGATAATATCATCAACATCAATCACCACATCTCGACCAATCAGCGGCGCATTGATAAAGGGAACACCTAATGGATCATGGCGTCGGCTCTGATCCACCCCTTCTTTGGCGGCATCTACCAGGGCACAATTGATGCCCAGGTCTGTACCTCTGCCCAGCAGATTTTCCGGATCACGCAAAACAAAGGCAAGTCCTATAACAGTGGCAATGGAGCCAAGGGTGATATACCGTTTTTCAAACTGCAGCCGTATTCTGTTTTTTCCGTCCTGGTCACAAAAAACCGTGCCATGAGACTGGATCGAAGTCGCATCACTGCCGGCGTCAGGTTCGGTGAGAGCAAAACAGGGGATATCAACACCATTGGCCAGCCTGGGCAGATAGTAGTCCTTCTGGTTGTCTAACCCGTAATGGAGAAGCAGTTCGGCAGGGCCCAATGAGTTGGGCACCATCACCGTAATGG
>RKSL01000008.1 GCA_008633435.1 Candidatus Desulfobulbus rimicarensis | reverse complement strand
CCTGTCAGGTTTTTTTCTATTTGAACACGTCTGTCTAAAAGTTTATTTTGAAACTCTTCTTCTTCTTCTTCTTCTTCTTCTTCTTTTTCTTCTTCTTCTTTTTCTTCTTCTTGTCTATCATTGTCTTTGTTTGTCTTATCGTCTGTAGACAATTTGGTTCTCAGCTCTCTAACTTTAGCTTCCATTGCTGTCTGATTATTTAGGAACCCCACCATGTGGCAAGGTTGTTAAGGGTCTCGACTGTTGAGTCGGTGGTCTCGACTTTGTATCCCCCCTACCGCCAGTCCCTTGGGGGTCTATTGGTTGCTTTTGGACTAAAAGGGTAGTTGGCGTCAAGGACTGTTTACAGTAATATAGAGGTGAAGTTTAATTTTTGTGATTTGTAGCTCTTGTAGATAGACCTCTTTTGGGTGGTAGTCTGCTGTTGCTGTTTCTCCTTTTTTCTCCTTTGTTTTCTTCCCTTTCTTCTACTGCTGTTTCTTTTTTCTTCCTCTTATGCTGCTGCTGTTTCTCCTTTTTCTTTCTCTTTATCTGCTGCTGTTTCTTTATTCTTCCTCTTCATCTTTTGCTGCTGTTGTCTTTTTTTTATCTTCCTCTGTTGCTGTTTCTATTTTTTTTCTTCTCTTCTTGTTCTTCCTCTTCTTCTGCTGCTGCTGTTGCTTCTTTTTCTTCAATCCATTTTTCAAGGGTTGCAATAATCATTTTTGCCTGTTTGGCACTTGAAATATTGAATTTTGATTTTGGCAGATATTGTCCATTTCGTTTTTGATAGCGACGGATGGTGTATTTATCCGGTCCATATTCTTTTTTGCTGCGGTTAAAATCCTGGTAGCGGAAGAGAATAGTTGTCCAGGCTCCTTTGGACAGGATTTCTTTGTCCAGCTCTTTGACAATCAAAGTGCCGTCTTCTTCATAATTAATCGATATATCATTAGCATCAGAAGCCATGTCGTTCTCCTTGGAGGTTAAATTTTATAATTGCGGCAATATAGCATAGTCGTGAAAAAATGTAAGTGGTTTGAAAATCCAGGAACAGTGAATATTTTCTTGTTTGTTCACTATTCATTGTTTACTGTACATACTATGAACAATGACAATACGCGAGACATAATCCTTAAGGCCGCTTTTGTCCGGTTTGGTCATTATGGTTTTTCCAAAACAACTATGGCTGAAATTGCTGGGGACTGCAATATGTCTGCGGCAAATATTTACCGTCATTTTGACGGCAAAAATGACATTATTGCTGAGCTTGCAATTCAGATTCTTGCTATTCAAGAAAAAAAACTTGGTCAGATAGTCAATTCATCTTTTAGAAGTTGTGCTGAAAAACTCCATGCCCTTTTTCAGCAAACGCTCATTCTCAATCACTCATACATAACCGAACAACCCAGAATGAAGGAGATGGTGGATTTTATCTGCCAGGAACGTTTTGATCTTGTTCGTATGCAAAAGGCCACCAAGCGACAATGTATTGAAACCATCTTGAGACAAGGCGTGGACAGGGGCGAATTTATAATTGAGGATCCTCAAGCTGTTGCGTTGGCGTTTAAACATGCGACTGTGATGTTTCATACGCCGTTATTTATGGACATGCACAGTCTGGAAGAACTCAAGGTTTCCTGCAGAAATGTTGTGACTCTGTTGCTTGCCTCAATAACTGATGGGAAAGGAAAATCTAATGCAGAGAATTGAGAACTTAATCGGTCGGATAGTCGTAAAATATCGGTGGATGTTTATCCTCGGGTTGGTCATTTTTGCCTTGTGGTCAGCAAGCGGGATGCGGTTTCTTGTTTTTTCCAACGATTCAAGAATGTTTTTTTCAAAAGAGAACCCACAGTTACAGGCTTTGGAAGCCCTGGAAAAAACGTATACCAAGGTCAACAACCTTCTGTTTATAATAGCACCGAAATCTGGCAATGTTTTTGAGAGACCAACCCTGGAAGCTGTGGAATTTCTCTCTAATGAAGCCTGGAAAATACCATTTTCCAACCGAGTTGATTCTATCAGCAACTATCAGCATACCATGGCCTCAGAAGACGATCTTGTGGTCTCTGATCTGGTGGTCAATGCTGACAAACTCAGCGATGAACAAATTGCGCAAATTCGTCAGGTTGCCATGTCTGAACCGCTTTTGATGAATAGCCTGATTGATAAAAAGGGCAGCGTGACTGCCGTCAATATTAACATTATTAAACCAGATGATGGCACCTATAAGTTAAAAGAAGTTAAGGAGGCTGCGGACAGGCTTAACCAGGTTATGAAGGAAAAATATCCTTTTCTGGATATGTATCTTACCGGCGGTGTGATTATTGATTCAGCCTTTGGCGAGGCACCGGCAAGGGATATGCGATCTCTCATTCCTTTGATGTTTGGTTTTCTGCTTTTTTTAATCACTGTTTCACTGCGATCACTGTATGCCACGATTGGCACTCTTATAGTCATTATTCTGTCCACCATAACAGGTTTAGGCTTGGCTGGCTGGCTTGGGATTGTCCTCACCCCGGCATCGGCTAATTCGCCAGTAATTATCTTAACTCTGGCAGTGGCCGATTCTATCCATATCCTGATTGCCATTTTGCATTTAAAGGCTACTGGTACCGCCAAAGGTGAGGCTATAATCGAGTCTCTCAGGATTAACCTAAAGCCGGTTCTAATCACCAGCGTTACCACTGCCATTGGTTTTTTGACCATGAATTTTTCCGATGCACCGCCGTTTCGCGACCTGGGTAATATTGTGGCCATGGGGGTTTTAGCGGCACTGGTCTACTCGGTATTTTTTATGCCGGCTTTGATGGCGGTCCTGCCCTTGAAAGGGAGAAAAAGGGTCAGCAAAAATCACCCTGTGTTTGCAGCCTTTGCAGAATTTGTCATCAAATACAGAAAACCTGTCTTTGGGGCAATGGTTGTGATGATTATTGCCACCAGTAGCGGGATGAGCAAAATTTACTTGAATGATGAGTTCATTAAGTATTTTGATACCAGTTACCCCTTCAGGATAGCCTCGGATTTTTCGGCTGAACATCTGGCAGGAATGGAAATTATTGACTGGGATCTGAATGCAGGTGAAGAAGGGGGAATCAACGACCCCGCATTTTTAGCAACTGTTGATAAATTCGCCAACTGGTTTCGCAACCAGCCCGAAGTGCGTCATGTCTATTCTTTGACTGATGTCATGAAGCGTCTTAACCAGAATATGCACGGAGACGATCCGGCGTGGTACAAACTTCCTGAAGAACGTAATCTGGCTGCGCAGTATTTACTTCTTTACGAAATGAATCTTCCCTTTGGTCTTGATCTGAATAACCGGATCAACGTGGACAAGTCGTCCATGCGAATGACAGTCTCCATACCTAATATAGGCACATCCGGGGTGCTTGACCTTGAACGCCGGGGTCGAAAATGGCTGCACGATAATGCACCGTCTATGGCTACTTACGGCTCAGGCTTATCTGTTATTTTCGCCTATATCTCAAAACGAAATATTCGCTCCATGTTGCGTGGTTCAATCCTGGCTCTTGTCCTTATTTCCCTGGTCATGATCCTGGCTCTGCGTGATATAAAGCTTGGCCTTTTGAGTCTTGTGCCAAACCTCACTCCCGCATTCATGGCCTTTGGTATCTGGGGCATATTTGTTGGTCAGGTGGGACTGGCCGTGTCTGTAATGATTGCCATGACCCTGGGGATAGTGGTTGATGACACTGTCCATTTTCTAGCCAAGTATCAACGGGCTCGTCAAGAGCATGGCATGACTCCTGAAGATGCTGTTCGTTATGCGTTTAACACTGTGGGAAACGCTATTTGGGTGACTACCCTCGTTCTGGCAGGTGGATTTGGTGTGCTGTCATTTTCAGGTTTTCGGATTAATGCCCATATGGGCTCTATGACCACGATTACCATTATCCTGGCTCTAATTCTCGATTTTTTCTTTTTACCTACGTTACTCTTACTTATGGAGAGTTCAGAATGAAGCATGTATCGTTCCTGTCAAGTCAATGTTGTTTATTGGTAGTACTGCTTGTCATGCCCGCATTGTCCTCTTTTGGGGCCACAGCAGAGGACAAAGGGTTGACCATAGCGACTGAAGCGGCCAGCCGTGACGATGGTTTTGGCGATTATACTGCAGATATGCAGATGGTGTTAACCAATAAGCACGGCAGGGAAAGCAAACGATCAATCCGTACACGCACCCTTGAAGTACCCGGTGATGGCGACAAAAGTCTTTCCATCTTTGACACCCCAAGAGATGTCAAGGGGACTGCTTTTCTCACATTTTCCCACAAAAAAGGAGATGATGAACAGTGGTTATACCTGCCAGCTCTGAAAAGGGTAAAACGGATCAACTCCCGCAATAAATCCGGTTCATTTATGGGCAGTGAATTTGCCTATGAAGATATTGCCAGCCAGGAGGTTGAGAAATATACATACAAATTTCTTCGGGAAGAAGAATATCAGGAACACCCCTGCTATGTGATTGAAAGTTATCCTGTTGATAGAAAAAATTCAGGCTATACCAAACGTATTTCCTGGC
>RKSL01000265.1 GCA_008633435.1 Candidatus Desulfobulbus rimicarensis | reverse complement strand
CCGCGATTTTCCCCGCCACAACGGCACCCCCGCCCCGTAGGAGCCCGCTCCCGCGGGCGAACAAGGGTTGCCTGCGGGGAAATTTACGCTGAGCTTTCGGAACACTTTAATCTTTAATCGCTCACAGGAGTGAGCTCCTACATAACACCGAAATACCTTGCCCATGTAGGAGCCCGCTCCTGCGGGCGAGAAATGGCCGCAATATGCAAAGCCGGTATTCGCTGCAGGGGACAAATACATATAAATACAAATAAATACAAATAATGTCTTACCGTAAATATCATGGAAAAAATCTGCGCAAGGGCCGGGTTTCAATACCGGGGCAGATATATTCCATTACCACGGTGACCAGGCATCGGCAGCCCGTATTTGCCGATTTTGCCGCTGCCCGTACCCTGATTGGTGTTTTACGGGAACAGAAAGAATATGGCCATGCCAAAACACTCTGTTTTGTTGTCATGCCCGATCACCTGCATTGGCTGATGCAGGTGACCGGAAACAAAGACCTTGGCCGGGTCATGCAGGGCGTAAAATCTTTGACATCCAGGCGGGCAACCAAACGTATCTGGCAAAAAGGATTTTATGACCACGCGCTTCGGCGCGAAGAAGACGTGAAAGCCCTTGCCAGGTATATTGTGGCCAATCCGTTGCGATCCGGGCTTGTGAGCCATGTGAATGATTATCCTCATTGGGATGCCGTCTGGTTATAGCAGAAAATATCGCTCACAGGAGTGAGCTCCTACATGCGCTGATAATAAACCAGCTGTAGGAGTCCGCTCCCGGAGTCTCGCAAGCTCGCTTACCTGCGGACGAATAATCCGGCGGACGATGAATGATAAAGAAGACATAATGGATGAAACTATGAACCGTTTATTTAGTTTTTTTAGTTTATTTATTTACCTGCTCCTGGGCAGCCTGTGTTTCCCGCTGCCCCTGCGGGCGGATTTTGATTTTGACGAACTGGAACTCATTCAAAGCTCCGAACAGGCAGAGCTTTTGGAACAGGCCAGAAAGGCGGCTGACGGCAACGAATTCAGCAAGGCAGACAGCCTTATTCAGCAGGCCAGACAAAAGGGCTATGCTCCTGATGAAGTAAAGGAAGCTGAAAATTTTCTCGCTTCCCGCAAAAGCGCATACGCGGCGGAACAGGCCCGCATTGCCCGTGAAGAAGAAAAACGACTGGCCGAAGAGCGGCGCCGCAAACAGGAGGAAGCCGCGAGGCAGGCCCGGCTTGCCCAACAGCGATACGATGCCAGCGGCAACAAGGGCGGCAAACTCAGATGTACTTCTGTTGCCCAGGATTTCGGCCTCTGGCGATACTGCACCGAGGGAACCTGTGACGGGCTGTCAGAGGACTATAATCTCTGGCGTTTATGCGAGTATGATGACGTGGGAGCGATGTCGGGTAATTATAACGTATGGAGATACCTCAAAGATGGCGTGGACACCTTTACCGACGACATGGGTGCCTATCAAGGGGCAAAGCAGAACTCCGGCTCTTTTGCCGACCGCAAACGATTTGTCATCTATTATCTCAGAGGCTATGTCTTTTATAGTTACTAAGGCGGGAACCCCGCAACCCAATAATAATTGCTGTAGGAGCCCGCCCCTGCGGGCGATAAACACGGCTCAAGCAATATGTTCCAATCGCCCGCAGGAGCGGACTCCTACAGTGTCGCACAAAAATTTCTTGTTTTTTATTACAAAAACTGAGGAGTAAGGCACTGATATGGTTGTTTATGTCAATAAGAAAACACAAATCCCTGTCCCCTTTTGTTGATGTTTTCGATACTCACATCCGCAAATAAAAGTGAAGTAAAAGGGTAGAGTAGAGCACTGATTCATCAAGGTTCCCTTAGCCCTTTCGATGACGCCTCGCCGCAAGCGGCTACTACGTGTACTAAGGTTCTTGACTCCTCAACGGAAGAGGGGTCAAGTCCGCTTTTGGCTCTTATTCTTCTTCCAGCAAAAGAGGTCTTCGAAGACATAGAAGCTCGGAATATTACATATTTTAGTTGATGTGTTGCGGGTAAATAAGAAAAATTTAGTCTGATTCAGACCGATAGAGTCAATGAAATGTTGATGATGAGCCTGTTTCCTTTGCAAATTGCGCATCTTGTGAGTAGATTTACTCAACAAGCGAGTAAAATGTCACCCTTTTAGGGTTGCTGACAATAGCAAATGGATAAGAATATGTATGAACGAAAGGTTGTCTCAGATATCATGCGGGGTTTTAAGAGGAAAAAGAAACTCCTCCATATTATTACCGGCCCCAGACAGGTTGGCAAAACCACGGCGTCACAGCAGATTGCAAAAAAGTGGAACGGGGAAGTGCTTTCATTTTCTGCGGATTCTCCCATTCCTCCTGGGCCGGAATGGATTTTTGGACACTGGGAGAGAGCGAAAAATCTTGCTGAAAAAAAGGGAGATGACAACGAAGTGCTCCTCATTCTCGATGAAGTTCAAAAGGTTTCCGGCTGGAGCGAAACGGTAAAGCTGCTATGGGATGAAGTTCTGAAACAGGAGACCTCGCTGCAGGTGTTGCTTCTCGGCTCTTCGTCACTCCTGCTGCAAAAAGGTGTAACAGAGAGCCTGACAGGAAGATTTTTCTTGTATCACTGCACCCACTGGCCATACGGAGAAATGCGTGATGCTTTTGACTGGGATCTTGAAAAGTGGATTTTTTTCGGGGGGTATCCGGGGGCTGTGGATTTTGTGGATGAAGAGCATATCTGGGCAGACTATGTCACCCAGTCTCTCATTGAAACGGTTCTGGCAAAAGATATTCTGCAGCTGCAGACGGTGAAAAAACCGGCTCTGCTTAGACATCTCTTTTTACTTTCCTGCGGAGTCCCTGCGCAGATTTTGTCCTACAACAAAATGCTTGGCCAGCTCCATGATGCAGGAAATACGACTACGCTTGCGCATTACCTTAAATTGCTTGAAACCGCGTATCTGGTCTCCGGTTTGGAAATGTTTAAACGGGGAAAACAGAAAAAACGGGGCAGCAGTCCCAAACTCATCCTGTGGAATAACGGCCTGGTTAACGCAGTCTCGGGGATGACATTTCAGGAAGCCAGAACAGATCTATCCTGGTGGGGACGACTTGTTGAAAATGCTGTGGGGGGACATCTGTTAAACAACCTGCTTAGCCAACCATATTCAATGTTTTACTGGCGGGACCGGCATCTCGAAGTTGATTTTGTAGTGGAGACAGCCAGAAAGACATGGGTGCTGGAAGTAAAGTCTGGGAAAACAC
>RKSL01000264.1 GCA_008633435.1 Candidatus Desulfobulbus rimicarensis | reverse complement strand
GTCCGTTGTAGAGCCATACAGGCCCAGCGGCAATACCTTCCACGGCAGCCCCACCTTTCCCACGCAGTAAAATTGTATATTCACTGTCAAGGTCGTTCAAGTCACAGGCTCGCGGTGCCCGTTTCTGTTGAAGGGTCAGCGGTCTGGACTGGAGAATGGTCATCCTTCCCTCATTATCCACCGCGAATTCAATGTCCTGAGGTTTTTTGAAATGTAGCTCAAGTTTCAAGCCGATATCAGCCAGTTCTTTCAACTGGTTATCCTGAAGACTGGGCCTGGTGCGCTGTTCTCTGATCACCGGTGCCATTTCCGTACCGCTACAACCCACAATGATCATGTGTTGCTCTTTGTGGACAATATCAACCTCTCGGGCTTCATAGGGCGGGCTGCGATCGAGGACAAAATAATCTGTTGGAATTTCACCAGATACGATGGGTGCTCCCAAGCCCCAGGCAGAGCTGATTAACAGTGTTTCATTTTCCGGCTGGTTTGGATCATAGGTATACATAACTCCACTTACTTTTGCCGGTATCATCAGCTGACATGCCACAGACATAACAACTTCGGCATCTCTGTAATCCTTTCCCTTTCGGTATTCCATAGCGCCAGGGTTGTATAGGCTGGCCACGACTTCCTTATAGGAATTACTGATATTTTCGACAGGAACATTGAGACGACTAAGGTATTGACCAGCAAAAGAGGCTATTTCATCTTCGCCAAGGGCACTGGAGCGTACCGCAAAACATTTTTCAGTTTCAGCATGCGCACCTGTTGTGAGATTTGCTGCCTTATTAATTGCCTGGACAAGATCTTTAGGGACTTCACTGTTGATGATTGCCTGCTTAATGGATTGTGCCGCCTCACTGGTGGAAATGCTCCCCTTTTCCCACTCTTGGGTATACTTCGCCACAGTCGTCTTGAGATCATTATGCTTCCAGAAAAGCGCAAATGCTGCCGTGGTAATAGCAAATCCCTCGGGAATGTTCAGGTCAAGCAAGGAACCGATTTCTGCAATATGGCCATTTTTACCGCCTACAGCATCAAAGAGATCGCGTTTTATAGCGGAATATGGCAGTACCAGATCTGTTTCCGGCAATAGAATTCCCGAATCAAGAATTACCTCTATTTCTTCTTCAATACGGTGAAAACTCACAAAAAGGCCGAGATACTTCTGACTGGTTAAATGGTTGACAATTACGACAAGTTCCCGCATCATATCAGCAAGATCTCGGCAGCAGTTTCGGATGTACTGCTGATCAAAAATATAGTCTCCACTCAATTTGTCATTGGCATCGGCAATCAAATCCAGGATCTGATTGTTCAACTCAAGACTCTTTTTGAAATTGTTGAAGAGAAGTTTAAACGGAATGGTTTCCTCTTCTTTTTTCTGAAAGATCCTTCTGATTTGTTGCAGGAGTTTTTTCATCTGTTTTTCCCAGAATAAGCAGACCGGACAGCCTCTCTCAGTGAGCTCCTCCACCACCTTTAAACAGAACACCGATTATGAGTCCAGTTGCAATGGCTATCACTACCGACATTATACCAAACAGCAGAGAGTTACCAAATGCGAGTTTTGCTATCATGGCAGGAAAGCCCTGCAATTGCAGGCTAAGCTCTCGGTCCAATTCTGCCGTCACCGCGCCTTGCCTGATAGACAGGGCCTTGACATGATAACTGCCGGGCTTCATTTTGACTGGGATCTTCAGGGTCGCACTAAAGGGTTTTACTCCATCAGTTTCAGGACCATAGGTTACACTGCCTTCGTTCATTGCATAGACACCTGATTTCTCCATGAGTTTAACATATTCACCAAAAATAAAGGCTCTGTCTGCATCAGCAGGTTCTATGACGATCTCTTTTTCAACTACCTCGTAGCCGATACCTGTTTTCTGCCCGATAAGCTCCTGGGACGCATTCGCCGGGTAATAAATCATATAGTCAGCCGGAGCATTTGCCAGGGAGACATCATTCTTATTCATCCACAATAAACCAAGAACCTTGCCTTTTTCTTTTAAATGGACATCGGTTTTAGGTCCACTCACCTCAATTACAACATCGTTGTCCGCCAGAACTTTGCCCGTGACTTCGAGTGTCGAGCCATTGTAGAATGTTGTAATATTGATGGTATCTGTCGAAAGAAGTAACTGCAGATCGTCTGCAGTTACCCCTGGAGCTGCCGCGATGAGAATTCCGACTGTCAACACACCCCAAAATGTGATTATTTTATGGAGCATGATATTCTTTTTCCTTTCCATCTTAATGGCCCCCTTTAAGCGCAACTAAAATGGTTGGCGTCATTAAGAGGCCTGCCATCATTTTAAAACAGACCAGAAGAACCAGGCTGGCAAGCATGATTTTCAGCTGATCGGCCTTTAGTCGTTTACTCACAGCTGTACCAATCTGGGCGCCGATGGTCGACCCGGCAAGCAGCAGAACGGCTAAAACAAAGTCAACGGTGTGATTGGTCCAAGCCTGCATAACCGTAACATTGATACAGGTAAAGAGAATCTGGAACAAACTTGTCCCCACAACGACATGCATGGGCATCCGCAACATATAGACCATGACCGGAACCATTAGACAACCACCTCCGACCCCCATAATTGCGGCCAGAACACCAACAAGCACGCCAACAAGCAGAGGTAGCAGTATAGATATTTCACAACCGGATTTTTCAAATTTGTACTGGAAGGGCAGACGTTGTATTAATGATTTTCCTGGGGCTACTGTTTTGACAGGTTCGACTAATGGTTGC
>RKSL01000263.1 GCA_008633435.1 Candidatus Desulfobulbus rimicarensis | reverse complement strand
CTGGAGTATGGTTGGGATATGACCGTGGAAAATCCCTTGGCAGAGGAGAAACCGGTGGCCGTGCCGCGGCTCCGGTCTGGGCAGCGTTTATGCATGACATTCTTGACTGAGAATTGCATATTTCCCTTTTAACAATGAGCGCAACCGTTATCTTTTACCTTTTTTAACGTCTCCATATACAACGTCTATGACACAGATAAAGAGTTCGGTACTTGACCGTTTTTATTCAGGAACTTCAGATGAAAAAATCGCAGCCATGGAAGAACTGTATCGGGTTCATGGTGTGGCGCTTGAAGACAATGAAAAAATTCAACAATCCATGACATTGCTGGCAACATATACCGCAGCACTTTCCTCCCATATGGTGAACATGCACTTGGATGCACTCTGTACTTCTTGTGCTGCCACAACAGGAGGGGGTTGCTGTTCGAGCTATATGGAGGCAAACAGTAATGTACTCATGCTGCTCATCAATAAACTTGCTGGTATTGAGGTTGTCAGGCAGCATCCAAATTCAACAGAATGTTGTTTTCTCGGCAGGACAGGCTGTATTTTGTCCATTAAACCTGTCTTTTGCCTTAACTACAACTGTAAACACATTACCGATAAGGCCACAGGCAACGAAATGACCGAACTGGAACGACTTGCCGGACAACTCCTGTGTGAGCAGACAAGGCTTGAAGATGTCCTTCTCAACAGTTTTTGAATAATTAATCATGTATATCTGTTGCTGCCTGGCACGAACAGATAACTTGCCGATGATTTATACTGTGCTGATGTTATCCTTCATCATGAGATTCTGGAAAACATATAGCAAAACAGATATTTGTAATAACCGTCACATCAAGTGCCCGGGATATGCCTTGCAGGAGATAGTGAGTTGGTAACAATATAATTTTATCGTTTAATCTGGGGGTACTGCTCACCAACCAGGGAACTTCGGATTTAGAATTTACAGCCAGGTAGGTGCCAAAGTATGTCTCAAGGTGATACAGGATCTGGTTGCAGCGGAATAGATATGCTTTTC
Source organism: Candidatus Desulfobulbus rimicarensis (assembly GCA_008633435.1). Taxonomy (GTDB): domain Bacteria; phylum Desulfobacterota; class Desulfobulbia; order Desulfobulbales; family Desulfobulbaceae; genus Desulfobulbus_C; species Desulfobulbus_C rimicarensis. Next base: position 2,047 of record RKSL01000263.1, on the reverse strand, counting down.
AATATGAAACCCCACAAATGCCCGATTTAAAAGTCTATTATTTCAGCATGTTATAACAGAAAGACCTGCCAGTCGCGTATGCTTTTGGCGAAACGATTTGATTAAATGTAATTTTTTCCAGAGTGTCGTAATCTGCAACCTGTAGAATTTGGTTAAGATTTTCAGGGGAGCTTGATGTTTTACCTGTGCCTCCCACTGTGTCTTGCCAAACAAGCGCTGCAAGAAGAGAGAGCACTTCAAGGGAAAGACTTTTCACTTGACAAAAAATACAGAATCATATTCGATTGCTAACATTATTTTCAGATGCTTATAACAGAGCTTAAAAGGGAACCCGGTGGAAATCCGGGACGGGCCCGCCGCTGTGATCCCGCCTTTATCAAGCGATAAAGGAACCCCTTCAACCTTGTGTGTCACTGTTTCACCTGTATGAAATGGGAAGGCCGTTGAAGGGGCGGGAAAGTCAGAAGACCTGTCTGGAAATCAAAAGGATACCAGCGATAACGGATATATCGTCGATATACCTTTGGCTACCCCTCGTGGACAAGGGGACAGGCTGATAATGTTCGTGGAAAACCAGGGACTCCCCGAATCTTTTTATGTTGTTTATAAACGGATTCGGGGATTTTTTTTGCCTGCGGTCATGGCATCTTCTCCGGATCCCAACTCAACTATCGAACAAAAGGAGAGGAAAAATGAAGAGAAAGATGGTGAAAACAATCGCCCTGGCCGGAGTATTAAGCCTTGCCGCAATTTCTCCAACCTTGGCAGGCAGCACCGGTGACGACATCGAAAACCTCAAAGCTCAGATGAAACAGATAATTCGTGAAAATAGTCAGTTAAAAAGCATGGTCAGCCAGTTGGAAGAGGTCACATCCCAAGATCGATCTGTAATACCAGAAGAAGTCCTGGAAAAACAAGTCTCAAAAATTCTACGCCATAAAGAGAAGGATACATTGGAAGATGAAAATTTTGGTCACATGATCAATAAGTACATCGACTTCAGTGCATTGATCGAAGTTGAAGCATCCGCAGGCGAAGATTTTGAGGGAGTGAATGAAAGCAATTTTGAGCTGGCAACGGTGGAACTTGGGTTCGTTGGCAAGGTTACTGACTGGGCGAGTGCGCACCTGACAATCCTTTACGAAGAAGGAGGCGACGATGAAGTTCTTATTGACGATGCACACATTCTTATAGGCAATACCGGAAAATTTCCACTGTACCTCAATGCAGGCAGGCAATATGTCCCCTTTGGAAATTTTGAAACAAATATGATCTCAGACCCCCTGACCCTTGAGATCGCTGAAACTCAGGAAACCGCCCTGCAGGTCGGCTTCGAGACTTCTGGGGCCTATGGTTCAGTTTTTGCCTTTAACGGCGAAACTAATGAGGGTGGCGGTGACAGCCAGATCGAACAGTTCGGGGCCAACCTGGGCTATACGTATGAGCAGGAAGGGTTTTCCGTGGATGTCGGAGTCAGTTACATGAACAGCATGGGTGACAGCGACGAATTGAGCGGGATACTTGAAAAAGAAGAACTTCTGGAGGCTGATTATGTGGATGGTTTGGGGGGCTATGCAATAGCCCATATTGGCCCTGTATCACTCATCGGAGAGTACATCACCGCCCTTGATGATTTTGGTGACCAGGATGATGCCCAACCCATGGCATTCAATGTTGAGGCAGGTTATACCTTTGATATAAGCGGCATGGAATCCACCTTTGCCGTTGCCTATCAGGGCACCGATGATATGGCCGGTAATCTGCCGGAAAGCCGTATCCTTGGCTCTTTTGGCATAGGTATCTTTGAAGGGACGACCCTGGCCTTTGAGTACGCTCATGACGAAGATTACGACCTGGGCGAAGGCGGCACCGACGAATCCGCCGATGCCTTTACCGCCCAGCTGGCCTATGAATTTTAAATCCTGAACTGAACTTTATGCGCATCGGCGGGGCTCACCTGTCTATGTCATTTTTATTGGCAGTAATGCGAAAATTACGGGTTGTACACCCAAATGTACTTTAAGAATTTATTATTCTTTCGTAACTG
>RKSL01000072.1 GCA_008633435.1 Candidatus Desulfobulbus rimicarensis | reverse complement strand
TTCCTTCACCCTGTGAGATAAGCTCTGCGATTTTTTGCTCGTTTATCTTCATTCTATTAATCCGCTACGGTCTTTATCTTACTAATCCAGTAATCCATCAAGGCCTGAGTCCTTATGGATAATGATTTTATTTTTCTTGCAGAGTTTAACAATTTTATCGTTAAAGTTGGCCATTATATCATCATGCTGTTCGTCGATAAACTGTCGCATCAATTCCTTTTCCTTCTTTATCCTGCGAGTAAGAATTGAGTGGTCAATCTGCTCGGCTTTCCGGCAATCTGCCATAAAAGTTGCAGGTGAAATTCGAGTTGTTTGGCGGTGGAAATATCCCCTGTTAAAAAAATTCCGTCAAATCCCTGGCCGGCGAGTTCTTCCACAAAAGTGATAGCCTTCTTATCTGGCAGAAATTCTAAATGTATATCGGTCAACCAGGCGTGTTGCATTCCTTATTTTTCCCTTATCAATGTTTTTATCTTTCACGATTGCTGGCAAATTTCTGCCTGAAATAAAAGAATTATGCCATAAGTATCTGTGATTTTCTGGTAAAATTTACGATCAGAGAGGCGAATCTCCCGAATACGCTGTAACTGTTCTTCAAAATATTTTTTTGCCAAGGATAGAGCCATCATTTTTCAAACGCTCATCATTCATGGTGTAACCCTTGATGGTGAACTCCTCAATAATACTGGTCGCCCACTTGCGGAACTGCACAGCCTGTGTTTCTTTCCGTGTATCTCTCCGCGCAGGCGGAATTTAGACCTTACAGAATATTTTCTTGTTTTTTTCAAAGAAAATATTCTCATAAGGTACTTATACCCCCTTGTGGGGTGTTAGTCCTTTTAATCCATTTTGGTTTTCAGCTTGCGTGGGAATGACGGTACAGTCAACTTTTTACGATTCCATCACCTTAATATTTTTCTGCTGCTTGCAAAAAGTTACATTTTCATTAACTCAGAAGATTCCAGGTAGGGGATTATTTCACCGGTTCTCTTGTTTTTCCAGATGACTTCCTGGTGAGAGGCGTTATAGGCATCGGTTTTACCCGGAAATCTCTCATACACTCGCTTAATGATATTTTTTTCTTCTGGTGATAACGGTTCTGCGGTATTTTCATCACTCTTAAGTATATCCGGTACCAGTTCACGATAATTATTCAGCTGTGGTCCCATTGGCAGGGCTGCATAGGTTGCTCCGGTTATGCTTCTTCCAAGTTCTCTGTAAGCTGTCATGTCAGCGTACCATAAGAGTTTTCCACTATAGAGCAGCCTATTATCACCAGCTAATAAATCGTGATTATACAGATTGTTAAACATCACGAGGGAGAGTTTTATCCGTTCAATATAAAACGGACGGTTTCCCGTAAAGCTTGCCTCTCGTTGCCTGGGCCAGAAGGCCTGGCGTAGAAGTTTGTCCATACCGGGGGTTTGGATGATCCCCCCTTCCCACCTTTTAATACTGGCTATTCCAACGCTCATGCTGTCAGCCAGTTCCTTCTGTGTCATTGCCAGGTCTTTACGTCTCGTTTTGATCTCCTGGCTGGTCAAGAGACCTTTCTTTTCCCTGTAGGTATCGGCAAGCATTCGTTGCACTGCACCTGCCTGTTTGGTAGTTGCCAGCTCCAGCCCACATTCCCGGCAAATATACTGCTCCACAGGGCATGTCAGCTCAAGCTCGCGAAAATTTATTTTATGGCTGGTTGTGGCCAGTTGCATGGGGCCGTGTCCATGCGGACAATTTTGTTTGTTTTTTTCCATAGCTGTGTCCTCCTTATTTCTTTCTGTCACGATGAAGTGAGATTACGTATAACATCTCTCCAACAATCGAGAACTTGAAATACACAGACTTTTCCAAAGTTGTTTCTTCAACAACAAAGGCAAACAGATCTGATCCCTGAATTTCCTGTTGATAAGATTTTTGCGGTGGCCTGCCCCCTGCATAGTTATCCAGACTGGATTTTTGTAGTAGTTCGATGAGAAGAGCAACCAGGTCATCTTCGATCACATAGCCCAATTCGTCTGCATCTGATACCAAAGACAGCATATTGAGAAGTAAAAGATTTCCATTCTCAACAGCGTTTGTTGCCTGTTTGATTTTTTTTGACAATTCCTTGTAGGTAGGCCGTTTCATATATGTGTACAAGATACGATAGTATCAATTGATACCTTGGTCAAGTTCAAAACTATATTTTCCTGAAAGTGATCCGGTAAGCTCCGACGTGAGAAAATGCAACGGGTTGTTTGGAGTAGATTGAATTTACATGCGTTTTGTTTATGTAGAGTATTTACAAACTCAAACCGGCACCATGCTTTTTTAGCCACACTTTACGCTCTTTATAATCAGGCAAAACCTTATCAACTTCATTCCAATAGATAGCAGAATGATTTCTCTGGTGAATATGACAAAGCTCATGCACCACCATATAATCAATAACCTTGGCCGGGGCCATCATGCACTTCCAATGAAAATTGAGGAAATTTTTTCTGGTGCAGCTTGCCCAACGATAGCCCAGCTCCTTTACTGCAACCCCAGACGGTGTAACTCCTACCTTGGGGGCAAAAAAGGCAACCCGTTCCCTGATTCGTTTTATTCCTTTTGCTGTATAGAATTGTTCAAAGGCTCTTCTGGCAGCTTGTTCACCACCATTTTCAACTAATGATCGCTGTAAACAAAAACGCCCCTCTTTTAACTTCAAAGCGTCATGCTGTTCGGCAACCAGTGACAAACGGTAGCTCCGCCCAAGATATAAAAACGTTTCACCATTCACCCATTCCCGTACCACGGCGGTGGCGTTTAAATCACGCCATTCCGCCAGATTCCGATAAATCCACATGCGCTTGCTTTCAACCACCGCATCAATCTGTTCCGGGCTGTAGCCTTTAGGCGGGTGAACGGTAATAATGCCGTTACGCTCAATCACAATATCGGTGGTTTTGCGATCAGTACCGGGTAACAGTTGGTAATCAATGTCTCGTACACGTCGCGGGGTCATTTGCTCCTCCCTTTGAGCAACGCATCATGGCGATTCTTTGCCAGCTTCATTATTTCCACCGCCACTCGTTCCCGGTTCTGTTTCAGCTCTTTAATACCGGTCAGGGTCAGGTCGGTTTTTATTTTGCTGCGGGTCTTCTTCTGTTTGTCAGCGTTGGTCCAGAAATCAATGCTGCCGATACTGTCGTGCAGGGTATGGTGCGGCCCATGGCCTCAGAGGTGAGGCTTACTCCGGTTAATCCTTCAACAGAGGGGTCGCCATACACAGTGGTCAGAATGACGA
>RKSL01000071.1 GCA_008633435.1 Candidatus Desulfobulbus rimicarensis | reverse complement strand
TATTGCTGCAATTATGGGATTCTGGCTGTTAATTTCCATTATTCGGCATGGTAAACTCTGAACAGACGTCCTGAGCCGTAATTCATTTTTTCCTCGTATATATTGATATTTCGTTTGATATCTGATACTTTCCTGAAAATTTCTTTGTGGATATTCGTCCGCTTAAATACATGAGGAGGAAAAGGATGATACAACGAATAATGGTTCTGTGCCTGGCAGTTGTGATGCTCGGGATCAGCGGTCAGGTTATGGCTGGAGGTGGCCAGAATTATCCCAATGGGGCCGAGGCCTTCATGTCAGGTGCGGTACCACCGCCCGGCTTTTATTTTATAGACTATATGTTCTACTATAATGCCGACACCATGAAGGATGATAATGGTGATGACATTGGTGCTTTTGATGATGTCTCTGTCTTAGCTAATGTTTTTCGTTTCCTTTGGATGAGTGACAAACAGATTCTTGGTGCCAACTATGGTATGCATCTTTTTGTGCCTGTCTTAGATGTTGACCTGAACTTCAATGTCCCTGTTGGGCCAGAGTCAACAAGATCGTATGACGATACGTCTGTTCCCTATGTTATTTACAGCCCGTTTATTCTGGCCTGGCATCTGATGGAAGGAAAACTTCATGTGGTTACCTCCCTTGCAGATGTGTATATCCCGACTGGTCAGGATGATTATAATATGGCTTCAGTCGGCACAAATTACTGGACAGTTGAGCCTGTTCTTGGTGTGACCTATATGATGGACAACTGGGAATTTTCCGGCAAATTCATGTATGATTTCAACACCACTCAGGATGATTCACCAACGGTGTATGGCGTTACAGTTGACCGTGATCCAGGCCAGGAGTTTCATTTTGATTATTCTGCGTCATATATGGTCAGCCCTGGTTTGCGCATTGGTGTAAACGGCTATTATTATGTGCAGACCACAGACGATTCTTACGATCTCAACGATTCGATTCCTGCTCCGGTACAGAATCTGCTCAGGGCAGATGAGGGGCATCGCAGCACGGTTTTTGCTGCTGGTCCTGGAATCTGGTACAACAACAAAAATATGTTTTTTTCTCTGCGTAACCAGTGGGAAATGGCCGCAGAAAACAAAACCGAAGGCTATAATATCTGGGCCAAGTTCACCTACGCGTTTTGAGTACTTGAGCTGAAAATCGCAAGCTGCTCTGAGTACCATGTCGCAGTGATAGACGTTCGATATCTAAAGTCTTCACTAACTGTTGTGGCTGGCAAATTTGATCAAGCCAATCAGGTTTATAAAAAAAGTCGCGTGAATCTTCTTCACGCGACTTTTTTTTATTGTCTCTTAAAAAATTAAGAAAATAACTCCAGCTGTTATTTTTTCTTCCAGGCTCCACCCACCTTAATAAATTGCCCTGCCGGAGTTTTTTGGATGGCTTTCTTGCCGGCCAGTTGTTCAACTGCGGTAAGAGCTGTTTTGTTGCGCTTGGCAATCTGCTGGTAATGTTGCTTGCGTTTAGCGTTAATGGCGTTAACCAGCTGCTGCACCGCTGGTGTGGCTTTGACCGGTGCAAGATAACCTGTAGCGGTTTCCCCTACCAGCCCCTGGGCTTTTGCAGTCTTCAGATCAAGAGCCAGGGCAGGCTGACAGATCAGCAGTAAACCCAAAATGAACAGGGTAAGAATTTTTTTCATAACGGTACTCCTTGATATGCAAGTTGTTGACAAAGCATTGTGGTTTCCATGCCGAAGTGACCAACATTCACGTTGTTGCAGCTGGCCAATTGAATCGGGCTGTGTTGGTTAGAAAAGTCCACTATCTTCACTCAGGACATTATCAAGTTCTTTGTCCACCTTCACCAGAATCTCATGTTGGATTTTCACATTGAGGTTAATAGTGATCGGTTTTTCCGGTGTTGCCACCTTGACCGTAGGGCTGCATCCGAAACTGACAGACACAAGCAGCGCCAGGGCAATCATGGCTGGTATCTGCTTCATATATATCCTCCTTTAGTAAGTAATAAATAGTGCAGTGTTCTATCCACAGCTGGCAAAGAGTTAGGTAACCCCGACCAATTATGTAGTAAAATTACGGTACTCCTGCTTACTTGTAATGATCTTTCACCCGTTTGTCCAGCTCATCAGTTATCCCTTTACTGAAACGTAAGCTTTGCAGCAGGGCCGGTAAATTTTGTTCTGCATGGATATTAAAATGCACTGGTCTGGTTGTTTCCAGGGAAGGGCTTGTTCCCTGCAGGCTTATATCAAGATCAAGATGGCCCGAAGGCAGGTACTTTGCCGTAGCTTTAAGGCTGTTGTACTGAAAATTTTCAATTGCTTTTAACGCATACCCGGTCATGCCGTTGGAATGGATGTTTGCCGGTGTATAATGGATTTCTCCACCGGGCGGGTCGTTAATCAGTACACCCTTTGTTATTGTAATATCCTTTCCCTTAAGACGTACCGGGAGGTTGCCGCTGATTTTCCCTGTAACCTGCAGGTCTTTCATCTTAATTAAAGGAATAATCTTTTCCAGATTCAGCCCTTGAAGTGTTGTGATAAATGAAGTGTCAGGAGAGTTCTGGTCATAAAAAACAGCAGGACAGCTAATATTGCCTTCAAAAATAGAGGCTGCAAAATCAGTGATTTTTATAAGCGGTTTATGCCCTTTTTTTGATCTTGCAAAGTTGAGTTTTGCGTGGACATTATAGATATCAATGCCACCAATCAGGTGCTGCACAGAAAAACTGCCCTTTGAATGGGAGTAAAGCCTGGGCAGGATGGCAATGTCCTGCCGGATATTCATTCCTTTAAAGAGAAAATTCTTATAGACTCCGTCACCATCTTTTACTGTAATAAAACCGGAGAGTTTGAACGGTTTTCTGGCAGCCCAGGAACCTTTTGCTGTAAAAGAGATCTTTCCTTTGTCCAGGGTAAAGGGGAGTGTCCATGGGGTATAGAGCTGGGCAAGCGTTATTCCTGTGTTATCGAGGTTGAATCTTTGAGTACTGCGCAGGTGCAGACTACCTCTGGACTTGTCCAGGTCATGGCTGATTATCAGTTTTATCCGTCCGGGAATGGTTGCCGGTGAAAGATAAATAGTTGACTTGAAAATCGACTTTTGTAATGAAATATCAGCTTCCAGATTGTTGAGGGGGATCAGGCGTGTGGGATCTGTATATGTGGCACCAGATGTGGTCATATGTGCAGCCATCTTTACCTGTGATCCTGTGTTGGCAAGTCCAGGTATTGTTAAGATAACCGAATCAAGTGCGTAACTGCGACGTTGCTGGGTGATATGCATAGGTGCGATTGATAACCGCAACGGGTCAATTGTCCACGATTTGTGCTCTTTTTCCTTGTGTATCGAAAATCTGAGAGGTGTTTTGGTTGTCGCATTGACGGTATCTATGGCCGTGTTGCCAAAAGAGAAGTGTTGTAGTTGTATTTTCTGCTGCTTAGGCAAACTGAATGTGACGTGTTGCTGTTCCTTTAAAAAACTGCAACCAAGACCGAGATGCATGGCTGCTGCTCTGTATTTGCCAAAGCTCAAACCTGTTGCATCTAACGTTGACTCAGAATCAAGATTAATCCCCTGTGTTGTTCTCGTGCCTGTGGCCTGTACAGTCATTGTGGCGCTTGTGTAGTTCAGAATGTCAACCTTTTCAGCATGGGTAGTCAGGGAAAAGGAGTGTTCTGCAGCAGAGCCAAATGGGAACGTAAATTCTCCTGAAAAATTTCCTGTTATTTCCGGTACAGACCCTGGCAGGTAAGGACGGATGAAGTTTTGTAACCGCCCTGCATTAATTCTGTATGAGCCGACAGCCTGCTTGTTGGTAACAGTAATCTCTGTGTTGATAAACTCCTGGCCTGCCTTGCCATTGAGGGCAATTCTGAGTTTGTCGGCAATCGGGTTGCCGTCTGCTGTCAGGTGAAGATGGTGGTTTCTGGTGTCATCAAGCTTTACCTCCGCATGAAGAGTAGAATTGGTGCTCAGGGGAAAGGGCAGGGTAATATCTGCACTGAGTTGGCCATTAAGATCAGGTAGGGGAACTTGCATCTTTTCCTGTAACAGGATTTTTCTGACCGGAGCCAGCTGCATGGTTGTCACCCCGGTGAGCGTGTCAGGGGCCAGCTCAAGCGTGGTTTGTAAAAAAACATGCCCTTGCTGCATGCCGGCCAGCTCCAGGATAACATGTTGCGGATCATAGCTTTTGAGTTGTGCGTGTATATTATTGCCTGCTGGCAGCTGGATGGAAGCATTCAGCTGCAGATCTGTATCGTTTACCTCTGCATCTGCATCAATGGTTTTGCCGATCAAATGCTCTGGCCAATCTCCGATGAGCTGTAACTGGTGAATGTAGAGTTTCTGTAAAGGGATTTTCCGGCGAAGAGGATTGGGAAGAAAGGCTATCTTTTCAGGGAGATGCAGAGGTCGTTTCCGTGGTGATTTCTGGGCCCTGCGCTCAATCAGCATATTGCTGACAGTCAAAGTCTCACATTTACCGCTTGTAAAGAGCTGAGCTGCCGGACAGTGCAGAGTAACGTCGTTTAGGGTAGCAGTAATTGTTTCTCCGGTTGGCAGGGTTAAGGTCGCCTGCAGTTTTTGGAGTGTATTTTCTGATAATCCTGCGCTGGCAACATGTACCTCAACATTTTCAGCTCCTGCTTTGACAAGGGCTGTGTAGATCAGTTTATCCAGGAGGGGAAGCCGAAAAACCACCAGGCTGATGAGTGCTACACAAAAAAAAATACAACAGATTTTGACAAGACGCATGGCTCTTGAACAGGTAAAAATTTATGTTGTAAATACAGTTGAGTGGGTAGAGTATCCGTTAAAATGCAAACCATACACTGCAATATGCAGGCATATGTACTATCGTTTTATTTGGGTCAGGTTATTTCATGGTTTCTGGAATAGTTACCTGTTCAGCTGAGGTCTCTGTTGGCTTTTGGATGGTGAAGCCCCGGTTATCACTGTGTACCCGTTGATAGCTAAGGATAGAGATACAGCCATACACGAGCAGCCAGAGGAGCATACCCCAGACACAGATTCTTCGTTTTTTTCCTTTGGGCAGGAACAGCAGAGGAAGAAGAAGAGTCATGGGGATGGCCACACCGGCCCAGAATGGTGGAATATAACGCAGCAGTTCCTGTAGACCAAGAAAAAACCAGGGGCCTGCAATATGGAGCAGGCCAAAGCGCTCCGGTTCCATTGGGGCATGCAGGGCTACAGCAATGGTAATGATGAGCAGGGTAACAATGAGGTGATTTCTAAACCGGGCTGTGTAGCGTCTCAGGTGCGGCCAGACACAAATACCTCCCAGAACCATCAGGCCTATCAAATGATTTGCATAGACCCTGGTCAGACCACTGCGGCTGATATCAAAGAGCAGATGGTTGAGGGGTTTACCCAGAACAGGGATAGACAGGGAGATATGTTCGGCAATTGTTCCTGCAGCCTCACCAGTGGCATCTCCACGCAACACATAGCCGGTAAAGAGCAGTAGCAGGGCAACAGGGACGCTTGCGGTTAGGCGTAGCCATGCACTGCGGGTAAAAGTGGAATCGTTTTGCCAGAGAATCATTGCCAGGTGGATAACAAGCAGGAAAAAAAAGGCTTGACTTGAATAATAATGCAAGGCTCGCCAGAACCAGCCAAAAGGAACAATCAGCTCGATGGTTGCTGTAGAGTAAAAAGCCTCTTGCCCATTGTATTGTAATGCCAGGATGAGACCAGATAACACAGAAATATAGAGGCTGATCAGGGTGCTTCCGCCCCATTTGACCTCCCATAACCATTTAAGCATAAATGGTTGATGCGGTTTTGAGTATGGTTGCGAGGTCATCAGAGTGTGACCACATAACTGGTTATCTGACCGGATTCATTGGTACGGGGTTCTACTGTAAAACGGGGCAGGTCTTTTTTTGCCGGTCCTGAAATCAGGGTGCCATCTTTTTTAAAACGGCTCTGATGGCAGGGACATTCGATTATCTGTTTATCTTCCAGGAAATTTACCCGGCAACCAAGATGAGTGCAGATTCGTGAAATGGCTTGCGGAGAAGAGTTGGTTATAAAGAGGATAAAATCACGTTCAGCATGAAAACCGCTGGCAGGAAGTGGGGCGCGAACAGTTATATAACGAGGTTTTGGTTTAATGGTAAAGCCAACAAAGCGAAACAGGGGATAACTCAGAACAAGAGCTGTTATCCCGCTCACCCAGGAGAGTGCCTGTACCAGAAACCGGCGTCTGCTCTGTTGTGATTCTCTTTTGGCACACATAGTTTGTAATCGGCTAATTATTATACTTTTCTTTTAAGGCAGCCTGAACATGAGCCGGCACGGTGCCCCCTATATCTCCGCCATGTTTGGCTGCATCTTTGATAATGGAGGAACTTATGTAAATCCAGCGAAAACCAGTCATGAGGAAAACCGTCTCAACTTTTCGTTCGAGTTTCCGGTTCATCAAGGCCAGCTGAAATTCATAATCAAAGTCAGAAACAGCGCGAAGACCACGGACAATGGCACAGGCTTTTTTTTCCATGGCGTAATCAACAATCAGCCCACTGGTTGAGTCTACTTCTACACGGGTATTGTTGGTACCAAAGCAGTTTCTGGCAAGGTCAATCCGTTCTTCAATAGTAAACAACGGATTCTTTCTGGAGTTAATGGCAATGGCTATGACGACTTTATCAAAAAGGCGCAGAGCCCGTTTGATAATATCAACGTGACCGTTAGTGATGGGGTCAAAAGTGCCTGGATAAACAGCAATGGTCTCTTCTTTGCCAGGGATTACATGCATTGTTGCACCGTCTGAGGTAATAAATTATTGGGGTGTTTGTTCTGGATAGTGTTGCCTGAAAAACCAGATGCCTGTTTCTCCGTATTGGCGCTGATCAACAAGGTGAAGAGAACCGTATTGTTCTTTGAGCTGCACATTCTTTCGTTCTTCAACTATCACCAAACCGCCAGGAAGAATAATTTCTGTTTTTTCTACCATCTGCAGGGTCTTTTTCGCCAGTTGTTTTTCATAGGGCGGATCAAGAAAAACCAGCGAGAATTGCAGCTTGGGTGGAAGTTGTTGTTGCAGCTTTTTTAAGGCATTATCCCGGGACAGATTAAGCTGCTGCAAGGCTGCTTGCGGTTTATTCAGACAATGGGCAAGGTTTATCTGAATCAGTTCAAGTGCCTTTCTGGATCGGTCAACAAAAACTGCCAGCCGGGCACCCCGGCTTAATGCCTCAAGCCCTAAGGCTCCTGTGCCCGCGTAAAGATCAAGTACTGTACTACCGGAAGTTTTATCAGCAATAATATTAAACAGAGCTTCCCGGGTACGGTCACTGGTGGGGCGAATGAAGTTGTGTTGAGCTTTAGGGGAAAACAATGAACATCCCCTGGACTTGCCGCCTGTAATACGCATGGAATGTTCTCAATGAGCTTTTTATACAGAAGCCGGCAGCAGGTATCGACGCTTAGGAAGACTACTGTATCTCCGGCGTTTCGACTGGACGCTACCCGGCAAGATGAGCAAGAATGGTCTCTCCAGCCTTGACTTTGTCACCCTTTTGTACAGATACAGAAATGTTTGGAGGCAGGTAGAGGTCAACCCGTGAGCCAAAACGTATCAGACCATATCGCTGTCCTGATCTAACCTTGTCTCCCTGTTCAGCCCAGCAGACAATGCGACGGGCGATTAATCCGGCAATCTGAACAACTCCGTATTTTTGACCATCAGCCATTGCTACTGTTACTGCGCAGTATTCATTATGCAGGGTCGCCTTGTCTTTATCTGCAGAATAAAATTTTCCGGGTTTAAAGCGGATCTTTTCCACAGTACCTTCAAAGGGGATCCGGTTGACATGAACGTTAAAAACATTCATAAAAATGGAAATTTTAATGACCTGTTGGTGAAGAAACCGATCGTCAAAGGCCTCTTTAACAAAAAGCACTTTGCCGTCAGCAGGGCAAATTATTGCGCTGCTATCTTCAGGTGTTACCCGGGCTGGATCCCGAAAAAAGCTTGTTACAAAAGCTGTGATGACAAGACCTGCAGCTGCAGCCCAGGAGCAGCCGAGAAGGCTGCAGATAAGGGTTGTAAAAGCACTGAACAGAATAAAAGGGTAGCCTTCTCTGGCAATAGGAATTCCGGGTGTTTTCATGGATATCTGCGGGATGTATTAGTCTCAAAGCAACCTTGCAAAATTGTCTTTCGAAGTTTCAAAAAACTCGCTTGTTTCGCTGGTCTCTGCGTTATGTGCAAATTAATCTTCAAAATATCAAACATATACCTGTGGGACAACTTTTCGAAAATCTCGGGGGTCTACTCGTATCTGATCCCAAACGAAAAATCGATTTTTTCAAGGCAGTCTCGATGTAAAATTTTAAGAATGCCAGCGATGGGTTAATGCAAATCCTGGCTGACGTTCCTGACCTGTATAATCTATAAGGTGTTAAAACATACTGGATGGAAAAAAGAAAGAGGCATGACCGTTTACGGTATGCCTCTTGTCGTGATACATTGTGTCTTTGCAGTGCTTATTTTTTTGGTGCCCTGGCCATGGCTATGGTACCTGTTCGAATAATTTCTTTGATGCCAATGGGGCGCAAAATGTCAATGACAGCCTTAATCTTGGATTCCGGGCCGGTGACTTCAACAGAGTAGGATGTGGGACTGACATCCACAACTTTGCCGCGAAAAATATCGATTACCCGCAGTACCTCTGCTCGTGTGGTATTTTCTGCTTTGACCCGGATAAGTACCATTTCACGTTCAACAAATTCGCCTTCGCTGACATCACTTACTTTAATGACATCAATGAGCTTGTGCAGTTGTTTGGTGATCTGCTCGATAATGCTGTCTTCGCCTCTGGTGACCAGGGTCATGCTAGAAACTTTGGGGTCAAGAGTTTCTGCCACACAAAGGCTTTCAATATTAAAGCCACGGCCACTGAAGAGACCGGTAACCCTGGACAGCGCACCGGGCTTATTCTGGAGTAAAACGGAAAGTGTATGTTTCATTGGTCTGTTCCTGTTCGATAGTTCCTAAATTTTTGTTATCAGGCTGGAAATAAAAATTGTTGTATCCAGCCTTGAACGTTCAGTGTACGTTAACTGCGTTACACCAGCAGCATCTCCGTGGTTGCCTTACCGGCAGGAACCATCGGGAAAACACCCTCTTCACGACTGATAGCAAAATCCATAATAACAACATTATCAGTGGCAAGGGCTTCTTTAATTACCGGCTCCACCTCATCTTTTGTCTTTGCCCGCAGTCCGACAGCCCCGTAAGCTTTGGCCAGTTCAACAAAATCAGGAGTAACCTCCATGACCGTTGCAGAATAACGGCGATTATAGAAAAGCTCCTGCCACTGGCGAACCATACCCAGATAGTTGTTGTTAAGAATGGCAACTTTAACTTTGGCACCATATTGTTTTGCAGTGGCAAGTTCTTGAATATTCATCTGGATAGAACCGTCACCGGCTACATCAATGACGTGTTTATCAGGAAACGCCATTTTGGCTCCAATTGCCGCAGGTAATCCATACCCCATGGTACCCAGTCCACCAGAGGTAAGCAGGGTGCGCGGTTCATTAAATTTATAAAACTGAGCAGCCCACATCTGGTTCTGGCCGACTTCGGTGGTGATGATTGCATCGCCGCCAGTGAGTTTGTTTAACATCTCAATAACAAACTGCGGTTTGATAATATCACCTTCTTCCTGGTAGGACAGGGGATGCTTGTCGTTCCACTCTTTGACCTGTTCAAGCCAGGGCTGGTGTTTCTCTGCCATGGCAGCCCCGTCAAAGTCTTTAGCATCGTCAAACCATGAGTTCATTGCCCGTAATGCGTGTTTACAATCGGCGACTATAGGGATATCAACCTCAACATTTTTAGATATAGAAGTTGGATCAATATCTATGTGAATAATTTTTGCATGGGGGGCAAAGGCATCAAGGCGTCCGGTAACGCGGTCATCAAAGCGGGCACCAACTGCAATCAGCAGATCACTTTTGGCAACCATCATGTTGGACGCATAGGAACCGTGCATTCCCAGCATGCCCATGGAAAGCGGATTGGTACCAGGGAAACCACCAAGCCCCATCAGGGTCATGGTTACCGGGGTGCTTGTTTTTTCAGCAAGCTCGGTTAACTCTTTGTTGGCATTGGATAAAATTACACCGCCACCAATATACAGTACAGGGCGTTTTGCCTTAAGATATGCTTTACAGGCTTTGGCAATCTGCCCGGGATGCGGTTCAATATTGGGCTGATATGTCTTCATCTTGATATCTTTTTTGTCTGGAAAAGACATCTTGGAGGCAACAACATCTTTGGGAAGATCAATCAGGACAGGGCCGGGGCGACCGGAAGAGGCAAGATAAAAGGCTTCACGAATTGTGGATACCAACTCATTGGGATCACTCACCAGGTAATTATGTTTGGTGCATGGGCGGGTAATGCCGACAATATCCACTTCCTGGAAGGCGTCGTTGCCAATTAATGCGCGGGGAACCTGACCGGTAAGGATGACAAGAGGGATAGAGTCCATATAGGCCGTGGCAATGGCAGTTACACCATTGGTGGCCCCCGGGCCTGATGTAAGAAGAGCAACGCCTACCTTGCCTGTAGCCCGGGCATAGCCATCAGCAGCATGAACCGCACCTTGTTCGTGGCGTACAAGAAGGTCATGAATATCAGAATCCATCAACTCGTCATACAAATCAATGACAGCACCACCTGGAAAACCAAAAATGGTGTCAACCCCTTCTTCCTGCAGGCACTTGATGATGGCCTGTGAACCTGTGATTTTGCTCATCGGATGTTCCTTCCTTCGGTTTGTCGCCCGGTTTGCTCCGTGCGCCGGTTATGACCCCGGTTTTATTTTATGTGAGAGTAACGGCCGAGTATATAAACCTTAAAATCCACTGTCAAGCAGGAAACCTGAAGAATTGGTAAAGGTGGTAATTTTTCTTATTCTCATTTCCTGTAAAAGCAGCCTCATTTCAGCTGCATCAATCGTACTGTTTGTTATGTGCTAAACAGGGGCACCCGACGTCGTTTGAGTTAAGGCCACCTTGAAAAATTGCCTTTCGAAGTCTCGTAACCTCGCTTACCTCGCCCGATCTCTGCGTCACAGGAAAATGAAAAATGCTCACATATGACTAATATGCTGGTTTTTTAATTTTCCTGTTCCTCGGAGTCTCCCGATGGTCGCTTACCTGACCTCGAACGAAAATTCTAATTTTTCAAGGCACCCTTAAGACTCTATGATTTCGATATACGTCTGCTATTTTGCCGTGGTCTGTGCCTTGATCTTTTCTATAAATTCACTCAGTGGAGCGCCAGAAGGGATTGTCACAGATGGATTGCGCTGTAGCAGTTCCTGCCAGACCTTTATTGCTGCGGCTGTATCATGCAGATCGTTAAGAAAAACAACCCCTTGGTTAAATCTTGCCTGCTGATGGTCAGGGTCTTTTTGAATGGCCAGTTCAAAAGTCTCAATGGCCTTTTGGGGCTGATGATTGCGTCTGTACATGACACCAAGATCAGTTAATACATCTGGATTATCAGGTTGCAGTTTAAGTGATGCCGTATAGGCGGATATAGCTTGTGCTGCCTGATTGGAATCAAAATAGGCATGCCCAAGCATTGCCCAGGTGTCAGCGTTATCCGGGTGCTGTCTGGTTGCCTTTTCCAGTTCCATAATTCGTGACGACTGGAGAGCTGTTGCATTGGCTGGAATGGGGGCCGATGGCACCGGAGCCGGGGCATTGTAAATTGTGTACACCACCCCGCCAAGAAATCCGACAAGAAGTGCCATTGCAATGGCAACGTACATTGTTGATTTTGCAACTGAATTTTTTTTCATATCTGCCATGATATTTATACCAGTAGTCAAGTAATAGAATACGGTAACTCTGTGAAATTGATTTTCAAAGTTTTGGCAACACACATATTACGGCCGATCTTTGCGTGATGCTCAAAAGTATATACGCACAATATCACCCTTAGACCTGCGGTACAATTTTTGTAACCGTTTACCAAGGGAGCTGTAGCCTAGATATTACATCAATCTGTAACCGTTGACCAGTGCCCCTGATTCGTTCAAGCAGGGCGACGAGCTATAACAGCGAAGCGGTGTCACTGTCTATGCGAGGAGAGCTGATCGGACGAAGCAGGGGGCTCGTGACCGGTTATCAATTTTTCGCAGGCCTCGGCTCTTATCGTCCGTTGGACAGGACTCTTGCATTGGTCTACTTGTCAATACGTCGAAGAGTATTCGCATATAGAGGAAAAAAACAACCTATTTCTGTTCTTAAAGTGCCCTCCGCAATGATAAGCAGACATCCTGCCATTCTCATCTGTACTTGAGGCAGTGAATTGGCCAACAAAGTATTGCTGAATACTATGAGGTAATAGTAGGAAATTCCGATTAAAAAATCTGGAAGAGCGATTGTTCTATTTTATAGAGTGTCCGAAAACCAGATGGTTCAAGTCCGGGAGAATTTCTTGGACAAAAAGATTTAAGGCCACCTTGAAAAATTGCCTTTCGAAGTCTCGTAACCTCGCTTATCTCGCCCGATCTCTGCGTCACAGGAAAATGAAAAATGCTCACGTATGACTAATATGCTGCGCTTATTAATTTTCCTGTTCCTCGGAGTCTCCCGATGGTCGCTTACCTGATCTTGAACGAAAATTCTAATTTTTCAAGGCACCCTTAAGGCTGTCAGTTTGACAATACTTACGATAAAGATTATCATTTCTATAAAATATTTTGCTCGATCGATATAGATAGATTCACATGGGGAGTGTTATGTCAGTTTGGTTAAGCCCACTGCAGGGCGAGGAAAGGGTGGCGGGGTGGCTCATCCTTCTCTGCATTTGCCTGTTGATGTGTATCAGCCCTTCTTTGCTTCTTGCTTCTCTAGATCAGGATGGTGTTATGGAAAAATCCAATAGATTACTCAATGAACAGAGTCCATATCTTCTCCAGCATGCCCATAACCCGGTTGACTGGTATCCCTGGGGGGAAGAGGCTTTTGCCCGTGCTGAAAAAGAGGATAAACCCATTTTTCTCTCTATAGGGTATTCCACCTGCCACTGGTGCCATGTTATGGCCCATGAGTCGTTTGAAAGCCGGAAAATTGCCGCATTGCTCAACAAATGGTTTGTCTGCATTAAAGTCGACCGAGAAGAACGACCCGATATTGACCAGATGTATATGGCTGCGACCCAGGCCATGAATGGTTCCGGTGGCTGGCCCATGTCGGTGTTTACCTTTCCGGACGGACGTCCATTCTGGGCAGCAACCTATATTCCTCCTGTCGGTATGCAGGGGCAGCCGGGTTTTCCCGACATTCTTGAGGCGGTGCATACGGCCTGGACCACTCGGCGTGACGAACTTACCACAGCAGCCACCAGGCTGGTGGATGCCCTTAAGGCAGGAGAAGATGAACCTTCCCCGATAATTAACAGTAATGCCGCTGAGGCTGCATATAAATCGTTGGTCACAACGTTTGATTCCCGGTATGGCGGATTTGGCTCAGCCCCAAAATTTCCCCGGCCGGTTAATCTCTCTTTTCTGTTCCATTACTGGCAGGAGACCGGGAACAATCAGGCAAAAGAGATGGCTCTTTCCACTTTAAGGGCCATGGCAGGAGGGGGCATGTATGACCATCTTGGCGGTGGATTTCATAGGTATTCTGTCGATAGACAGTGGCGCGTATCTCATTTTGAAAAAATGTTGTACGACCAGGCTCAGCTTCTTACTGCCTATCTTGACGGATATCTTATTTCCGGTGAAGAACAGCTTGCGGTTACTGCCCGTCAGATAGCAGATTATGTCTTGCGGGATATGCGTGATCCTGCAGGAGGATTGTACTCGGCAGAAGATGCGGACAGTGATGACCCTTACGCTTCAGGTCAACATGGCGAGGGGGCATACTACCTCTGGACAGAAGAAGATATCGTGAAAACGGTTGGTGCACGTGATGCTAAGATCTTTAATTATTGTTATGGCGTCGAGTTTGACGGCAATGCTCTGGCAGATCCGCAACAAGAGTTTTCCGGACGAAATATTTTGTACGCTGCCCATACCCCTCTTGAAGCTGCCGACCATTTTCAACAACCGGAGGCAGAGATCAAAAAAAATATCAGACGGGTTGCGCGTAAACTGTTTTTTAAACGACAACAGCGCAAACGTCCTCATCTGGATGATAAGGTTCTTACCGCCTGGAATGGCTTGATGATTGGCGCTCTTGCCAGGGCTGGGGGTATTCTGGAGGAGCCCAGGTTTTCTGCGGCTGCGCGTGAGGCAGCCGAATTTATTCGTGATCATTTGTATGACCATACAAAGAAAACATTATTGCGTCGTTATCGTCGGGGAAAAGCCGGTCTTGCTGGTCAGCTTGATGACTACAGTTTTTTAGTGTCAGGACTGCTTAACCTGTACCAGTTTGAACAGAAACCTGAGTGGCTGCGCTGGGCGATTGATCTTACATCAAGCCAGATTCGTCTATTTGCTGACCGCAAACATGGTGGTTTTTATGACAGCCTGGATGATCCGACCGTGGTTGTGCGGATGAAAAGTGAGTATGATGGAGCTGAACCGGCCGCAAACTCTGTTGCTGCGGAAAATCTTGTCCGGCTGGGCAGGCTGGTCGAAAAAAGTGAATGGACGGATCTGGCAGAAAAAACAATACAGAGCTTCAGTGCGCAGTTCAATAATTATCCACAGGCGCTGGTCTACATGCTTACTGTTTACCGTGAGTTGCATACCAAGCCTGTACAGGTTGTTATTGCCGGAAAACGTGATGCACACGACACCCGGGCGTTGATGAAGGTCGTATTTGGCGTTTACAGTCCTGGGAGTGTACTTCTGCTGGCTGATAGCTCTGAAAATCAAGATTTTCTGGCGCAATATGTGCCCTCAATGGCAACTGTTGCCATGCAAAACAACAAAGCTACTGCCTATGTCTGCAAACAGACAACCTGCCTGCCGCCGGTAACAACCAGCAA
>RKSL01000070.1 GCA_008633435.1 Candidatus Desulfobulbus rimicarensis | reverse complement strand
GCTGCATCCTGTACTGGATATCCTTAAAGCGCATGATATAACCAGTGCCACCGAGCCATCCGTACAATACTTTATAGATAAATATCTCCACGGCCCTCGCAAAATACCCAATTACAGTGGAGGACTCGGGGTTCTTGCCGGTGATACCCTGAAAAGTTTTGCGGACTTGCACATACCGGTTTTTGCGGTTTCCCTGCTTTATCGCGAAGGCTATTTCTCACAAATAGTAGATTCTGAAGTTGGTCAGATAGACCAGGCCACCCGCTGGTCCCCCGAGGAGACCCCCACGCTTTTCCAGCTTACTGACCCGGATAACCCCGGACATCCTCTTGAAATAACGGTGCCTTTTTATAACGAATATGATCACCATACCGAAGCAAAGGCACAGGTATGGATGAAACTTGAGGCCGGGGAAGCACTTGATTATTTTATCCCGGAATTTTTGCTCGATTACGCTATCCCCTCTTCCCCGCCCTGGGTCAGAGAAGCCGGATTACGACTCTACAATGCGACTTCAGCCATCATGAAGGCCAACCAGCGGCGTATGCTTGGCACAGCGATTTTACCCCTTATGCAGAGGCTTGGTCTGCACGCAAACACCATCCATCTCAACGAGCAGCATGGTGTTGCCGTTACGCTGCAGCTTATTCTTCGCTGTCTCGAAAAGACACTGGGGGATAATTTCAGAACAGAAATGACAGATAAGGATATCCATAGAGCGGCAAAAGAGGTTGCCCGGCAGATAGTCTACACGATTCACACCCCGGTCAAGGCCGGACATGACCGCTTTGACCGCTCTTTATATACCGGGATCAGCCAGGATACCTGCCAGCAGATCCTCAACCTGCTGGCTGTGGATGACGAGTCCTCAAGCCAGTATAATTTTACAGCCCTTGCCATGCGGGTGAATCGTGCAGTCAACAGTGTGAGTCGTCTGCATCGTGATGTGACCAGAAAACAATTTCCTGATTTCGCGGATAAAATAACAGCCATCACCAATGGTGTGCACCATCTGAGCTGGATCAGCAAGGCCAGGGCAGGACTCTTTGACACCACCACAACTCTTGACGGCTGGCGCAGCGACCCCGGAGTGTTCACCCATGCCCTGCTGGCAAATGACCGGGGATTTCGCAGTAATCTTGCCCGTGCCTGGCAAAAGGACAACCAGATACTGATCCGTTATATCAACACAATGCTGATATCGCATCGTAATCAGATGGTGGAAACCTGGATCAGCCCGCCCAATTATTTTTCCCATCTTCATAATGTGGTTGAGCTGACTGAAGATGTGTTCACCATCGGATTTGCCCGTCGATTTTCGACCTATAAACGCGCAGATCTGATCTTTGATAACATAGACACTCTTGCCGACATTCTGGTCAGAAACAACTGGAAGATGAACTTTGTTTTTGCCGGCAAAGCGCATCCACAGGATGAACCTGGAAAAACTGTACTCAAGCTCATCCTGGACAAACAGGAAGAGCTGTACAAACGCAGCAACGGCCTGGCCCGGCTAATTTTTATCCCGGGTTACGATATGCAAATTGCCAAGATGATGGTTGCCGGAGTTCATGCCTGGTTAAACAGCCCCAAACGGCCTCTGGAGGCATCCGGCACCAGCGGCATGAAAGCCGCCATGAATGGCGTACCCAATCTCAGTGTCATGGATGGCTGGTGGGGGGAAGGCTATCATGACGGTGCAACAGGATGGAAATTCGGCCATGAAGGACCGATTAACGAAGACAGTCTGAGTGAAGACCCGGCTACCCTGCTCTATAAAGAAGATTCCCACTCTTTTTATGAACTGCTGCCACAGGTCTTATCACTTTTTTATGACCAGCCTGATGAATATTTACAGCTTGCCATAAACAACCTTCTGCTGAATATACCCATCTTTAACACCCATAGGATGGCCGCAGAATATGTGCAGAAATATGCTCTTGATCTATCCAGGGAAACCACGACCAGGATGACCAAATTCCAACAATTATACCGAAGTGAGCCGACAGAAGAGAATGAAGTTCTTTGAGTGTCGCATTAAATACAAGGAGATCCACCATGGCCCGCCATTTAAACCCCAGCAGTTCAACAAACAAAACCATTGATGCCATTGACCGAAAACGGGAACGGGAGCGCAGATTCATCCTCAACAAGGCCAGAGATCATGCCCAGGAACTTGCTGTCCGCCTGGTACAGCGATTAATTGATGAGCATATTATTGAGACCAACGATGTTCAGGCCATCCAGGACGGTGTTGAAAAACAGCTGAAAGCTCCTGCTGATATGGATGAATTTGAAGTGCGACTAAAAATTGCCAACATCCGTACGCTGGTACCAGATCCTAACATTCTCAGCCTCTATCTCACCGCCTATGTGATTGAAGACCTTATCGACAACCCACACATTCAGGATATTTTTGGCGAAGACCGCGATGTCTATAATGCCATAGATTCTATCCTGGGAATGATCCGACCTAGATAGGTGGGAAAATACTCTATGTGTGACCCCGTCAATCCCCGTGCTACGCCCGCCCTGCTCTTTGCCAACAGCAAGGGAGAAATCCTTGATTATGACGGCTTGAACATGGCTGGCGCTAGCGGGGCAGATTTTTTTTTACCTGCAAACAGAGAACTCATTGAACTGCCCGAGGGCAGTGAGCTCTTTGTGCTGCCGGGCAGACTTCCTGTGGGCATGGACACCAGGAGCGGTGATCCAGCCCTGCTGGATAGTAATCCGTATGATCCTGGCGAGCCTGTTACCGCCGTGGCAGCGTTCATGGCTCCTGCCCATACCGCAATTTATACTGCGGCCTACCAGACAAAAGACAAGAGTCCGCTACTGCCATTATTTGCCTACACTGCCGTGGGCTGGCTGGACGATAAATTCTGGGTCGCCGCTTTTCGCAGCGATGGTGACATCCGCCAGGATGCAGACCAGTTCAACCAGGACATCATCACTAAAAACACCACCCGGCGTCTAGAACAATACCCGGAAAACAGATTAATCCAGCATCTGGGCAAATGCTGCCTTACCTATGGATGCCCTGCAGCCCGTAACTTTTTTCTCGACCGCTGGGAAGCGCCTTTGCCCACATCTCCTGTTTGTAATGCTCAATGTGTGGGCTGTATTTCGCTGCAGCCCTCGGGATGTTGCCCTTCAACCCAGGATCGAATTCAATTTGTTCCTACCCCTCAGGAACTGGCTGATATTGCTATCCCTCATCTGATAAACGCCCCGCTGCCTGTGGTCAGTTTTGGTCAAGGGTGCGAAGGAGAGCCTCTTCTTCAGGCTGACACCATGGTAAAGGCCATCAGGCTCATCCGTAAATCAACCGATAAGGGAACCATTAACCTCAACACCAACGGCAGCCTACCCGATGCAGTTGAGCAGCTGGCTACTGCAGGACTTGATTCCATTAGAATTTCCATGAACTCTGCCCGGCCGGAATGTCATCAACGCTATTACAGACCTTCCGGGTTCTCCTTTGCTGAGTTGCGCAGCTCCATTGCCATCATGAAGGCCCACAACCGACATGTCTCATTAAACTATTTTATCCTGCCTGGATTCACTGATGATCCTGATGAATTCGCCGCCCTTGCAGAGCTGATCACCAGCTGCAAACCCGATCTTATCCAGCTTCGCAACCTCAATATGGATCCTGAACATTATCTCAAGGTTGTCAAACATACCCCATCACAACCGCCCATGGGTATGCTCTACTGGCTCAACACCCTGAAAAGCAGGTTTCCTGAACTCCAGTTTGGTTATTTCAACCCGACGCTTCAATGATAACGGTAGTGTTTTTGTCCTTGTTCCCCTGCAACCCTTGAGAGCTATTGCTTATTTTCACTCATCAAACCTCGCCTCCTGCAAGCAGCTCCTCTAATTGAGCGCGTTCCTGCTCTGCACTCTCAAGCCCTTCGGGATCATTTCTCTGAAAAAAACCAACCGCCCGTTGCCAGGCCTGCCTCACAGAATCTGCGGTCTGCACAGCAACAGCCAGGGTATGACCAAAGGCGTAATTTACTGAAAAATAATGGGTGAATTCCTTAAGTCTCCCCAGTTGTCGCTCTGCGACAAAACGCTCTGTCAAAGAGCAGATGAATCGGGCATACATTGTGGGCAGGCTAATTTGGTACATCGGGCAATCAACGCCATAGATTTCACGCCCAATATCAGCAAATAACCAGGGGGTCTGAGCAGCACCACGCCCTATCATCAACCCGTCAGCACCGCTTATCTGTAAACATTTTCCAGCATCAGCCACAGAAAATATCGAGCCATTGGCTATCACCGGGATGGATACCCACTGCTTTACCTTGCCCACCCATGACCAATGCGGCCGCCTGCAGAATGGTTCTTTACGCAGTCTGGCATGCACGGTGAGCAGATCTATCCCCTCCCCTTCAAGCATCTGGCAAAAATTGCAGAGCTGCTGTTCGTTAAACGCCTCGCCCAGACGAATTTTTGCACTCAGAGGCAGCTCTGTCGACTGTCTGGCAAGGCCAACAATGGTTCGCACTTTATCAATATCCCCCATGAGCGAACTGCCGCCACCGCTGCGCCTGACCCGGGGAGCGGGACAGCCCAGGTTGAGATCGACAGCATCAGCCCCAAACCGATGCACAGCCTCCAGTGCAGGTTGCACTTCTGTACTATCGGTGATCAGAAGCTGGTATGATAATGGGGTTTCCCGGCCAGTTTTAACCAAAAACGGTGACAATGCCATGTTCTCAGCAGGTAGTCTTCGGGCTGCCAGCATTTCTGTAGATAACAACCCCACGCCACCATAATCGAGGATCAGGGTTCGTAGCGCAGAATGGGTCAATCCAGCCATTGGGGCAAGCAGTAAAGGAGGCGAGATAACCAGATCTTTAATTTTCAGGCTTTTGAAATTTATGTTTTTGTTTTTGTTTTGGTTTTTGTTTTTATCCACAACATGCTCTGAGCTATATACTCGGTTTTTTTATCATAAGAGTTTACAAAGAAACCGTTCTTTTACACCATTTCCAAGGTACTGCCGAGCACTTCCTCACTCGTAATGACCAGCCGGTCAGTGAATCCTCATTCATTTATCTTGACACAATTTCCCAATAAGAGTAGGAATGATTATTTATTTATAGACTTAACTCCATTACTTAATACTTAGGATCAGATGATGAACACACCAACCCCCATGATTCGCCTGACAACGCAGCGTCAGATCATTTTGGAAGAATTAGCCAAGGTCAAAACCCATCCCACAGCAAGTGAACTCTACGATATGGTTCGTCAACGTCTACCACGTATTGGTCTGGGAACTGTTTACAGAAACCTTGAGCTGATGGCAGAAAACGGCATGATCCTGAAGATTGAAGTTGGTGGTACCCAGAAACGCTTTGATGCCTTCACTGACCCACATTACCATATCCGCTGTTCAGCGTGTGGCAAAGTTGATGACATGGAAGTACCGGTCATTGACGAGCTGGTCAACTCTGCAGCCCAAAACAGCCCCTATCAAATTCTTGGTCACCATGTTGAATTTACAGGTGTGTGCCCTCGATGCCAGAAAAAACACAATCACGCAGCAACAACCCATTGATGTCTTTTGTTTTTTTGTGTTTTTTGCTACACTGAGGTAACCACAAACACCTTTATTTTCTCTATTCAAGGAGGCTCCTATGAACAAATTGACGTATGCTTTACTTGGCAGTGCAGCGACGGTCCTGCTCTTTTCAGGTAATGCAATGGCTGACAGCTGTATTGACTGTCACACTAAAATCTCTCCAGGCCAGGTACAGGACTGGAAAGTTTCCAAGCATTCCCAAGAGGATGTCAGCTGTGTTGACTGTCATGGCGACAAGCATTCAACCGCAGAGGATTACAAAAATGCCCGTCTGCCTGATGAGCATGTATGTGCAGAATGTCACCAGGAACAGTTTGATTCATTTGCTGATGGCAAGCATAACTTCGGCTGGACCACCTTGAATGCCATCCCGGCCACCCATCTGGCTCCGGATGAACTTATCGAAGGCGGCCGCGGTTGCGGCGGCTGTCACAATATGGGCATTAAATCAGATGCCCAGAAAAAAGAACAACGGGAAAAAGGCTATCGTTACCAGAATAACTCCTGTGACGAGTGCCATACCCGCCATTCCTTCTCTAAAAAAGAAGCGCAGAACCCCCGTGCCTGCCAGCAGTGTCACATGGGATATGACCATCCCCAATGGGAAATGTGGTCATCCTCAAAACATGGCGAGCGCTGGTTTGCCAAACAAAATGGTGACCTGCCCAAAGATGCGGCTGCACCCACCTGCCAGGTTTGTCATCTCCCCGATGGTACCCATCACAACGAGACAGCCTGGGGTTTTCTCGGTGTGCGCCTGCCCCTGCCTGATGATAAACAGGCTGCTGCTGACCGGGTAACTATTTTGAAAGCTCTTGGTGTGCTTGATCCGGAAACCGGTAAACCCACGCCGATTCTTGATGCTGTCAAGGCCGTGCGCATGGCCAAACTTGACCAGGAATCCTGGCAGAAAGAGCGTGATAAAATGCTCAAAATCTGTTCGCAGTGTCACTCAGCAAAATATGCCAAAGAGCAGCTTGATGCCGGTGACAGTGTCATGATGAAGGCTGACAGGCTGATGGCTGAGGCCATTAACACTGTTGCTGCTCTCTATAAAGACGGTATTATTAAAAAACCTGCAGGGTATCCTGCAAACTTCCCCTTTCTGCTCACCTTCATGCATACCAATGGTGAGAACTGGGATAAGGTAAAAGGTCTCTCCTATATCGACCAGGTGCTTGTCCAGATGTACATGAAGCATCGCATGCGCGCATATCAAGGATTTTTCCATGTGAATCCTGATTACGCCTACTGGTATGGGTGGAACGAGATGACCAAAGATCTTGGCGAAATCCAGGAACTTGCCCGATCCATGCGGGCAACCCATGGTCAATAGGGTTTTCTCCCTACATCAGTAAAGGCGATAAAAAAAGCGGCTGCTCTTCAACAGAGCAGCCGCTTTTTTTTTGGTTTATATTCCTGTACAGCAAAGTTGTGAATCTACAGGGGGAATAAACCAGAGATTCCAGGAATACCAGGATTACTCA
Source organism: Candidatus Desulfobulbus rimicarensis (assembly GCA_008633435.1). Taxonomy (GTDB): domain Bacteria; phylum Desulfobacterota; class Desulfobulbia; order Desulfobulbales; family Desulfobulbaceae; genus Desulfobulbus_C; species Desulfobulbus_C rimicarensis. The sequence continues at coordinate 10,347 of RKSL01000070.1, read as the reverse complement.
AAGAACACCCTACAAAACCGACGTTTACCGACCTTGAGCAAGACCTCGCCATTGGCTTCAATTTCTGCCTGAGGGTCAGTCACCTTGTCGCCGTTCACCGAAACAGCGTTCTGCTTTACCATCCGGCGGCCATCTGAGGTTGACTTGACCAGTTCAGCTTCAAGCAGAAGCCTGGGCAACCAGATGGAGTCATCGTCGACAGACAGAGTTTTTTCGGCAATATCATCTGGTAGTTCATGTTTTTTAAAAACCTGTTCAAAATTCTTTTCTGCAGCATCAGCAGCTTCCAGATCATGGAACCGGGCAACCAGCTCTTTGGCAAGTTGCACTTTAACAGCTTTGGGATGAATTTTGCCCTGTTCCATATCCTGCTTGAGAACAGCAATTTCATCCATGGATAAATCACTGAGCAGTTCATAATAGCGGAACATGAGGTCGTCACTTATGGAAAGCACCTTGCCGAAAATATCATCCGGAGACTCTGAAATACCGATATAGTTGCCCAGAGACTTACTCATTTTATTAACACCATCCAGCCCTTCAAGCAAGGGAAGCGTCAACACCACCTGGGGTTCCTGGTTTCTGGAACGCTGCAAATCACGACCCATGAGTAAATTGAAGAGCTGATCTGTGCCGCCCAGCTCCACGTCCGCTTCAAGGGCAACGGAATCATAGCCCTGAATCAGGGGATAGAGAAACTCATGGATCGAAATAGGACGGTTGGACTCAAACCGTTTCTTAAAATCATCGCGCTCAAGCATCCGGGCAACGGTGAGGTGTGAGGCGAGCCTGATCATTTCATAGGAACTCAACTCACCCAGCCAGGTAGAATTAAACACCACCTTGGTCTTTTCTGGATCAAGAATCTTGAAAACCTGTTCTTTGTAGGTTTCAGCATTACGCAAGACATCTTCACGGGTCAACGGCGGCCTGGTGTCTGACTTGCCGGTGGGATCACCGATCAATCCGGTAAAATCACCGATCAAAAAATTAATTTCATGGCCAAGCTGCTGAAAATGACGCAGCTTTTGCAGCAACACCGTATGCCCAAGATGCAGATCCGGTGCCGTCGGGTCAAAACCGGCTTTGATGGTGAGTGGCGTATTGGTTTCAATGGATTGTTTCAGCTTTTTCTCCAGATCTTCTCTGGAAATTAGATCAACACAACCCCGTTCTATGAGTTCTATCTGTTCCTCAACGGATTTCATTGTCTGTAACGTAATATGTAGAAATTATAAAAATTATATAAAAAAAAAGTAACTATTCAGGTGGGTGCAAAAAAAACTTGCAAAACCACCGAGTGCAACTGATCAGAGGTGCCCGATATTCAGGTAGGTAAGCGAACCTGTGAGACTCCGAGCAGGCCAACGAGCTATAACAGCGAAAACAGCGAAGCGGTGTCACCGTCTATGCGAGGCGGCCTGATCGCCTGAAGATTGGGCACCTCTGATCAGTTACAAAATAAACAAAAGAAAAAATATATGAAAAAGACTACTTAGCGTACTCCACAGCCCGAGTCTCCCGGATAACTGTCACCCTGATCTGGCCAGGATAGGTCAGCTGCTCTTCGATATTTTTGGCAATATCCCTGCTCAACAGGGTTGCCTCGTCATCGCGGATTTTCTGACTGTCAACAATAATGCGGAGATCACGGCCAGCCTGAATGGCATAGGACTTTTCAACCCCTTTAAAATCATTGGCTATTTTCTCAAGATCTTCAAGTCGCTTCACATAACTTTGCAGCATCTCCTTGCGGGCTCCGGGGCGTGCACCAGACAAAGCATCGGCAGATTGTACCAGTATATCTAAAACACTTTTTGGGGGCTGATCTTCATGATGGGCACCTATTGCGTACACGATATCATCGGGTTCGCCATATTTTTTAGCAAGATCACGACCGATAATTGCATGGGAGCCTTCCACTTCATGATCAACAGCTTTGCCAACGTCATGAAGCAAACCGGCACGTTTAGCCTTTTTAACATCAAGGCCGAGTTCAGCCGCCATAACTCCACAGAGAAAGGCAACTTCAAGGGAATGCTGTAAAATATTCTGCCCGTAACTTGTCCGATATTTGAGACGGCCAATCAGGTTAATCAAATCGACATGCATGCCATGGGCAGCCACATCAAAGGTGGCCTGCTCTCCGGCCTCTTTGATTTCTATTGCCAGCTCTTCGGTGATTTTGGCGACAACCTCCTCAATTCGGGCCGGGTGGATTCGACCATCTGAAATAAGTTGTATAAGGGCAAGACGGGCTATTTCTCTTCTAACGGGATTAAAGCCGGATAAAATAACGGCTTCAGGAGTATCGTCAATGATTATATCAATGCCGGTAGCGGCCTCAATGGCTCGAATATTGCGCCCTTCACGACCGATTATGCGTCCTTTCATCTCATCGTTGGGCAGCGGCACCATGGACACGGTTTTATCCGCTACATAATCACCAGCATAACGGGCAATGGCAAGAGCAAGAATATTCTTCCCCTTGCGGTCGGCCTCAAGTTTCATCTCATTTTCTATCCGATTGAGGCGCTTGGCTGCATCCATCCGGGCTTCACTTTCGATGGAATCCATGAGCTGCTGTTTGGCCTCATCACGACCAATACCGGAAATATTTTCCAGCTTGTAACGCTGTTCTTCGACCAGTTTATCAAGCTCTTTTTCACGATTGCTCAGGTTCTTCTCCCGGCGGGTAAACTGCTCTTCTTTATCCCCCAGTTCTTTACTCTTTTTCTTCAGCTCATCAAGATCATCCTGCACCTTGTCCAGCTTACGATCCAGCCGACGTTGCTCATCCTTAATTTCCTGTCTGCCTGCTTTCAGCTCATTTTCAGCTTCTTTTTTAACCTGATACGCTTCTTCCTTTGCCTGAAGCAGGGCTTCCTTTTTAACCTGATCAGCTTCCTGCAGAGCATTTTCGATTATCTGCCTGCCCTGCGCTTCAACATTTTCCTGGTTCCCTTCAATGAGTTTTTTTCGTAAAAAAAAGCCTATAACAGCGCCAATTAACGAAAAAATCACGGTAAGGAACAGCGTGGCTCCTGTCATTATATTATACCTATATGTTATGCAGCCCGCCGTAAATACACGACTGGTCTGCTAATAGCTAACGAAATGATGGGAAGAACAACAGACGGGGATGAATCCTGAGATTGTCACCCCCACAGGGAAAACTTCACAGCAACTACGTAAGCCCTGGAATGAAGACGTTGCCAGTCGATAACCCCATAGAGCGACACCGCTACCTTCATTACGGTCATTTGCGGCTCCATTAAATATCCCGCAGGATAATAGTTACAGATATGGATAAACCAACATGGCTGAACCTTAATATCCAGCCACAACAGATAGCAAAGACTTCGTGCTATGAAAGTTGATCACTGTGGTATGGCACGTTCACGGCTGCTGCGACTTTCGGATAAACCAGCATGGCTGAATCATGATCGCCAGCCACAAAAACCATGAAAGTCCGGCACTGCGGCGTGGCACGTTCGTAAATGCTGCGACTTTCAGATAAACCAGATCTCGTCAGAGTCGTTTTACAATCACCGGATCTGAATCGTCCGCCTGTTTTGCTCAAACCATCCCGAGTCCTCAACGGAAACGAAAATAGCCGTATATACAACAAAAATACAACAAAAATATAAATAATTCCCCGCCCTGCCGTGTCAACGCAATGATTAAACCTAATAAATTAGGTGGGCATGCTCATATTGATGTCTGGAAAGCAACAAAGCTTTCCATAATTCAAAAGGGGAGCTACCCTATCAATGAGAGTTGGCTCAATACTGGGCTGATCACAAACAGCGCAGGGAAAAATATCCATTAACCATGTACAACATAAAGCAGAACCGGGGAAAAGCAAAGCTAATTCCCGGTTCACTCAATCAATACTCTCAGATACTTTATCAATCAGCTGGGCAATGGATTGCCCCTGACTGGACTGAAATGTTTTATACTCATTATCAACTTTAACCAACCTTGCTGCAATCCGTAAACACCCCAGGACGAGCATGGTACTGGAAGGCACTGTACTTCGTGCGGCCAGATCAGTTCCCTCAAGTTCCTCGCGAAGTATGGCTATTGCTCCCTCAACCTCATTTCCAGGGGCATCGCTGTAAAATGAAAACTTCTGTCCAAAGAGAGTAAAGCTGACAAGGCGTTCTTCCATTATAAAGCCTGATCAAATGACTTAGTTATTTTCTGCAACTTCAGCCCCGAACAAAGATCCCTGGGCATCTTCGCCGGAGTCGGTTGTTTCTTCTTCGGTCTGGTCGGCTTCCCACTGCTCAATACGACCAAGTAATCCGGAAACCCGGGTGCCGATTTCAGAACGCTCATCCCGAAGCTCGGCAATATCGGCCTTTAAACCGTCGATTTCTTCATCCCGACGGGCAAGGGTTGCTTCCAGATTATGGTATTTCCCTTTCAAATCATTATATTTATTGAGCAGGTTATCAACAAAATCCTCAAGACGAATAAGCTCTTCGTTCTTATTCATAATATACTCTCCCATTGTACAGGAGCCTTCCCGACCCCCTTAAATAACTGTAATCAAAGAAAACATTTTAAACATTAACTATACATGCCCGTAGCGGTGAACGCAAGGTTTTTACGAGCTGACATTGGTGAAATCAACGATGACGTCAGCGGGAATAGTCCCAACTCAATGGCGAACCATTTTTATACGGCATATGTCCATGAAACGGTCGTGGATCACCATCAAAGACCAGAGGGAGAAAGAAACGATCGCCTTCCCACATGGGGAGCTTGCCAATATCGGCCAGCCGGTGCCAGGCAAGATCACCTTCCTCGTTTTCACTCTTTGGAGTTCCATCAAATGCCGTGACAAGAAAAATAAAACCGAGCCAGTTTTCACCTTTAGCCCCAAACCCCGGCCAGTTGACTGTACCTCGAAGATTCATTTTTTTACAGACAATTCCAGCCTCTTCAAAAATCTCCCGGGCCATACAACCCATGACATCCTCACCCGGTTCCATTTTACCGCCCAATCCATTATATTTTCCCAGGTGATGATCCCCCTTGCGTGCATTACGGTGAACCAGCAGCACGTTTTGCTGATCTTGAGACAGAATATAGCCAAGAGTTCCTATTATGGGCATATACATTTGCTCTCCTTGTCCTTCATCTTACGGGTTGGTCGGCTGAACGAATTAAAGCATCTGGTTCATCCATATGTGCAATACCCGGCATTCAACTATGGTAAGCTCACGGAATGCAGTTACTTTTATGTGAATTTTATCGCCATTAAACCATCAGATATGGTATACTTACAAATGATTAAGAATAAATTTTTTATGTATACTTGTACCTCTACCCCCGTAATCTACAGCACGGGCACAACCCCTTACCCCATTCCCTGTATGGTTCCGGTTCAACGTACATCACTCATCTCTGTTGTTTTTCTTGCTGCCCTCCTGCTGTCAGCAGTACCCTCGACTGCTGCGACCAACTTTCCCGTCTATCCAGAAATCCAGTCAAACGTGGGTTTCTGGGAAAAAGTATACAGTACATATTCCACCCAACAGGGAATCCTCCATGACAAGGAAGACCTGGATATTATTTATACTGTCGTCAACCTGGTCGACTGGCACACACCGGGGGCTGCAAGGATAAACAAAAAGCTCATCGGGCTTGCCCGTAAGCGTTACAAGACAATCCTCACCACACTGGCCAGTGGCACCCCGCCACGATCACAGGAAGAAAAAAGGATTGCCGCACTTTTTAAAAAAAATACACACCCGTCATTCCACCGGGCACGCGATAATATCCGGCTGCAGATTGGCCAGAAAGACCGCTTCTTACAGGGTGTCATCCGCTCTGGTGCCTATATGCCAGCTATAAAACGAATTTTCAAGGCCAAAGGGCTTCCCCTTGAGCTTGCTTATCTGCCACATGTCGAATCATCTTTTAACCCAAAAGCCTATTCCAAAGTCGCTGCTGCAGGACTCTGGCAGTTTACCCGGTCAACCGGAAGACAATATCTGACCATAAACAGGCTGATAGATGAACGGCTTGATGTGGAAAAAGCAACCCGGGCGGCAGCACTCTTTCTCAAGGAAAACTATCGGCAGCTTGGCAGCTGGCCTCTGGCCTTAACCGCATATAATTACGGACGTGCCGGTATGGTACGCGCTCAACAGCAGCTGGGATCCTACCAGAATATTTTTAGATCACATAATTCTAAGCTGTTTAAATTTGCCTCCAGAAATTTTTATTCTGAGTTTGTTGCCGCCTTACGGGTGGCCCACAAGCTTGAAAAAAATCCGACCCTGATAAAAGACAGACCTCAAGCGAGTGTTAAAGTGAAACTGAAAGGGTATGCAGAAACACTCGCTCTGCAAAAATACTTACAGCTTTCAAGTCAGGATTTCACAAGGTTCAACCCTGCTCTACGCCCGCCTGTACTCAAGGGAAAAAAATATATCCCAAAGGGTTACACACTCAGACTCCCGGCAACAAAGAGCATTCGGCAAAAAATACAAAAGATGCCGGCTCGACTCTTTCACAGCAGGCAAAGGCAAAACAGGTTTCATACTGTTCGAAAAGGTGATACTGTTTCTTCAATTGCGCGCAGGTATCACGTAAGTCAGAAGGCTTTGCTGCGTGCCAATCACTTAAAGAAACGATCAACTATTCACCCGGGGCAACGATTAAAACTCCCGGGAAAATATACGTCTAAAGTCGCGCCCCATAGCAAGGCAACGGTGCCCACCATCCGGGCGACAGCGAAACACAAACCATAACATGAAGATGCCGCTTCCCAAATGATCCGGCAGGGCTACAAGGAAAATAATGGATATTTCAAAGACCATAGCAGAGCTTAAAAAACGTCCTGATTTTACCGATAATGTCGGCATGATTCTCATTCATAACGGTGTTGTCCGTAACTGGTCCCGTAACGATCACAGTCAGGTAAGCGCACTGGAGACAGAAGTCAACCACGACCACATTGACACACTCCGCAAAGAATACCTCAAAAAACCAGGTATCTACGAGATCATCATTGAAACCGAATCGGGGAGCTTTCAGCCAGGCGACGATCTTCTTTTTATTCTTGTGGCAGGAGATCTGCGGGAAAACATCAAACCGGTACTCTCTGAGCTTCTTGACAGGATAAAAGCAGAAGCCATCAGCAAAAAAGAACACGCTGCATAAGCTCGGGACTGATGCACCATAATGAAGACAACAGACCGTAGAGGCAGACGGCGTTTACTCGACAGCCAGCTGGTGCAATGGGCTTTTGCTCATCATAGCGAAGAGAACCGGTTCGAAAATCATGTTCGCACATTTATGCGGGTATTGATTATCATGGTGCAGGAATTTTTCAGCACCCATATCACCCTGCGGGCTTCCGCGCTGACCTTTACGATCATTCTCTCCCTTGTTCCTTTGCTGGCTATGAGCACTGCCATTCTCAAAGGATTGGGAAGTGACGATCAACTCCAGACCTTTGCCTATAAACTCATTGACCAGCTCGACCCGGCACCCGGTACAGCAACGACCGCGGGCGCACAATCTCCGCAAACAACATCTCCACCCCGGAGCCAACAAGCTGTTCAACTGGCCACATCAACTCCAATCACCCCCTCATCACTTAATGGACAACTGCACAGCATAGTTGACACGATTTTCAATTATGTACACAATACGAATTTCGCAGCGTTGGGGGCCTTTGGCATTATTGGCCTGCTCTTTGCGGTTATCGTGGTTTTTTCGACCATGGAAGAGGCCATGAACAGCATATGGCATACGCAACGCGGCCGCTCGCTGTTACGCAAAATGATGGATTATCTTGCCCTTCTCATCCTGCTCCCCATATCCATCAACATTGCCATTGCCGGTGAAGCAGTACTGGAAAGCCCGAAGATGATGGGATACATAACCAGCGTCATCCCTTTTACCTGGGCAATTCAGATGCTCTTTCAGCTGCTGCCTTTTATCTTTATTACCATGACATTAATGATGATGTATCTCTTTTTCCCACATGTCAGGGTAAAGACCATGCCCGCCCTGGTTGGCGCAGTATTTGCCTCTGTTTTCTGGTTTCTGGTGCAGCGGGCCTATATTGATCTTCAGATAGGGGTGTCAAAATACAATGCCATCTATGGCTCGTTTGCCACAGTGCCCCTGCTGCTGGTCTGGATCCAACTTGGCTGGACCTTTATTCTACTTGGCTCTGTGCTGGCCTATGCTATCCAAAACCGTGATCATTATCGCCTGCCAGGCGAAGACAACCCGCCAGGACGTAAGCTACAGCGTAGCTTCGATATACTGCTTACCGTCTATGACCATTTTTTTCAGGCCGAATATGTCACGCTCAAAGAGCTGGTCACCAGCTTTCCAGGAGAGACGAAAAAGGACATGGAACAGGCCGTGGATATGCTGGTTCAGGGCGGTCTGCTCTATAAAACGAAACATAACGGCAAAAGCCGATTGCTTCCGGCAAAACCTGCCCGAAAAGTCACCGCAAAAGAAATTGTTCAACTGGTTCTAGGCAGCGAATTCCCCACGTCCACTGCTGGAGCAGAAATTACCCGGCAGATTATTGACAAGGCACAGCAGGCAATTTCTGCTGATGATTTCCCCAGCCACTACCTCCCCTCAGTTGATACGGGTTTTGAGAACGAGTGCAATGGCTGAAGTTTGGGCACTGAGACATGGCAACTTGTGAATTCCCGCGGGAATTATTTTGTCATTTGAAAATGTTTCGAATTTCGATATTCGTGTTTCAAATATCTTCTTCCAGGTGCTGCAACTTTCAAACAAGGTGGATGCTGAGATCAGCTACAGCCTCCCCGTAATTAATGGAGCAGATCGTGCGCCTGCGCCAAAATCACAGCCAGTTTTTCTCCACTCATCCCTATAGAGCGAGCCACTTTGCTCAAGTCATAATCTTTGGCACATGTACAATTATTGCCCCGAACCCAGGGCATATCAACGCCAAGTTTCCGATACCTTTGCCGGGCGTATTCAACCAACCCCCAGCCCCTGGCAAGGTTGTAGAGCCACAGGGTAAAGGAAATATTCATATATCCTGGAATTTTATCCCAGCAGGGAAGTTTCTGCCAATGCGCATCAGGTCGGTCGACTCTGCAACTCTCCTGCATGGCCTGTTGCCATTTCAGATACACATTATCCACCAACTCCTTGTCTGAAATATCTGCCAGAATATCGAGATGGGCACGGAAATCATCCGGATGCGCTGCGCCCACACTCAGGGTATGTACCTCAGGGCGCTGCAGGCAAAACAGATCATTGAACTGTAACGGAGAAAGCGGTCGACTCAATGCAGATATTTTTTCAGAAGGTGTTTGCAGCATCCCCCCTTTATCTGTGGGACTGATGATAAACACCCCCATATCGTGTGCCGCTGCTGCCTCAAGGGCAGGGGTATTCTGCTGCCAGATGGCATACCAGTGGATATTGACAAAATCAAAGCCACCGTCTTCCCCATGGTTGATCGCCTCAACAATAACCCGGGTCTCCCCATGGCCTGAAAACCCGACCCAGTCAACCCGGCCCTGCTGCTGGAGCTTACGCGCTGCGCAAAGACACCCACCCGGACGACATGCCTGCCATAGGCTGTGGTAGTCATTTATGCCGTGCAGGGTTAAAAGATTTACCCGCTGCGTATTGAGCCGGGCCAGAGAATCCTCTACATTAACGGTAAATCTGGCCGAATCATCATCTGGCCGAACCTTGGTTTGCAGAATAAAGCTATCCCTCTCATACCGGGTAAGAATCTCTCCCAGCTGTCGTTCTGAGCTGCCATAGCCTCGGGCTGTTTCAAAATGGGTTATGCCACAATCGAATGCAGTTTCAATCACCCGGACAAGCTCATCCTGGCTCCTGTCCGGAATCGTTGCTAAAGGTTGATCTTGCCAGGAATGCATGGAACGCATCAACCCACAGGAAAGTACCGGCATTTCCAGCCCTGTCCTGCCAAACCTCCTGTATATCATTGTATTATCCTGCACAGTGCAATTTCCTCCCCTGTTTTCATCTCTTTTTTGGATATGAGTAGAGATTTTTCAGCAAAGCTCAACAGGATTACCTGTCTGAAATGTTCTAAGTGTAAACAGTTTCTTTTGATCATTACCTGAATGCGTGCAGCTTTTTTTGCTCTGGCACATTTTTTATTCTTACAGTATAGGTGATCAGTTGATATTAAATAAAGTTAGTGTCTGTCCAAAAATGAGGATTTTTGTTCGAGGTCAAGGATTGTGAAAAAAATAAGCGCAGGCATATAAGTGATATTCCGAGCATTATTTTTTGAGCATGACGCAGAGATCGGACAAAAAGACCATTTTGGGACAGGCA
>RKSL01000262.1 GCA_008633435.1 Candidatus Desulfobulbus rimicarensis | reverse complement strand
ATTCACCCATTGGTACTACGTGTTATTCTTGATTTAAATGAATCTTTTTTTCATTATATTTTTCCAGGCTATGGCTTGTTTATGGTAACAGTTATCATTAGTTATCCTGTTTCCGTACTATGCTATAGATGCATTGAACGTCCCTTTCTGCATTGAAAAGAATGGCTATATTTTTTAAAAGAAGTATAGCCGGAGAGTTTGCTGGCAGAGATTTACTCGTTTCATTAGAGCAACTGATGAATATAGTCGTGAAAATATCATTTTCGCGAACTCCCATCTTGACAATATACCCAACCTGTACTTTAAATACATCATTTGTTCTTTTGTCATCCTGATCAAATCGATCAGGATGATAGATATTATAGAATCATAATTTCTGGAGCTTACGTGTCCACTTCGACGAATAAATCACTTTCGCTTGCCACCATGGGGTATATAAATCTTATTGCCCTCACAACACTGTTTTATGAGCTTTCTCTGATACGTATTTTGGATGTCCTCTGGTATCCCCATTTTTCATATATGGTGATAACCCTGGCATTACTTGGTTTTGGTATTGCCGGAGTCTTTACTTCGATTATTTCTGATAAACAGGAGTATGGTTATAAAACACTTATGTGGCTGACTTTGGCTCTTGCGGGCAGCTATAGCGGTGTGTTTTTTCTACTTAATCGATTCCATATTGACTTTAACGTGTTTCCCAGTGTCGCCTATCTTGGTGCTAAAGTATTGCTTGTTTTTTCTGGGCTTATTATTCCGTTTTTTCTCGGGGGGTTGATCCTTTCTTTGTTATTTACTAAACATGCGGATCGTTTTGGTAAATTGTATTTTTGGGATCTTGTTGGTGCGTCTGTAGGTTGTCTGCTGGTACCTCTTCTTATACCGAGTTATGGTGGCCCCGGATTATTGTTTGTCGCATCAGCCTTGGCTTTGATTGCCTTGACACTCATTAGTCGTGTTAAGGTCATTACTGCTCTGGCCCTTGCCTGTGCAATTGCTCTTGGTAGTTTTCAGCTCTTCTTTTACGATAAAGGTGATTATCTTGAAATTGCCTTCCACATGGATAAACGCGGTTTTAGAACACTTCAGGGGGGACGGATCCTGACCCGATGGGATCCTATCTCCAGAATTGACCTGATACGCTATCGTGATGCTTATGTTTGGGTGGCTTATGATGGAGGAACACAGACCAGCTATTACTATCGTTTTGATGGTGATTACAAAAAATTACGAGATTCCTTACCCGAAAAGGCGAGAAGTAATTTTTGGGATAAATTTGTTTTTGCCTCACACTGGCTAAAAGAGGGGACAGCCCCCAGTGTCCTGATCATCGGGGCTGCGGGAGGTCAGGAAACCAAAGCCGCGGTTACCTTTGGTGCTCGTTCTGTTGATGCCATTGAAATGGTTGGAGCTGTGATTGATCTTGGCAAAGAAAAATATGCAACTGAGCCGTATAACAACCCTGTTGTTAACGCTGTACGAGGTGAAGGACGTAGTTTCCTTCGTTCAAGTAACAAGAAGTATGACATTATTCAGATGATGTCAAACCATACAACCTCGAGTGTTGCTTCTGGTTCCGGTGCGGTTTCGCCAAATTATCTCCAAACTACAGATGCATATAAAGAATACTTTTCTCACCTGACTGAAAACGGTGTATTGCACATTAATCATCATGTTTATCCAAAAATGGTGCTTACGGCTGCTCGAGCCTGGAAGGAGATGGGGAGAAAGGATTTTGAAAAACATGTACTTCTCTATTATGGTGGACAATGGTATAATCTTCCGTTATTGCTTATAAAAATGCAGCCATGGACTCCAGAGGAAGTGGCTAAAGTACATGACCTTATGCACGAGGGATTTCAGCGTGTGCACAATCCTCTTGAACCCAAAAAATCAGGACTTGATCCCGCATTCTTTACCGGTACTTTACCTCCCGAGCTGCTTGCAAAAATACCTTACCGAATGAATGTACCAACGGACGACCAACCGTTTTTTAACCATTTTCGAAAACAGTTCGGGCCAGTTTCACTGAAGGCTCCTTATGTTGAAACGTCTATTAAAGCTCTTCTTAATGACTCTATAAGACACGGGCTGCCAATGGATGTTATTCATCTGATTGTTACAGTCGGCGCAGCACTTGTCATTGCAATTGTTTGCCTTTTTGGTCCATTACTTTTTTCCAAGGTTGGCAGGGCTCCCTGGTCTGGTAAGGTGTCTTTTGTGAGTTATTTTGCTTGCCTGGGGGCAGGGTTCATCGCCATTGAGATCGTTTTTATTCAGTTTTTTCACAAGTTGGTTGGTTTCCCCTTATATACCTATGCCTCTGTTGTGTTTGCTTTCTTGATTTCAGCAGGTGTTGGCTCCTATGTGACTGATAGTACGCGTCTTGAAAAGAAGAAAATGCTCAAGTTCTTGCCCTTTATTGGTATCCCTCTGTATGGCATGGTTTTATTATACCTCAAAGATCCATTGCTTAATTATTTTCTTCAGTGGTCTACTTATGCCCGTATGGGAGCGGCTGTTGGGCTTATTGCTCCCCTTGGTTTCTGCCTTGGGATGCCCTTTGCCCTGGGCATTGCAAGTTCTTATGATAAAGGTAAAGGAGCTGTCGGTTGGGCCTGGGCTGTGAATGGGTTGTTTACAGTGCTTGGCAGCGTATTGAGTATTCTATTGGCTATATATATCGGTTTTACCGCAACACTGTACCTGGCATTTGCATTGTATGTGCTGGCAGGTTTTCTTTTGCCCCGTTTTGCAGGTAACCGGGTTTGACCCGCTCTTGAGGAGCTTGTATGATTTCTGTCGTTATTCCTGCATATAATCATGAAAAATTCATTGGAGCAGCTGTAGAAAGTGTTCTTGAACAGACGTGGTCTGATCTTGAATTACTCGTTATTGATGACGGCTCAACCGATCGAACCGGGGAAATAGTCCAGTCATATGATGATTCGAGAATAACCTATATTTTTCAGGAAAATCAGGATGCCTTCAACACCATTAATCGAGGGCTGAGTCTTGCCAAAGGTGAATATGTGGCAATACTTAACTCCGATGATGTATACACCTTGGACAGGCTACAACGTCTTGTTGATGTTCAACAAAAAAATGATGCTCAGTGTATTTTTTCAGATGTTATTCCCATTTCAGACAGCGGGGAAGAGCTTCTAGATCCTGAATTTGGCTGGAATCTCTGGCATGCGAAGAATCGTGAATTTTATTTTCAGTGTAACGATTTGTATACAGCCTTTTTGAAAGGCAATTTTATGGTCACAACTTCTAATCTGTTTATGACCAAAAATGCCGTTGCAAAGGTCGGTAAGTTTTGTTCGCTCAGATACCTGCATGATTACGACTTTATTTTTCGGATGATGCTGGCTTTTCCGGGTCGGGTGCAATATCTGGACGGTGATAAACTGTTGTATTATCGTATCCATTCCGGCAATACACTCGGCGAGGCGGCAATACTTGGCAGAGAGCAGGACAGGGAAGTGATCAGGAAGTATCTATTGGCCGCATTGCCGGAGCCTGTTCAACCTCTTGTCGCAGCCGGTTCCGATCGCCTTGTAGAGCTTGAGCAGGAATTGTCAGCGGTTCGGGCACAGCTTGCCGCTGAGGTTGTTATGGAACCCCGTGTTCGGGATCAGGCCATGGAGCTGCTGTCAGCGGTTCGCTATAAGTTAAAAAAGAAAATGTTTGCAAACTAGCTGCCTGTGAAGCCGGGTAAATACAAACAGTATTATACACAGGAAAAGCTGATCCGTTTCGGCAGAAAGCTTGCCGCTGACTGTGAAACGGTTTCCTTTGATCTCTTTGATACTCTTTTTGTGCGAAGAGTGCATGACCCTGATCTTTTAAAGCGATCTGTTGCAGATTTTGTGGCAACGTTGGCCCGTAAAAGAGGGTTGCATATCTCTGCAGGAAAAGTGCAGTTTATTCGTGATACCTTTGAAATAGCCCAGCGTAAGGAAACCGGACAGAAGTTCGATGACCATGAGGCGTGTTATCCGGTTTACATGGGGCAGATGCTTGCAGAGATTTTTGGCGAGCAGGTAAATGAACAGCTTCTTGCCAAGGTTACGGCCTTTGAACTTGCTGTCGAGTCAAGTATGCTGGTACCGCGACAGATGCTTGTTGAATGGCTGAAAGAATTGCATGATCAGGGTAAAAAGATCCTCATCCTCTCTGATATATACCTGCCGGCAAGCTGTCTTGAAACGCTGGTTGAGCGTGGCGGCTTTGCAGACAGTGTCGATCATGTCATCTCCTCGGCTGATACTTTTCTTGCTAAAGCATCGGGCAAAGGATTTCCTTTGGTGCAGGAGCGTTTTGATCTTACCCCTGAAAAGTGGCTCCACATAGGCGATAATCCTGTTTCAGATGGTTTGCGTCCTGCCGAATTTGGTTTACGAGCGCTGGTTTTACGTGATGGTCGTGAAAAAATGCGCAAATCAATTATCCGGCGTTACTGGAACTATGGCCAGGGGCGGACATTTTTTCGTGGCCGAACTGTTCATCAGGCCATGCTTCCCATGGAAGGAGAGAATATCCCCAGACATCCGCTCTACGTTGAAGGATATAATTTTCTTGCCCCGGTTATCGGGACTTTTCTTCTTAATCTGGCTGAAGAATCACAGCGGTTGTCTGTGGAACATATTTATTTTCTCTCCCGTGAAGGCTGGATGTTTGAGAGTTTTTGGAAGAAGATGCTTCCTCATCTTCCCCAGGCAGATGTTCTGCCATCTGAAAGCTACCTGTATGTCAGTCGAATGGCTTTGGCCGGGGCTGCCTGTGCTTACCAGGGATTGACTCCTGACAATGCCGCCATTGCCTTTCTGCCGTCGGGCAATAGAGATTTTAGAGATATCTGTCGAATTTTCAAGTTAAACGGGGAAGCTCTGCTTCCTCATCTGCAGCGTCATAACCTTCAACTTGAGACAGCACTTAGTCCACAGTATCCAGAAACAACAGTCAAAAACTGCATACATTTTACCGAACTGCTTGAAGATGACTTGTTTCAGGCTGAAGTTCAATCCCAGACCAGGCCGTACAATGACGCTTTAATGCAGTATCTCGAGCAGGAAGGCATGTTCAAGCGTAAAGAAGTGGCTATTGTAGATGTGGGCTGGCTGGGAACCATCCAGAGATTTTTGAATGAGGCGGTTGCTCATCGTCCTGATCGTCCGATATTTCATGGCATGTTGCTTGCTGCTACCCGTGGAATTCCTTTTCCGGCCAGCACCGTTAATCAGTTATCCGGGCTTATTTACGATCGGTTTAGATTTGATCTGGGAGGCAGCGCAATTCTCTATAATCGAGATCTTTTTGAAGAGGCATGTCGGGCACCGCATCCCACCCTTAACGGATATATCCTGACAGAGTCGGGCTGTGAACTAGAGTTTCGTAACACTGAGGATAAAACTGCCAAAGCTGAGCAGATGCAGGATGATTTTTTTGCCCCGCTTCAGCAGGGGATTCTTGATGCAGCATCAAGGTTTGCCGCAGCCGTTGCTGTTCTTGGGTACTCATCGCTAGATTTGAAACCCTGGACTAATCATCTGCTTACGGCAAAACTTGCTTTTCCAAAAAATTCCGAAGTGGAACTTATTCGGCTCAGGCATCATTTAGACGATTTTCACGGGACGAAAAAACCTCCGGTACAAACGCCTTCAATGGCTCTGTGGGACCGATCCATATCGTCTTTACGCTGGAAACCGCTGCTTCGCCTTAAGTATTACCTTCTGGCTGCCAGAGATCGGTTACAGGAATAGGAGTGATCATGCGCAAGTGTAAAGTTCAGGATGAGTGTTATCAACCCCGGGGGATAGAAACAGGCAGAACGCTTCGTCATGCGTTGCTTGCAGCGTATATACCCATGGGAAACAGCGTCTCACGTATCGACAGAAGGTCTCTTGTTAAAATGTGGCTGACCCATCGTTTTGGGGGGATTGTTTTTCCATTGTTAGTGAAGCATGAGAATAGGTTGAACAAACTTTATCTGCGACTGAGAAGAATACGCAACTAAAGCGTACCCGTGATGTTTTTGGCTAAAATCCGCAGTATATGCGTCCGTTCCACGTCGTAATGTCCAACTTTCATTATTCGAAGACTTTGCTATCAGTTGTGTCTGGCGATTATGGTTCAGCTATGCTGATTTATGAGAAATATGCCTGTGAATATGAAAAAACATATCAACTCTGTATCTAAATACGGGGTTGTACTTCTTTTTGCTCTCGGTACAGTATTTGCCTACTGTCATTATTTTTTGAACAGAGCCTATGTTGAGGTGCAGGTCAGCACCCCGATCAAAACCGATTTT
Source organism: Candidatus Desulfobulbus rimicarensis (assembly GCA_008633435.1). Classification (GTDB taxonomy): domain Bacteria; phylum Desulfobacterota; class Desulfobulbia; order Desulfobulbales; family Desulfobulbaceae; genus Desulfobulbus_C; species Desulfobulbus_C rimicarensis. The sequence goes on along the minus strand of RKSL01000262.1, from coordinate 239 downwards.
AAAATGTACTGGGCAGGCAGTAACGGCCAGTATTCTGAAAAGAATATGGTTCGTGTTGCAATCACCCCGCGCATAGACAGGTATACTTTTTTTCTTACAGACCTACGCAAGGTGAAGACCCTTCGTGTAGATCCGCTGGCGAGAAAAGGGACGGTATATTTACAAGATATAAAAATTAGTCAACAGGGGCTGCCTTCAATACAATTGTCCGGAGCACGGGGATTTGCCGAGTTGATTCC
>RKSL01000007.1 GCA_008633435.1 Candidatus Desulfobulbus rimicarensis | reverse complement strand
CTCGCATAGGCGGTGACACCGCTTCGCTGTTATAGCTCGTCGCCCTGCTTGAACGAATCAGGGGCACTGGTCAACGGTTACAGATTGGTGTAATGTCAAGACTACAGCTCCCTTGGTGAACGGTTACATGTTTGCGTCCCCAGGGATCAAAGGTTTCCTGAATGGCATTTTTATAGACCCGTCTCCCCTGGCGGGTAAAACGTACCCCCTTAACTGCCTCTTCCGACAGGGCCGGGACATTGACATTGAGGAGCGTATTTTCCGGCAGACCATCGGCAAGGGCTCGCGCGGCCAGCTTCCCGGCCACTGCTGCGGCTCCGGTAAAATCAAAAGGCGACTCACCGCCAAGGGAAAAGGCAAGAGAGGGAATCGCATACATGGTTCCTTCAATGGCGGCTGACACTGTACCGGAATAGCTTATATCATCGCCAAGATTAACCCCGGGATTAATGCCCGAGACCAGCAGATCCGGTTTACGCTCAAGAACCTTGTTTATACCAATGGAAACACAGTCTGTGGGCGTGCCGTCCAGGGTAAAGACATCCGGCTCCAGTCGGCGCACCCGCAAAGGGCGATTCATGGTGAGCGAATGACTGACCGCACTCTTGTCCCGTTCCGGGGCAACAATAACCGCCCGGCCCAGTTGCTGCATTCGACCAAATAACGCCCGCAAACCGGGCGCATTAACACCGTCATCATTGGTTACCAGGATAAGCGGTGTATGGTGTTCTCCGGAAACGTCCTCTTTACAAACCATATTTATTTTTGTAGCCCCGTGGAGTTATCATTTTGTCAGCATAAACAAAAGTGGCACAATTGCCAATAATCACTGTGGACTGCATACCGATTTCCCGGGTGAGCATCTTCTCAAGGCTTGTCAGCTCGACGGTTTCGTGTGGCCTGGTCGCGCCGGAAACAATCCCCACCGGGGTTTGACCGGCACGGTGTTCGAGCATTATCTCACGGGCGCGAATGATCTGAGTCTGTCGTTTTTTTGACCTGGGATTATAAATAACCGTGACAAAATCCGCCATGGCTGCCGCCTGCAGGCGTTTTTCAATCACCTGCCACGGGGTCATGAGATCAGAAAGGCTGATGGCTGCAAAATCGTGCATCAGCGGCGCCCCCAGAATTGCGGCACAGCTATTCAAGGCGGCAATTCCTGGAATAATCTCGATGCGGGTACTGCTGCCGCTCTCTTGAACCAGCTCGTACACCAACCCGGCCATGGCGTAAATACCGGGATCACCACCACAGACCAGAGCTACCCTCCTGCCGGAATCAGCCAAAGCAAGCGCCTTGCGGCAACGGTCTATTTCCTGCATCATCTGCGAAGATATCACCTCCTGTTCCGGGCTGATAAATGCAGTGATCAGATCAAGGTAGGTGCGGTACCCCACCACGACATCTGCATCTTCTATCGCCAGACGCGCACGGGGAGTAATCAAATCTAAAGCGCCCGGGCCAGTGCCGACGACACTCAGTACTGCAGGCTGCTGTGTTGTTCTCTTTGTCATATTGGCTACCATTTAAAAAATCAAAAAAAGACAAACCACGACGGCAATCGGGAGAAAAATGGTACCCCGGCATTGCTGTTGAGCCATGGCTTGCCTGCCAGGGAACAGGTGATCAGGGGCACCGCATATTCGCACGGTCGCGACTTGCGCAGAAAGGGGGGATAGCGATAAATCGCACCTGCACGAATTGCAACTCCCCTGACCACTTACACATTTTTGGCAGATGAAATCAGATAGTTACAACCCCTGTGATGAATTACGCCAGGGATTACTGCACTCTGCAATGGCAACTGTCACATTCTTCCATTTCATCTTGTGAACAAGCAATCTGCCCCCACCTGAAGCCAAGACAGCAGCAGGCTCGGCCACGCCTTTAGCCCCGGTGGCCTTCAGCACCGCAGCAGAAGTTGACACCCCGCTTACCCCATTGAGCTGATCACGGTGAAAAAAATCAAGGGGATAGCCGTGTGTTTCCGCAAATTCAAGCAGACCGGCTTCGTCACGCTTCAAATCAATTGAGGCCAGACTCCGTACCGACTGCAGAGCAAGACCATGTTCTGCGCAGGCCTCTGCCAGGGCTTGTGCCATTTCATGGGCAGGGGTATTCCGGTTACAGCCCATACCCGCGACCAGAGCCCCGGGATGAAGCAGAACCGCGTCAGGGCATATTCCGGTTCGGCAGCTGATAACAATATCTGCTTTGCCCGGATCTTCCCGGATAAAAATATCGCCGGGCACAGAGGGCAAAGGATATTCAGAATACAAGGCAATCCTGCCCTGGTTGACCAGCTTCCCCATGACCCGGGTAAACGCTGCTTTATCGGCCACCACCAGCTCAAGACCTTCTGCCCAGAGATCAAGAGCCGTGTGCCCCAGCACATCCGAGGCTGTGGTGATAACCGCTTCTCCCCCCAGCCCTTCGGCAATTTTTTTGGCAAGCGCATTACCGCCGCCAATATGACCGGAGAGCAGAGAAATGGCAAACCGCCCCTGTTCATCACAGACAATAACCGAGGGATCCATCCGTTTATCGGCAAGCAGTGGCGCAATCATCCGTACCACGATACCCGAGGCCATTATACAGACCAGATGATCAAAGTTCTGCCAGCAGGTGGTCATGGTCTGGCGCAGACTGCCCCGGCAGGGAAAAATCTCTGGAGCGTCCACGATCTCCCCCAGGCGGCAAGCCAGTTCAGCCCCCCCTGCAGTGAGATGCAGAATCGCTGTTCGCTGCTCGTTTTTCTGTTCTATCACAAGAGTGTCCCTGAAAATACTTATTGACCAAGCATCCCCTCTTTCAGGTCATCATCCACCGGTTCATTACCCAGCCAGATAGCAAAAAGGGCTTTTTTGAAATCCAACCCGCTGATGGTACCAAGAAGTGCCTTATTGCGGATCACGTCCACCCCGTGTCCGGGACGCCAGGAAATATCATAGACATCATTTTCCACAGCCTCATCGGCAAACATGGCAATAAATGAGGCAATGGCCTGCCGCAAAGGTTTTTCTGGAGAAGGCGCAGTCAGGGCAAAGCCTTCTTTCCAGCCGTTTTGCAGTTTAGCCGAACTCACCCCGTCATAGATAAAATGCATCCGCACAACCATTGGTGCGTCAGCATCAATAATTGCTCCGGCATCAGATGAAGGCGTTGCAAGATACAGGCCACCGGCATATATCTTAAAAAACAGTTTTGTTCGTAACCCCACACCGTTAAGCACCAGATTTTTGCCGGCTACAGTCATGCTATCTGCCATTTGCACCCCGCCAATTTCCCGGGCAGCTCCCAGGGAAACCGTGCAGAGCAGCAGGACGGAAAGAGCTGCAGAGATGATCAATTTTCGGTTCATGTTATCCTCCTGTATTCATGACTGAATCCGGCATCATAGAGCTTTGATTCAGCCGTTTTGTCGTCGGCAAGCGCCCTGCCCACAAGGATCATCGCAGTCTTACGAATGGCAGAGTTTCTGATTTTTTCTGCTATATCCACTAACCTGCCCCGTACAACCTGCTGATCCGGCCATGAGGCTTTTTCCACCACAGCAATGGGGGTATCGTCAGGGTAGCCACCTGCTGTTAATTCGGCAACCACCTTTTCTATCATGGAGACAGAGAGAAAAATACATAACGAGGCGCCAATGGCTGCAATTTTTCGTAATGACTCTGCTTCAGGAACCGGAGTACGACCAGCCTGACGGGTGAAAATAACGGTCTGGGTAACTTCGGGAACAGTCAGTTCCACCTTGAGGGCTGCTGCTGAGGCCAGGGCTGAACTGACTCCCGGAATGACATTATAAGGGATATCCAGCTCATCAAGCCGCTGCATCTGCTCCCGGATTGCGCCATAAATTGCCGGATCACCCGTATGGAGACGCACCACTTTTTTCCCTTGACCATAGCCCGTTGCGATCAGCTCGATAATCTCGTCAAGGTTCATACGCGCAGAATCATAAACCCGTGCCTGCACCCCCTCAACAAGTGCCGGGTTGACCAGGCTACCGGCATACACAATGAGTTCGGCCTCATCAAGAATCCTTCGTCCTTTCAGGGTGATCAAATCCGGGTCACCAGGCCCGGCACCAACAAACTGCACAGGAATATGCATACAGGCTACACCTCTTTTTTACGAATCAGCAGGGTGGAAAAATAATGGAGCTTACGGCCAACGGTTTGCCGAACATCGGTATAAATTTTCTGATCATCCATACCGCACCGCTCAATAAGTACGGCCTGGTCAACAAGCTTCAGCTCTTCGAGCAGGGCAACAAGTGTTGTCATCCGGCGGAAAACTTTCATCAGCACCACGGCATCAAACGATTCAAGAATCGACCGCAGTCGATTGTCGTCAAAGGCTGCCGGAACAATGGAAACCACATCGTCTCCAAGCCCGATGGGCATGCATACTCTGGCCGAACAGGCAGCCATGGCGGTAATGCCGGGAATGACTGACACCCTGATCTGTCCCCGTAATTCCTGCAGGGTATTGAGCAGATAAAAGGCTGTTGAATACAGAGCCGGATCGCCAAGGGTGGGAAAAGCCACATCCTCGCCCTTTTCAAGATAGCCCAACACAACTTCTGCTGCCTGCCGCCATGCCGAAACAACCTCTGGGTCATGGTCACAGCCCAGACGTATTTTTTTCATGGGAAACCGGAGTTCGAGTACGGTTTTCCCCGTCATATCGACCTGGGATGCCGCTATCTGCACGGCATTACTTGCCCCGTCTGCTTTCGCCTTTGGCCCAACCAGCACTCTGGTCTGTTCCAGCACGCGAACTGCCTTGCAGGTCATCAGCTCCGGGTCTCCGGGGCCGATACCCACAAGGTAAAGGGTGCCCTGTTGCTTCTCTCTTATCATTTCTTTCCGGTAATTATGGTAATGGGATTTAATCGTTGTTTCTCTGAAAGTCGCTGCTCCTGTGATCGTGCCATGCCGCAGTGACCAACTTTCAGAGCTTGTTGTGGCTGGCGAATATGGTCCAGCCATGCTGGTTTATCTGAAAGTTGCAGTACCTGTGATCGTGCCATGCCGCAGCGACCAACTTTCAGAGCTTGTTGTGGCTGGCGATTATGGTCCAGCCATGCTGGTTTTTGGGACGGCTGTGGGTGATAACGGGTCACGGCCACACGACACACTTCAACATGAAGCCCTTGGCTCCGCATGAGTTCAGGGGCTTTTTCAGCCGTTTCAGCCAGCACTGCACTGGCAACCATTCTGCCACCTGCTTGCAACCGTTCAGCACAGTCTTTAATTATTGATGCAAGCGCACCGCCACTGCCCCCGATGAAAATTCGATCGGGATCTGGCAGTTCGACCAACGCTTCAGGGGCACGCCCACGGACGAGCTGCATGTTGTAGAGACGGAAATCGCAAATATTTTTGCTGATATTTTCCTGCCCTTCCAGCTTCTGCTCAACAGTAAACACCTGGAGATCAGCACAGAGTCGGGCTGCTTCCACAGAAACTGAACCGGAGCCACCACCCACGTCCCAGAATACGCCCCTGCCCGGCAGACGAAGACAATGCAGAATAACCGCCCGTACTTCAGCCTTGGTAATCAAGCCCCTGGAATGGCTGATTTCATCTTCATGCAAGCCAAAAACCAGCCCGGAGCCTTTGCCGACCACAGCCGGTTGCTCAACAAGCATCATATTGAGCGGAGCAAATTTTCTGGCGGCAATGTCAGCAAGGGTACCCCTGGTCAACTGTTCATCCGGCAGACCAAGATTTTCGGCCACCCCGACCCGAATATCGCCGGCCTGGCCGGCAAGCCCCATGCTGTTAAGCCGGGATTGCAGAGTTGCCGCAATTATATCCGGGGAGTTGTTGCCATCGGTAAACAACATCACCCGTTGCCGGGAAAGAATCTGTGCTACAGCGTCCCCAGGCTGACGGCCATGGAGCGAGAGCAGAAAAAGATCATCCCAGGGCATTTTAAAGCGGGCGCAGGCAAGCTGCATGGCAGACAATGCCGGATAAAACCGCAACTGCTCACTGGCAAAGTTGTTCAGCAGGGTACGGCCAATACCGTAAAACAGCGGATCACCCGAAGCAAGCACGGCCACGTTACCCGATGACAATGCCGCCCTGAGCTGCCCGACCATTTTTTTAAGCGGAGTAACCGGGATGACAGTATCGCAATACTTTGTTACCAAAGAAGAAAATCTCTTTGAAGTAACCACAGCGTGACATGTGCGCAGAAGCTGTTCATGGTCGGGAACAAGGGCTGTGCCAGACACACCAAAGACATATATTTCAGATATGTCAGACATGAACCACCACTCCATCCTCAGACGTCACCAGATACACTTCCACAGGCAGACCCGATTCTTTCATGGCAAAAACTTTGGCCTTAAGACAAACTCTCCGGACAATATCTTCTCTTCCCATTTTGATTAAACGGTATAAAATCTCCCGGGCAGTATTGGCCGTTATCATACTGTGGGCAACGTCCTCTTCCAGGCCAAGCCTTGTCAGCAGCGTAACGGCGTGCCGAACCTCCAAGGCTCCGTGCCGGACATGGGTCTGGGGGATCTCCAGGGCGCATTTAAGAATTTTCGCCCACATTCCAGCAAGATGAATCTTTTCAAAACCATGTTCCCTGGCCGAATGAAGCGCGTGGGCAAGATAATCCCCCATCATGACCTGTGCCTCTTCGGGCATGGTGAGCAACTGCTGTGCTGCAGCCTCTGATGTCCGCCCGGTGGACACAATCACTTCGCGCAGACCGGACGCACGGGCAACACTCATGGAGGCATCAATGGTATCAGTCCAAGCCTTGGCTGACACCGGCCGGACAATACCCGTGGTTCCAAGAATCGAGAGACCGCCGACAATACCAAGCCTGCTGTTCAGAGTTTTTTCGGCCAGTTCCTGACCACTGGCCACAGAAATTGTCACCTGCAAAGACGTGGCAGTCCCAGTCTCCGCAATGGCCTCTGTCACAGCCTCACAAATCATCTGGCGCGGTACCGGATTAATGGCCGGCTGGCCGACAGCCACAGGCAACCCCGGTTTGGTTACCCGACCAACTCCTGCCCCACCCCGAAGGATGATATTTTCATTGCGCTCACCCTCTTCACCTCCACTACGTTCAACAACAGCAATAATTTCTGCGCCATTGGTGACATCAGGGTCATCCCCGGCATCTTTTATGACCGAGGCCGCGCCCCTGTCACAGCGCAAAACACAGGAGTGCAGCGCAAAAGCATGACGGTCTCCAGTGGGAAAAGGGATGTCAACATGACTCACCTTTTTGCCGGACAACAGCAGCAATGCCGCAGCCTTTGCCGCTGCTGCCGCACATGCCCCGGTGGTAAAACCGGAGCGAAGACTTGTATTCTTCTTTGCTTGTTTTGATGTCATCTCATCCACCTGTGCCCTCAGCAGTTGACCAGTTCAATATCGGGCAGATGCGCTAACACCTCAGCAAAGGTATCGCAGGCCCCCAGCATTCTGGTTATTAGCGGCAACGGTTCAGGCCAGATTTCCGGTAAATCCGCCTCACCGGGAAAGCGAACGGCAAAGGCAAGATGTTCCTCCGGCGGGATAAACCGGGCATTTACCCCGGCCTTATTGCCCCTGGCATCAATCCTTAACCACCCGGAATCGGGCAAAAATACAGCATTTAAGCCATGCAGAGATAATCTTGGTTGATCATCAATCACTCGTAATCGCTGATAGCACAACCCTGCCGGAATGCTGTTGGCCCGCAACAGAGCCGCCAAAAGATGGCTTTTTGCATAACAAAAACCTGTACCATATTGCAAAACTTCTGAGGCTTTACAGGTGACAGGGTTTAATTGATAATCACTACTATGTGCTATTTCGTCACGGACAAACCTGAAACAGGCCCTGATTACATCTAGCTGATCTGTCGCTCCCCTGGCCAGTTCTCCTGCCTTATTCCGCACAGAAGGATGCTGCCAGTCAATGCACTCGGATACGCTTACATACGCCTGATGCTCCCTGTTCCTCTTGGTGCTCATGGTTATGCCAACCTGAGCAGCGCATTGACCGCAGCAACTGCCACCGGAGTTCCACCCTTTCTGCCAAGGGCGGTAATAGACGCAAACTCCTGATGGTGTAGAATCTCTTTTGATTCTGCCGCATTGACAAACCCCACCGGCACCCCGATCACCAGATCCGGAGAAAACCGGCCCTCCGCAATCATGGTCATGACCTTAAGCAACGCTGTCGGAGCGTTGCCAATGGCCACTATGCCAACATTATCGTTCCGGGCAAGCTCCATGGCTATCTCGGAGCGGGTTGCATTCTTGTCGCGGGCAAGCTGAGCAGTCTGTTTTTCCGCCACCCGGCAGATCACTTTTCCGCCAAATTTTTCCAGCAATCCCCTTGATATTCCCGCAGTAGCCATATTGACATCAACCAGGATGTTTTTGCCTGTCCTGATCGCCTCAATCCCGGCATGGACAGCACCGGGGCTAAAGCGCATGTTTTCGGCAAACGAAAAATCTCCAGTGGCATGAATGCAGCGGCGAACCACTGCAAATTCCTCTGTGGGAAAAGGGCTCTCACCAAGTTCTGACTCTATGATGCGAAAGCTTTCCGCCTCAATTTCCAGGGGACCTATCTGCTGTATTTTGGGAAGGGTCATAAAAAAATTCACAGGTAATGATTAAAAATTCAGAGGTGGAGTTGCCATCCTGCCGACAAAACAGCTGGCTGCTTCAGGTGTTCTCCCCCAATGCAGGTGGACATAACCAGCCAGGGTATTATTGATCTGGTACCCCTCCTCTCTGCCGTCATCAAGGACATACACCCGCCGAACTTCATCGGGCATGGTTGCAATGGCTGAGTAATGAAACTCATGACCATAACAACAACTCCCGGCATTTCCCAGCAAAGTAGGCTGCTGCATTGTTACCTGTCTGTACCCCAGACGACGAAGACGTTTTTCCATAAAAGACTGCACTGGAAATATTCCTGCCATGGGGTGAATATTTCCAGCTGTATCCCGTATTGAATCCGTGAGATACATGAACCCCCCACACTCTCCGTATACAGGGTTATTGCCCAGAGAAAACTCCTGAACCGCCTTACGCATGGAGCTATTGGCAGCAAGTGCCCCGGCATGCAGCTCAGGATAGCCCCCGCCCAGATAGAGCGCGTCAAGATTTTCTGGTAAGAAAGCATCGTGGAGGGGACTGAAAATCACAATTTCTGCACCAGCTGTAGTGAGCAGGTCGAGGTTATCCTGATAATAAAAACAGAACGCCTCATCCCAGGCCACACCAAGCCGAACTTTTGGCAGAGCATCTGCAACCATGTTCTTTGCAAGCTTGACAACCGGCGTACTGGCCCGGGTAGCAATTTCGTGCAGCCGGTCAAGCCGGATATGCTCCTGCATCAGTTCAACCAGCCCGGTGATGTTCAGATCGACCTCGCTGCCCATATGCAGCCCCAGATGACGCGAAGGCAGGCTGAGTGTACTGTCACGGGGAATAGCACCTAAAATCTCTGCCTGACAATGTCGCTCAATGGCATCTGCAATCATAGAGTAATGGCGTTCGCTCCCCAATCGGTTTAAAATAACGCCAGCCACCTTGACCTCTGGATCAAGAGACTCAAACCCCTTGACCACAGCAGCCACACTTTCAGCAGCAGAACGAACATCCACCACCAGCACCACTGGAATATCCAGCAGAACAGCCAGCCGGGCAGCTGAACCATTGCCGCCGTCAAAAAGCCCCATAACGCCCTCAATAACAGCGATTCCCTGATCAGGGGCATGGGCAGAAAAAGTCTGCCGGACAAAATCCGCTCCGCACATCCGTACGTCAAGATTTCGCGAGACCCTGCCTGTAACCAACCGATGCAGTGTCGGATCGATAAAATCCGGCCCGCTTTTAAAAGGCTGCACATTGACCCCCTGATGACAAAGAGCAGCCATCACCCCGAGGGTTATAGTGGTCTTACCGCAGCCCGAATGGGTTCCAGCAATAATCACTGCAGAAGAATCACTGACCATTTTTCTCGTCCAGAACAAGAGGGTAGAGTATATTAAAAACCTTATCAATCCCCTCTATCAAGCCAAGCGTCGGCCGGGAGACCAGTTTTTCGTCTACCAGAAAAACCTGATTATCAGCAATCGCCTTAATAACCTGAAAGCCGGGTTCATGGATGATCATATCCACAGTTACCGGATTCATACGCCCTTTCTGGGCAAGAAACACATCAATCCGGCCGGCTTTGGCAAGAATTTTTTCCTTACCATAGGCGGCAATGTTTGTCTTGCGCACCTGCACAGCATCGACAGCCACGTTGATGCCTCCGGCTGATTCCAGTACAAACACAGCCATGGAATCCGGAGCAAACGTTTTCATCCGTTTATGAATTGACTCAAAATAGACCAGTTTCCGGTTCTGCACAGGAATATGATCGACCTGCAGGGTGATTTCGGCAAGGCGAGCGCCAAACGCAGCAATCATCTGTTTTGCCCCTTCCCCATGACCTGATAATGATCCCAGGGCTTCCCAGTAACGAAACAGGCCGTCCATGGATGATGGCTGTAACGACACCACCGCCACCCCGCTGCTGGTGAGCCGATCAACCAGCTGGGGATATCCCCGGCTGATCATGGGACGAATCAGCACCACATCAGGATGCAGCGCCAGCAACCGCTCCGGATCATCCCGAAAGCTGATGCGGGGAAGACCTGGCAGCTGGTTATCACTGCGCCCGACAGCAACAATCTGCGAGCCAGCCCCCATGTCGATGAGATTTCGGGTATGCGCCCCATAAAGAGAAATAATCCGGGTAAACGGTTTTTCCATAAGCGTTACCCGGCCATCGTTATCGACTAGAGGAACGGCAAGAGCAGCCCCTGCAGACAGCAGCAGGCACACTACGCAAAAATACCGGAAAATATAACGCATTCTTTTACATCCTCTTCAACGTGACAACCTGAAACTTACCTGATTACAGCCAGAAAATGCGTCCTGATGCACCCTTGCTTCTACTCCATAGATATCGTGAATTATTGTTGCATCAAGCATATCATCTACCCGCCCGTGGTACAGGAGCTTTCCCTTTCGTAAAAATAACAGCTTATCACAAAAAAAACCGGCAAGATTCAAGTCATGCAGAGCAGCAACCACTGTAAGTCTGCCACTGCGCACCCGGCTGCGGATTGCCTCAAGAATGGCCAGTGAATGATAAATATCAAGACTGGATGTCGCCTCATCCAACACCAGCACTTCCGGATTCTGTGCCAGGGCACGCGCCACAGCCACCCGCTGTTTTTCGCCCCCGGAAAGTTGGGTGACAGACCGGTTGCCAAGGGCGACTATATCAAGCTCTTCCATAACCTCATCCACCAGCTGGTGATCTTCCTGCTCAAGATGACCAAAACGCGGCAGATGGGGATGCCTGCCCATCTCCACCACTTCGCGCACTGAAAAACCAAAGCGGACAGAAAAATCCTGGGGGACAAGGGCAAGTCTCATGGCCAGCCGACGCCTGCTCCAACGGGACAGAGGCTTGCCGGCAAAGGTGATAGCTCCAGCATCAGGCGCAATCAGGCCGCAGAGCAGATCTAACAATGTGGTTTTACCACTGCCGTTTGGCCCCAGCACACCGTGGCAGCATCCCGGTTCAAGGGCAAGGTCAACTCCTTGCAGCACCGGCTTATCCGCGTAGCCGAAACGCACGCCGTCAAGTTGCCAGAGTATGTCAGAACCCGTTGCCGCCATCACGCTGCCTCCTGGTAAAAATGACACAGAAAACCGGGCCGCCAAGCAACGCGGTCAATACCCCGATGGGCACTTCGGCAGGTAAGACAGCGCGAGTCAGGGTATCAGCAAAGAGCAACAACAACCCGCCTCCCAAAAACGACAACACCAGCAGCCAGCGATTCTCCGGCCCCACCAGGTATCTGAGAAAATGGGGAACAATCAGTCCGACAAAACCGATAATCCCTGAAACAGCGACACAAAGGGCGCTCATCAGCGAACAGGTGACAAGAAGAATCCAGCGCAGCCGTACAGTATTGACCCCAAGGGTTGCCGCTTCTCGCTCTCCTGTAGCCATGATGTTTAATTCGCGGCCAAAGACCAGGCAGACCAGCAACCCCATAAAGGTCACCGGAACAAGCAACGCGATATCTGCCCAGGAGACTCCGGCCAGGGAGCCCATGAGCCAGAAAATTATGATACCCACCTGTTCATCGGCCAGAAACTTTAACAAACCAATGGCTGCAGAAAGGATTGCGGCCACAATAACGCCGGACAGGATAAGATTTGTTGAAGATAGACGACGGTCTCCACCGGCAAGGCCAAGAACAGCAAACAGGGTGGCCACACTGCCGGCAAAGGCAAATACAGGCACAGAAAACGAGACAGGAAGCACCAGCCCGAAGAGCTGCAGCACAATCACAAGCGATGCACCGAAAGCAGCGCCCGACGAAATGCCCAGGGTGTAGGGATCGGCCAGCGGATTGAGCAAAATAGCCTGAAACACTGTGCCGCAGACAGCAAGCGCCCCGCCAACAAGAACTGCCGCAGCAATCCGGGGCAGACGCACGTCGGTGACAACAGCCACAACCACCGGATCAATTGCTGTCCCCTGGGAAAATCTTGCCAAAACAGCATGAAGCACGTCAATTGCCGGGACTTCCATAAATCCCATGGTGGCGGAAACCACCATGGCACACGGCAGCAACAACAGCAGCAGCAGAAAAATCCCTGTTGTCCAGGAACGCCCCGGCCTGTGCATCTACTTCAGGACAATGCCTGCATCTTTGGCCGCATCAGCAGCATGGCGCACAAAGATATCAGCAACGTTCGTGTTTTCTCCCAACCCGTGCAGGTAAGGAATAACCTCAATACCGGCGTTTTCCAGCATGGATTTCCAGGAGTCTTCGTCCGGCCCTGCCATGTCATTTTTGGCGTGATCTCCGGCAACAATCATAAAGGCACGAATAACAACTTTCTTCACGCCTGCGTCCTGCAGAGCAGCAAGAACCTGATCAAAGGCAGGATACCCCTCAACCGTACCGATAACCGTGAGCACATCCGGGTACGCCTTATTCATCTCGTGCTGGAACTGCAGGTACGACCCCCCAGAGGGAAAATAATCATTGCCATGCCCCATGTACACCAGTGCTGCGCCTGCTTTTCCGGCCCTGTCTGCGTCTTCTTTCATGGCGGCAACAGCTGTTGTAATATCATCCCCATGGGGATGGGCAGTACCAAAGGTTCCCAACATGGGACGGCCGATAACCAGTTTATGAAAGGGTTTAAACTTGGCCTTGATAGTCTCAATGGAAGAAAGAGCATGAACATAAGAGGACAGATCCAGAAATTCTTCGGCAGGCGCGATATGGGTTGGCTGAACAACAATGGAGTCATATCCGGCATCCTGGAGGTTGGCAATAGTGGCCAATGGCCCCTGGGCGTGGAGAATTTCAAAAGGCACGCCGGGATGTTCTTTGAGATAGGCGCTGTCAGCTGCACGCTTCTGCCAGATGTGGCGAATGATATTTGAGGTAAAGGCGATGCGCACCGCAGTGTCCGGGTAACTTTTTTCTATTTTCTCCTTGATGTTCAAAAGTCCCGCCAGGGCAGGCTCAACCGTGGTACCAAACATGGCAAGAACAATCGCATTGTTATGCTCCACCTCATGCTCCCCCGCAACAACGGACTGATTAACAGCAATGGACATCGCAACCACCGCAAAAACAAGTATTTTCCAGTTCATGGAAACCTCCTTTTCACGGCCCGGAAACAAAAGATCCCGGACCAATTAAAAATTGATCCGGGATGCCCCTTCTTCTCCCAGATAATACCGCTTTCCACGCCCCCTTGCCTGGGTGACACAGATACTCTTCAGGCAGGTCTTCTGACTTCCGGATCATCCTCCCACTGCGTCTTCCCATTGGTTGCGCCAACAGTGACATAATGCAGAGATCGTCCCCGGTTACAGCGGCGGGCCCGTCCCGGATTTACACCGGGTTCCCTTTTCATCCGATATTACGGACACCTGAAAACGGCACACAGTTTACCCAAGTCCTCATGACAAGTCAAGGACTCACCACCAGTTGCCCCCATGGGAGCATATAGTCTACGATATTCGCGCATGCGCACAACGAACAAAGACTACATTCTCCCGGCACTGTTGATATAATAAGTGATTTTCTCTCTGTCTTTTGTATACTTTGTCTTTTTTTGGTACATCTGATGTGCGATAAACCAGCATGGCTGGACCATAATCGCCAGCCACAAAAAACTGTGAAAGTCGGTCACTGCGGCATGGCACGTTCGCAGGTGCTGCAAATTTCGGATAAACCAGCATTCCCGGCGCGCCGGGCACAACAAAGGATGAAACAGAAGGCCGGAATGTAGATTTGCAGTGATAAAGCCGCAGGCGGAAACTAACTCTGTCTTCTGTCCTCTGGTTTCTGTCTTCTGTTACGGATAAAGAAATAGACACAACCTCCTCAGCACCCCTTTACCAGTGTCAAGACCACAGACCAATAGAGCCACAGACGCTATGCTCACATTGTTTAATAACCAATTATCGCCCCAATGATCTTCAGCTCGACAACCTTTCTCTTTCTCTTTTTACCCCTGGTGCTCTTAGCCACCTTTGCGGCGGGCAAAAGGTTCCGTAACCATATCTTTTTTGCTGCAAGCCTGCTCTTCTACTTCTGGGGAGAAGGTGTTTTTGTTCTTTTGCTGCTGTTTTCAATTTTTGCGACTTTCATAACCGGGCGTCTGATAGAATCAAGCAAAGGCCATGCACATACTTTTTTGTTAACTTTGGGAATTGGCGTCAATCTTATCCCGCTGCTTATCTTAAAATATCTTCATTTCTTTCTCGATGCCATAACTCCACTCTGTGCACTGCTTGGTTTCCCCCCGTTCTCATCAGACATTCCCCTCCATCTACCCGCCGGGATTTCCTTTTTTACCTTTCAGGCGATCTCCTACCTCATTGATGTCCATCGCGGTATCACTCCGGCCGAACCGAACCTGCTGGGCTGCGGTTTATATATCTCCATGTTCCCCCAACTCATTGCCGGCCCCATTGTCCGCTATCATGAGATCGCAAAACAACTGCAAGACCGCCGGGTTCATGTCAGACAATTTGCCGAGGGGGCAGAACGATTTATGTTCGGTCTTGCCAAAAAAACCTTACTGGCTGACCCGCTCGGAGTACGGGCAGACGCAATTTTCAACCTGCCTGTACATAATTTAAGCGTTAGTAACAGCTGGCTGGGGGCACTATGTTTTTCCCTGCAAATCTATTACGATTTTTCCGGATACTCGGACATGGCCATTGGCCTGGGCAAGATGTTTGGTTTTGAACTGCCGGAAAACTTCAACTACCCCTATATTTCCCGCTCCATGCGTGAATTCTGGCGAAGGTGGCATATTTCGCTCTCGACCTGGCTCAGAGATTATCTCTATATTCCACTGGGCGGGAATCGCAAGGGAACACCACGAACACTGGCTAACCTGTTCATCGTGTTTCTGCTCTGTGGATTATGGCACGGTGCCAACTGGACTTTTGTCTGCTGGGGAATATGGCACGGGATGTTTTTAATGCTTGAGCGGGGAGTCAACCTGCAACTCCCAAAAAAGACGACTGCACTACTCTCCTGGTTCTACACAACGGCTGTAGTCCTCTTCGGCTGGGTGCTGTTTAGAAGCCCGGGTCTGGAAACTGCCAGACAATTCATGACAGTCATGCTCGGCCTGCACAGAACTCTCAACACGCTTCCGGCAGACATATTTTCTCCGACGCAACGTCTTTTTCTGACGGAAACCACCACAGCCATCCTGCTGTCCATGCCTGTCTACGGGCTCCTCAAGCAACGCGCTGCAAAATTCAGGGCAACCCGGTCAGCACTGCTTTTTCATACCACCACCACAATCTGCTCCCTGGGTCGGATAGCTCTTTTTGCCACATTACTCTATATTGTATTCATTACCCTTGCCGCACAGGCGTTCAGACCTTTTCTCTATTTTCAGTTTTAACGGCCATGCAAAAAAGAACACTATATGACCGGGTCACCGAGTATGCGCTTATCCTGATCTTTCTCTTTGCCCTGACAACCCCCCTGGTTCTCTGGATAAGTCAGCATGATACAACGTACTCCAAAACAGAAAAACGGTATTTATACCCCTTAAGCGATGTACTGAAACAAGGCGCAGTTACCAACATCACCCACGGCTTTGATCAATATTTCCAGGATCATTTTGGCCTGCGTGACTGGATGATTCATCGCTATCAGCGGGAAATGACCAAACGGTTCGGCACAACCGGCACCGCAAGCGTTCTAGAAGGGCAGGACAACTGGCTTTTTTTTGCCCTTGACGGCCTGCCTGATGATTTCAAAGGCCAGGCTCGATTTACCCCGGCAGAACAACGTCATTTCTGGACAGAACTGCAGCGAAGAAAACAGTGGTACCAGTCCCATAACGCAAAATACATGCTACTGGTTGCCCCCAACAAACAGAGTATTTACCCTGAATTCCTGCCGCATCCGCTACAGGATAATGCGGCACCAACCCGGCTTGACACCTTACTTAAAACCCAACCCCAATGGTCTGAAGACACCATTCTTGACGTCAGGCCCCAGTTGCTGGCAGCAAAAAAACACTATCGGCTCTACGATATCACCGACACCCATTGGAACTACCGTGGTGCCTATATTGCCTACCAGGGCATCACTGCCCTGAGCCAAAATTTCTTTTCCTGGTATACCCACTCGCCAACTTTTCAATTCGCCGGGGGGTGGGATTTCCTACCCGGAGGTGATCTTGCCTTGATGAGCGGCAGAACTGCCACCACAACCGAGGCCAGGCCCATACTTGTAAAAGACCATTTCACTTCGCAGAAACGACCACTTGCCCGGTCAATCAAAGAACTGCTTACCCTGCCAGAGCTCCAACCTGAATATTACCACAACCCCAATGGGCGACTCAGGGTGCTGATACTTCATGATTCGTTTTTTAACCCGTTGAAACCTTTTGTCTCAGAAAAATATGGCGACACGCTCTTTATCTGGACCCATTATAATGATGCTACCCTCTATTATTTCACCGCCAGTACCATGGCTCGACTTCTGGAAATCTATAAACCCGATATCATTATTGAGGAAATTGTTGAACGCCATCTTGAACAATTTCTCTATCCATTCCTCATAGAATAGCGCACCAGTATCCCAACAACACGCCAACCCAAAGGATTAAGCGGAAAATGACCTGCCTCCGCCATCGAGCCAGTGGTATTTTTTATCCAGCTCGTTAAACCAGAGCACAAGTTGTTGCTGAAAGAGAAAAGCCAGAGCAACGATGACGGCTGTTTGCGAACCAAAAGCTGTTACAGCCACACCAATGGCAATGGGCAGGTTGCGAAGCGACACATTAACAAGCAAAGTTATCCCATCTCTGCGCTTGAACACGAAACGACCGACAGCCACACAGAGCATTACAATCATCCCGTACCAGAGCATAAGGCTGAACAGCGACTGCACCACCAGGGCAGGATAGCTGAAAAATGTCTGCGATTTCATACTGATACTGGTAAATACCAGATAAATCAGTCCCCAGGCACTTGCCGCAGGCAGCAGCGGTTTGATCTCTTTTTTAAACTGCTGCTGCGTATATTTTTTCAACAGAAGCCAATAGGTAAATATGCCCAGGCAAAGCGGAACAAAAACCACCAGACCTATTGTCTTACCGATATGAGTGATGTCAATGGCAACAAATCGTCCGGCCAGCAGGTAGAGATAGATTGGTGCAAGCAGGGAGCCCAGCACCAGATTGGTGACACTCAACTTGAGTGAGGCTGGCACGTTACCGTCAAACAGCATGGTAAAAGCAACCACCATATTGCCACCTGGAATGACGCTGAGAATCAACAATCCCATACGCAACTCCGGCCATTGGCCAAGAAAGATTCTGCCGATGAGCAGGGCGAGAAGCGGCAGCACCAGAAAATTACACAACAGGTTCACCAGGAGCAGACGAAGATCCTTAAAGGACAACAACTCGCTTGGCCGAAAGCCGATCATTGCCGGAAAAATCGTTGCCATGGCCACTGGCAGAATACATTTTTTCAACGCCGAAGTGTCAATATACAAGCCGACAGCAAGCGCAATCAGGATAACACAGGGAATGACAAAACGCAGATTCCTGGCCGGAAAGGTATATATTTTCTGTAAAGGCTTCATTGCATTATCCCCTCTGACCGAGCCGTAGGTTTCCATTTGTTCCGGGAAAATCGTTTCATCTGCCGCTGGTAATACAGCTGTTTTTCCGGGTCATGACGAGCTGCTTTCTGTTCCACTGCCAGGGCTTCATCAAGCAATCCGTTGGCCCATAATGCCGTGGCAAGCGTATCAAGCACAAACCCCTGACCACCACCACTGTTCACAGCTTCCCTGGCAAGTGCAAGGGCTCGTTTGCCATCCCGCAGTGAACGGTCACGGGCGGTCAGCAACAGCCAGGCCAGATTATTCGCCACTTCCGGTTCTCCGGGTAACAGGGTATGCGCCCGGTTGTAAACAGCAATAGCCTTTTTTTCCAGCCCCTTATCAAGGAAAAAGCGGCCAAGCATCTGCAAACCTTGCTCACTTTCCGGCATATTTTTAAGCCGATATTCAAGCACGCTGAGCGTATACTTCTCATACAGATCAGGTGAAAGCGCATGAGCGCCCATGTGGCTTAATGCCAGAACCAGCATAATGGTGGTCATAACATAGAGGCCAAGAAAGGTATACAGTTTGCGGTCATGGTGTTTAATCAGCCGACGATCTGCTTCGCAACGCTCAAGATAGTCAATCCGCTCACCAATACCAAAATGATGCCAGTTCTTTTTATCGCGGATATTGCCCCCCTGCCTTGCAATTTTTTCAAAGGAACTGATCAGGTACCTGGCAGTTCCCTGCGCCTTGAACACATAAAGATCTGCCTGACGTTCAAAGTTCCGTAAAAAAAAGCCGAAAACATAGCGAAAATAGACAATCATCAAGATAAGTACCGGGACAGCGCTCATAAGGATAAATGTCCCTTCCGGGGAGAGCTGAAGCCAGTTGTTGAGCCGGTAGAACCAGCCACTGCCCAGCATAAATCTGCCCATCGGTTCTGCCGCAGCTCCGACAAGCAGACTGAAGCCCAGAAACAACAGGGCATATAGAACAATATGCAATTTCTTCACATGGCCGACCTCATGGGCAACCACCGAGGCAAGTTCATCACGATCAAGTGTGAACAGCAATGCTTTTGTCACCAGCAGATAACGCAGCCGGGGAATAATGCCCATAACAGCAGCAGTGATTGCCTGCCCCTCAAAAACCGGCCAATAAAGAATATCTGCAGAAAAATCAAGCTGGGCGCAGAACGTTTCAATTTCTCTTCGCAACTGCCCATTTTCGAGGGGACGGCAGTTCCAGAGCCAGCGAATGATTGGCGGAAAAACCAGAATAAGCAAAGCAACAAAGACCAGAAAAAAGAACAAATCTCCCCAAAACGAGAACAAAAAATCCTGAAACATGGGAAATGGCAACAGAGCAAGCAGATCAAAAACAACAGATAACAACAACCAGGGCAGCACTATGGGCAGGTTAATCCTGCATTGATTCAGGACAAACCCGGCAGCACTGTATTTCTTTTGAAACAGGCGTCCATACAACCGCCTCCCCTGGAGCCAGATGAGCGACAGCAGCAGAAAAAAGATGACCAGCCCGCCAAGATTTTCGAGTACGGGCAGAGAATCGTTCAGGGAAAGTGGATGCAGATAATACTTTGCGTCAAAGAAAAACAGGATGATACAGAAAAACAGTAAGGCGAGGATAGAGAGTTTTTTTTCCGACCGGAAATAGCTTGCCGAGCCGGGTTGACATCTCGAAAAAACTCTGCCGGCCATCAAGTAGAACACAAACAGGAGCACTCCCGCCAGCGGCAGAGCCACTCCGGCCGAAAGCCATGGGGACTGCGGGATCGGAGCACTGGAAAACAGAACAATAGCAACCAGAAAATAGAGAAGATTGTTATACATCATAGATGTATACCAAGCGAGAATTCAGGGTGCTCCTGTTTGTCCTTTTCCCTGGCGATGCACATGAGCAGCACAATAAAAACAGAGAGAAACAATCCCATCAGAATGGCAGCAATGCCAAAAGAACCTGTTTGGGAACACTTTCCAGCCATTTTTACCCATTTTACTGTTTTTTTATTGACCTTAACCATAATGATGGTATTATAAAATATTTTATTCAACTGAACGGGCCTATAGCTCAGTTGGCTAGAGCCACCGGCTCATAACCGGTCGGTCCCTGGTTCGAATCCAGGTAGGCCCACCAGATAAAGAACCGGACAGCTGGACACGTTCCACTGTTCCTTACATACATAGCAGGCTTTTGAAGCAAATCATAGCTCCACATACAGTTCTATTTGCCAAACACAATAGAACACAGACGAAAAGTCAAAAGAAGAGGTACATCCCTTAAGGGCTGTGCCTCTTTTTCTTTGGTCTCTGGTAATCGTGACAACAGTTCAAGATATCCTTAACATCCTTACAGATATTGCAGCCGATTCTCTGGCAGAGCCATGGGATAATGTCGGTTTGCTGATCGGCTCTCCCCATGAACCGGTCACAAGTATTCTACTCGCTCTGGACCCCACAAGCGAACTCCTTACCCAGGCAGCACAGCATAAATCCGAACTGATCATCACCCATCATCCGATCATTTTTCACCCTTTAAAAGCCGTGCGACAGGATCAACCATCTGGAAGTCTTGTCAGTCAGGCAATTTTGCAACATGTACATATTATCGGCTGCCACACCAATTTTGATGCAACAGCTGGAGGGGTGAGCGACGTCCTGGCCCGAGCTCTTGGAGTCAACAGCGCGCGACCACTTGTCCCGGCAAAATCCTGCGAATCATCCTGCGGCCTTGGCCGCATAGGTGAGTTGACAACGCCCCTTACTCCTGCCGACTTCATCTCCACGCTGACCAGATCCTTACAACCGCCATGGCTGCTTGAAGCAGGCCCAAGACCAGAAAAAATTTCCCGGATCGCTGTCTGCGGAGGCTCCTGTTCAGATTTTGCCGAAACAGCCCTGCTGCAACAGGCCGATGTGTTTATAAGCGCAGAGATCAAACATGCAACTGCCCGCTGGGCAGAAGAGGTGGGTCTATGGATAATTGATGCCGGTCATTTTGCCACAGAAGCCCCGGCCATGGCAGCATTACAACAGATGCTTACAACCAGGTTGCAAGAGGAGGCAATGGACATAAATGTCCATCTTGCCCCACAGGAACCTCCCTTGAAACTCGTGAACATAGACTAATTTGGCTATTATTTTTATAACCTGCCGAATACCCTTCGGCCAAACAGATACATGAGGAGCGCACCATTGAAGGAAGAGATTGAAAAGCTCATTGCCCTGCAGGAGCTGAACACAGAGATGTCCCAATTTGACCAGCATATTGCTGAAAAAATGCAGACACTCAAAGAGCGGGAGCAATCGATAGAAGAAAAAGAGGCTGCAGTCAACGAATTCAGAGAAAATGCGCAACAGTTTATTCAAAACCAGCGGGAAATCAAAGCCGCCCATGAAGACGCCGGCGTGCGCATCAAAGAACGACAAAACAAAATGATGCAGGTGCAGACCAGCCGTGAACACCAGGCATTGCTCAAGGAGATTGAGGACGCTAAAAGAGTAATCAAAGACACCGAAGAACAGCTTTTACAGGCCATGGAGCAAGCTGAAAAAGCGGAAGCCGAAGCCACAGAGCTTGAAAACATCTGTACCGGTGAAAAAGAGCTGCTTGCCGAAGAGACAACAAAGGTCGAGGCAGAAGTAAAAAAACTCAACACCCGTCGAAAAACTGTCTACAATAAGCATGGCAAACTGGCAAAAACAATGCAATCCTCGCGGATGAAGCGCTATGAAAAACTGTTGAAAAAGCGTGATGGTCTTGCCGTAGTTGCTGTTGTTGACGGTGTCTGCCAGGGATGTTTCATGGCTATTCCACCCCAGCAGTTCAATGAAATCCGCAAAGGTGAACAATTACATTCATGCCCCACCTGCCAGCGTATACTGTATTATACCAGCCCTGAAGCCCCAGAGGAGTAACCCCGTCCCTTGCCAGGAAGGTTATCTGCAGCAGGCAGCTGAATTGCCCAACCTGGGGATAAATACCAGAAAGTGAGCGTCCTCTCTTCTTTTTGAAAAATGGGGCGGACGCCTGGTCGCTCCGGCATCATGCCGGAGAGGAAAGTCCGAACACCGCAGGGCATGGTGGTTCGTAACGCGAACTTCGGGTAACCGGAGGAAAGTGCCACAGAAAATACACCGCCGATGGAATGCATGCATTCACAGGTAAGGTTGAAATGGCGAGGTAAGAGCTCACCGCTTCCGTGGTGACACGGAAGGCAGGGTAAACCCCACCCGGTGCAAGACCAAATAGAGAGACGCCTGAGGGCTGCCCGCCTGAAGTCTCCGGGTAGGTTGCAAGAGGTGCCGGGTGACCGGCATCCCAGTCAAATGATCAGGGCCTGTTATGCAGGTACAGGATTCGGCTTACAGTCCGCCCCATTTTTCAAGAAGAAGAGAGACGCTTGATGGATACTGGAACACAGGCTACACTGCTGCCCGGCAAGGTCGGGGTTATCATTCCTGCGGCAGGCTCGGGCCGCCGCATGGGGACAACTCGGCCAAAGCAGTTTCTTGAACTGGCAGGGAAACCTGTTCTTGTCCACACCATCACCGCTTTCCTTAGATATTCCACCCACATGACAGTCGTTGTCGTGCTTCCGCCAAAGTATCTTCATTCGGCCAGACAGGAAATACACTCTTTTTTACCGTCACCACTTAACCGCCATCTTCTGTTTACTGCCGGTGGCAACACCCGTCAGCAATCTGTGTATAATGGCTTGCAGGCTTTACCGGATAAGGTACAAAACATCCTGGTTCATGACGGGGCCAGGCCGCTCATCAGTCAAGCGGTTATTGACCGCTGTCTTCAGGGAATCGCCAATCACGGGGCTGTTGTTGCCGCTGTTCCGGTTAAAGATACTCTCAAGCGGGTTTCCACAGAGACCATCACCTCCACCATCAGCCGGGACGATCTCTGGCAGGCTCAAACACCGCAGGCCATGCAACGCCAGCTGCTGGAGCAGGCCTATGCCCATGCCCGACAGACCCGGTTTCCGGGCACCGATGAGTCTTCGCTGCTTGAACATGCAAATATTTCAGTGGCTGTGGTACCGGGAAGTGAACAGAATATTAAAATAACCAGACCCGGCGATCTGACTTTAGCCGAGGCTCTGCTCACAACGGAGAAAACAGCAGTGAAAATTGGTCATGGCTTTGATGCGCACCGCCTGGTTAAAGGACGAAAACTTATCCTCGGCGGAGTTGAAATACCCGGCGAGCTCGGCCTTGACGGCCATTCTGATGCAGATGTCCTGACCCATGCGCTGATTGATGCCATGCTGGGCGCATTGGGGGAGGGTGATATTGGCAGACATTTCCCTGACACCGATGCCAACTACAAAAACATTGACAGCCTCAAACTGCTCAAACGCGTTACAGAGCTTATGCAGGAACACAACATGTACCTGGGTAATGCCGATATAACAGTGGTCTGCCAGCACCCAAAACTTGCACCCTTTCTTGACAAAATGCAATCTCGCCTGGCTCTTGCCTGCAAAACGACGGAAAAAAGCATAAATATCAAGGCAACCACCACAGAAAAAATGGGATTTACCGGACGCGGTGAAGGCATCAGTGCCCATGCCGTTGTCCTCCTTAACCAGCAGGTCTAATCTCCCACTCAGAAAACTCACTCTCACCAACAACTCGACCCATGATTAATAAAGAACGCCTGGCAAGAACATTTATCCGTCTCTGTGAAACTGACAGCCCTTCACGCCATGAAGGCCGCATGGCCGCCCTGGTCGATGAACTCCTTGCGCCCCTGTCTCCAGACTCCCGCTTTGAAGACGATTCTGCCTCACAAACCGGTTCAGAATGTGGCAACCTTTTCTTTCGTTTTTCAGGAGAGCTTGAACGTGAGCCTTTGTTTTTCAACTGCCACCTCGACACAGTGGAACCCGGAACCGGGGTAAAAGTCGTTCGCAAAGATGATCTTTTTACAAGCCTTGGCGAGACTATACTTGGCAGTGATGATAAATCGGGCATTGCAGCCCTTATCGAGGCTCTGGCAATCATCAGGGAAAACAACCTGCCCCACATTTCCATGGAATACGTCTTTACCACCTGCGAAGAAATAGGTCTGCTTGGCTCTAAAGCTCTTAATCCGGAACACATTACTGCAAAGCAGGGATATGCTCTTGATTCCAGCGGTTTTGGCCGGGTCATTACAGGAGCGCCTGCAGCCAATCTGCTGACCATTACCCTGAAAGGCATGGCCGCCCATGCCGGACTGCATCCAGAATGGGGAATCAATGCCATAACCCTGGCTGCACAGGCTCTTGCCAGGGTGCCCTCCGGCAGGATTGACCAGGAAACGACTGTCAACTTTGGTACCATCCAGGGAGGGGCTGCCTCAAACATCGTCGCGGAACAGGTGCGCATTATCGGTGAAGTACGCAGTCACTCCCCTGAAAAGCTCCAAAAGCTGACAGCACAGATTGAAACCATTTTTACAGAAACAATCAGTCAATGGCGGGATCCGGCAGGAGAGGCCAGGGGGATACCAGAGCTGGATTTTCAGATCCGACCAGATTTTCCAGCCATGCGCCTGAGTAATAACGATCCGGTCATCCAGACGGTAAGAAAGGCTGCCCATGACATGAACATGGAATTGCAATTCGAAATAGCCGGAGGCGGCAGCGATGCCAATATCTTTAATGGAAACGGCCTGCAAACCGCAATCATTGCCACCGGAATGACCCACATCCACTCCACCGATGAACAGGTAACCCTGCAGGACATGACTGACCTCACCCGTCTGCTGCTGGCCTTAATGACATAGGGGTACAGCAAAAAAACAGACCATTTACCCGCCAAGGGTTTCTTGAAGAATGCGGCCCAGATCATCAATCTTAAAGGGCTTGACCACCACTCCGACAAAGCCGTACTCAGTGTAATTAGCCATGACTTCATGGCTTGAATAGCCACTTGAGACAATGGCTTGAGCCGTAGGGTCAAGTTCGAGCAGTCTCTTGATGGCTTCAACCCCACCCATGCCGGCAGGGATGGTAAGATCCATAATAACCAGATCATATTTCCTGTCCTGATCTCTTGCCCGCCCATACATTGCCAAAGCCTCAGCCCCGTCTGCTGCAAAATCGGCGTCATACCCAAAATGTTCAAGAATACTGGCGACAACCGAACAGACCAGCTCGTCATCATCCATGACCAGTATCCGTTTCCCGCCTCCAGACCGGGGATTCACAACCACACTTTCCGGCTCTTTCTTTGCGAAGACCTCCCCGGATATTGCAGGAAGATACACACTAAACCGACTTCCCTCACCTGGCTTGGAATCAACAGTCACATAGCCGCCATGTTTTCTGATAATGGAAAAACAAATAGAAAGCCCCAGGCCGTTGCCCTCTTTTTTGGTGGTAAAATAGGGGTCAAAAATCTGCCCCAGATGTTCATCATGTATCCCGGCTCCATGATCCTGAACAACAAGTTGTACATAATGACTCTCTTTTAAAGGAAGCAGACGACTTTCTCCAGCCAGAAAATTCGACAGACTGATATCTATAAAGCCCCCTTTCGGCATAGCCTGCATGGCATTAATAACCAGATTATCAATTACCTGGCCAATCTGTCCACGATCCACAGTGACCAGCCAGAGATCTTCATCCATGGCAAATCTTAACTGGACATTTGCACCCCGCACCACAAATTCCGCAGAGTCCCTTACCAGTTCTTTCAAATCCACATTCCCTTTTACAGGACTGCCTCCCCTGGAAAAAGTCAGGAGCTGTTGGGTCAACTCGCGGGCACGCAGACTGGCTTTTTCTGCATCCTCTATATTTTTATAATGAGGAGACTCCGGAGAAGAAACCATTCTGGCAAGAGAAAGATTTCCCAAAATTGCAGTAAGCAAATTATTAAAATCATGGGCAATACCGCCAGCGAGTACACCCACTGATTCCAATTTCTGACCGCGTGCTATTTCAGCATCTATTCTGCGCCTGTCGGTAACATCTCGCAAGACAAGCACTGAGCCTAAAATCTCCCCATCACGGTTAATAAGCTGCGAGCCACTGATCGTAACAACACGCTGTTTCCCTTGAACATCCATCATTTGCAAATCAACCGATGAGTGCGGAGGGGTTTGTCGGGCATGGAGTAGCTGCAAAGGATCTACAAGAATGGTGCCATCACTGCCGGTCATTTTAAAGAGTTCCTTAACCGGCCGTCCCGCTCCGTCCTCCCGCTGCCACCCTGTCCACTGCTCTGCCACCCGGTTCATCAACACAACGTCCCCCGCAGTATCCGTTGCGACTACGGCGTCATCAAGGGATTGCAGGGTAACTCTTAACCGCTCGGACTCCATTGCCAGCTTAATCTCTGCTTCCTCGCGGTAGTTGATTTCCTCTCCCAGCTCCCTGATACGATTATCAAGAGCAAGAGCCATCTCATTATACCCGGAAATCAACTCACCGATTTCATCGTCCCGTTGACATTCAAGAGGGATAAACTGCCCACCTGAACGTATTCGTCGCATGGAGGCCACAACGTCCTGCAAAGGACGAGCCAGAGAGCCCGACATAACGGCAGCCCCGGCCAGTGCCACAATCACTGCCGCAGTAAAAACCAGGAACAACACCTTGCCAATTTTGTACAGCACTTCAAGAAAGTCAGATAAAGGTCTGCCTACAACAAGAGCCAGTTCCGGCTCCTGCCCTGGTGCAGATAAGGGTAAATAATCAAAAACCATCATCACACCATCTTCCGGGGATCTGACAGGATGATCAACCCCGGAAAAAACATGTTGAGTATAATCAAGTTTTACCGGGAAAAATGTTCGCCGTTCCCCGGTTAGAGGATGTATATTATCAGTTCCTGCAACCATACGATCTGCAGCCACAAACTCGACATGACTCCCCCCCACAGCACTTTCAATTTCATCGATCAAATCATCATTATCAGTGACCATGAAACCACCGAATACTGTCCCTATAAAGGTATCCCGCAATACAATCATAGCAGCGGATTCAACCAACACGACAGGTCTGAAGTCTATACCTTTCCCTTGTATTTCAAGTAGTTGTAGTAAAAATGACGACTCCTCAAGCACGGTACAGGCCACCCCCTGTCTATTGTTGACAGCAGAAAATACCGGATGCTCAGAAAAATCTACTGCACCAATACTTGCCCTGGAAATCTCTTCATTCAGATACGCAAGCGGAACATGTCCATCAGGGGCAATAATAAAGAGAAAATCAAGACCATTCTGACGGCGTAACTCGGCAAGATGTTTCTTGAGCTGACCTGTAATACCCAGCCTGAGCGTTGTTTTGACAACGTTATCTCGTGCTGCGGCCAAAACAGCGGAGTGTGTTCTTTCTACCTGATTGTTAAAATAAAGTGATACTGCTGCAAGATTTGACTGCAGCTGGGCAGCGGCATCTTCACGGAGATGATCCTGGATCAGATAAAAAATCAACCATCCGGCCAGAGCCAGAGGCACCAGAATCAGGATAAAGCTTGAGAGCATGAGACGGGTTCTCAGCGAATAGATGAGATGAGAACCAGAGATGTACGGTTTGTCCTTTGCCATAAATATTTAATGATTACTGCGTTATGTCCGGCTCCATCACCTGATAAATTTTGTCAGCAGCTTCAAGAATATCCACGGGAATATCCACATCCAGATACTCGGCACGGGCAAGATTGATAGCCAGGTGAGAGGAGGCTGGCTTTTCAATAGCCATTTCCCCGGGGTTGCATCCCTTGAGAACAGCCAGCGCCTGCGCCCCCAACTGCAGACCTGTTTCAGTATAATTGATTGCCGCAGCCATGAGATAACCAGACTTTACCCACCTGTCTGAAAAGGCAAAATCAGGTTTTAATTGATGTTCATTCAGCCAATGCCTGATTTCAACAGGTGAAGACACCATCCCATCTCCACGAAGCAAGCCGACAGGATAAATAACACTGACAATATCCACTGTTGCATCATCATTATAGTGGAGAATGCGTTCCTTAAGTTCATTAAACGTTGTCACCTGCCTGTATTCCACAGAATCAAAATCACAAAAAGAAGGACACCTCCCCAATGCTCTTTTAAAAAGCATCGATACATTATCTTTCCAGGGAAAGATGCCAGGAGTAATCACCACAACTTTGCGTGCCTCCGGAAAAACAATCCGGGCAAACTCCAGGGTTTTCTCGTAATGCAACTCGCCACTCACCCCACTTACATTATGGCCGGGGCTGGAACGGCTCTCCATAAAATTGCGCTGTTTATTGTACCATCCCGGCGGGAGTATCGTCGCTCCGAATAAAAACGGGTAGCCGCTATCCACAAGAGGAAGCATGACTTCACGAGCTGCAGCATCACCAAGGATAACAACTAAATCAGGATTCTGGCTGTATATTTCCTGAAGTACAACTCTTCCCTGTTGACGCAACTCTGCATCTGAGCCTTTTAAGGTTGCATCCTGCATGTACAGCCTGCTCACCCTCAACTCACTGCCTTCAAAAAACTCATTATCTGCAAGTTTTGCCAGCAGCCCGTTTTCAACATCAGCCCCGGGGCCAATCCCTGGTGCCTGACTCTGCACCATGAGCAGATGAAATTTTTGCGAAGAAATTTCTGCTCCTATGGATTCATAAAGCTCGGCCGCCGCGGCCAAAAGCTCAGGAGAAAGAGTCAGATTGAGTTGTCTGACCCTGGCTATATTAAACGCCAGTACATAGTCCAGCGCATCCTCAATACTGATCATTCCCGCCTTCCGCCCCTTGATAATCTGGACAGCTTTACGGGCGGCCTGTCGGCCCATGTCGACGAAATTCACCATCACTCCGCCAAAAGCACCCTCCCGGCACAACGCTGTAATGCCGACAAACTCCGGTTTCTGTGCATGGGAAAGTGTCCAGTTAAATATTTCTCTGGCTGTTATAAAATCACCGGATTCAGTACGCAGGCGAACTGCTGCCGGATAGTAAGCGCCGACCTCCTGTTCTGCATTGATATAGCGAATTATTTATACTCTGCAAAAGTACTGACCTGGCGGATCGTGTAGAGGGGAGGACTTCCATACAAAAAAAGTTCTGTCTCCATCTGGGTCTTAATGGCATTGCCAGTGGGTGAACCATCAACAATAAACACAACTTTACGCAGATCAGGAATAATTTCTTCCATCAGTTGCATGGACTTGTCAATATAGAGCTTTTCATACACCCCGGTCACATTCTGGCCGGGACTCAACCGGTTTTCCATGAATCTATGGTTGACATTATAGTGTTCAGGCAAGGTATTTATCCCGGTAAAAACAACGGGAATCTGGGTATCTATAAGGGAAAGCATCACTGTGCGAGCCGCATTATCATCTACAGTGATGACAAGATCCGGGTGAAATTGCTGTAGAGCTTCCAGTGCCTGGCTGCCACGGGAGGTTATTTGATCGGGCCGGGTATATGTTCGCTGGGTATCCATATAAAACCGTTTAACCCTAACGGTTTTACCGTCGACAAAACCTGCGTCTTCCAGACCTGCGATCAGCCCTTCTTCCTGTGGCTGGCTGATGAGGTTCTCAGCATCATAGCTGAGAGCAATGAAAATACGGGGCAGGGGATGAGCTTGCGCAAATGCAGCTGCAGGCAGACTAAGACAGAGAAGTATCAGAGGGTAGAGGCAAAGAGATATCGCTGCAATCCGGTAACCAGGCTCATTGCTCCAGATATAGCATACCACTTTTTTCGGCCAGAACTTCACCGATTATCCATACCTGGCCCTTGCCAAGAGTGTCCAGAAGCTGCTCTGCACCCAGGCGTGGCATTGCATAGAGTAACCCCCCCGAGGTCTGGGGGTCAAAACCGAGCAGACGAAAAGGATCGTCTTCATCCAATGGGGAGTTGAGCCATTTCCTGTAAAATTTCTGGTTGGTATACGCACCTTCCGGAATTATTCCCATGTTGATATAGTCAAGCACACCGGGCAGCACCGGAACAGACCCGGCAGAGATCCGCATTGCCGCTCCAGATGCTGCAGCCATTTCATGGAGATGGCCAAGCAGGCCAAATCCGGTAATATCAGTACAGCTATGGGGGCATAAATCCAGATTTTCCGCAAAGCCGGATTCACCAACAACGGCCGCAGGCGTGCTGTTAAGCGTTGCCATAACCTCGACTATCAGCTCTTCCACACTGTTATCTGCAAGCCCTCCCTTGATGGCTGTAGACAAGATTCCGGTTCCAAGCGGTTTCGTTAACACCAGCACATCTCCCGGGCAGGCACCTGAATTGAGCAAAAGCCGATCCGGATGGACAATACCGGTCACAGACAAACCATACTTGAGTTCAGCATCTTCAATGGAATGTCCACCAACCAGCAGGGCACCTGCCTCTTTGATTTTGGCAAGTCCGCCTTCGATGATGTCACGAAAAACCTGCTTTTCCATGGCCTTGATCGGGCAGGCCAGAAGATTCATACATAACAGGGGCTTTCCCCCCATGGCATAAACATCGGACAAGGCATTGGCAGCGGTAATCATACCAAAGGCATAAGGATCATCCACAATGGGAGTAAAAAAATCAACGGTCTGGATAAGGGCGGTTGTCTCGTTAAGACGGTACACCCCGGCATCATCGCAGGTTTCTGAACCAACGAGCAGATCAGGATGACTGGGCAGTTCCAGACCACATAATATCTGGCTCAGGTCCCCTGGGCCAATTTTTGCCGCTCAACCGGCAGCTTTTACAGTCCGTGTTAACTCAACCTTCATAATGTAACGTGGGAATTGATTGGTAAACAGCTCAACACTATTTTTTTCTTTGTATTCTACCAAATCTCTACATATTTTGTTGAAAAATATTTTGTTATCTGTTTTGAAGAATAGACCAATTAAAAAATGCACCTGATAATCCAAGGCACAAAGAGGCGTTCTTTGTGCCTTGTTGCTTTAAACCTAAGCCCTGCAGTCGTCCGGCATTCGAACGTCGAGACAGCTACATCAGCAGGATTTAGGTTAGAACGTTTTTTTATGGTCAAATGATAACAAAATACGAAATACCTTCGAAAAGGTAAATTTACTCGATGTTTTTTATCATCATCCTTCATTCTTCCTCCACACTCTTATGAATCAGCACACTCCTGATCTCAACACACAGACCAAGCCCTCACACGAATGTGGCATCTGCGGTATTTTCGGCCACGAAGATGCGGCAAAGCTTGCTTATTTTGGCCTTTACGCCCTGCAGCACCGGGGACAGGAAAGTGCTGGTATTGTAGCCGGTAACGGCAGATGTATGGTGCTGCACAAAGATATGGGGCTGGTACCAGAGGTCTTTACCGAGAGCAATCTGCAACGCCTTTCCGGCCACCTTGCGGTTGGTCATGTGCGTTATTCAACCACTGGAGAATCATCCATCACCAATACCCAGCCTTTCATGGTCACCCATAAGGGCCTGCCCCTGGCTGTTGCCCATAACGGCAACCTGGTCAATACTCTTGATCTGCGTAAACATCTTGAAGCCAAAGGGTCAATTTTTCAAACCACCATGGACAGTGAAATTGTTGTCCATCTCATGGCCAGAACTCTCGACATGGGACTTGCCAAGGCAATAAAAGAATCCTTTGCCTGTATACGCGGTGCGTACTCGTTGTTGTTAATGACCCCCGACACCATGATCGCCGTTCGTGACCCCAATGGTTTTCGTCCGCTCTGTCTCGGAAAACTGGAAAACGGCGGCCATGTGGTGGCCTCGGAGACCTGCGCCCTCGATCTAATTAATGCGCAGTATATTCGGGATGTTGAACCTGGCGAAGTGCTCATTATCAACAAAGACGGAATCGAATCCATTTTCCCATGGCCATCCCGGCAAAAAAGTTTTTGTATTTTTGAACAGGTCTATTTTGCCCGACCAGACTCTGATATTTTTGGCACCAATGTCTATGCCACCCGAAAAAAAATGGGAGAAATCCTTGCCAGAGAAGCTCCCATTGAAGCTGATTTTGTCATGCCTTTTCCCGATTCGGGAAATTATGCGGCCATAGGCTATTCCCAGGCGTCAGGGATCCCACTGGAAATGGGAATGATCCGCAACCATTATGTCGGTCGCACTTTTATTCAGCCCTCCCAGGCCATGCGTGATTTTTCTGTGCGGGTGAAGCTCAACCCGGTACGTTCGCTGTTAAAAAATAAACGCGTTATTATTGTTGAAGACTCCATCATCCGAGGCACAACCGGCAAGAGCAGAGTGCAGGCGCTACGGGATGTCGGGGCAAAAGAAATTCACATGCTGGTCTCCTGCCCGCCAACGGTTAATGCTTGTTACTACGGTATTGATTTCCCTTCTTCCACCCAGCTTATTGCCGCCGCAAAAACCGTTGATGACATCCGGGAGTACATGAATCTTGACTCACTGACCTACCTGAGCCTGGACGGACTTGTCGAGGCAACAGGCATCCCCAACAATAACTTCTGCCTGGCCTGTTTCAACGGCAACTATCCGATTACGCCGGATAAAACGTTTACAAAAGATGCCCTTGATCCCTGCCTTAAATAGGTGTTGCAATGGCTGAAATACTCATTGATACCTATTTATGCAGTGGCTGTGAAACCTGCGTTGAACTCTGCCCGGAGGTCTTCTGCATGGATGAAATTCTGGAAAAGGCCGACCTGGTCACCAGCACTCCCGTCATCACCGACGATGTCTATCAGGCCGCAGCGTATTGTCCTGAAAAATGTATCACCATCATTGAATAACCCTTGCCCCCACGAGGAGTGGCTTCAGGTTGGGTTTCCCCACTATCGGGTAATCATTTCAGTGCCCAGGGGAAGGGTATTCTTTTCGTAACTCTTCAGGTGGGTGCAAAAAACTTGCACAACCCCTGAGTGTAACTGATCAGATGTGCCCGAGATTCAGGTAGGTAAGCGAGCCCGCGAGACTCCGAGCAGGCCAACGAGCTATAACCCGTCTATGTGAGGCGTCATGATCGCCTGAAGATTGGGTACAGCTGAACAGTTACTTCTTTTCTTTGCTTTTTTGATCTGTGTCTTCCCAATTCCAATCTTTCCGTGTATATATTTGTGGTATAAAGAATTTTTATTATCTTTAGCGAGCGTCTGTCCAAAAATGAATTTTTTGCTCGAGGTCAGGTACGCAAGCAGCGGGAGACTCCGAGGATTGCAAGAAAAATAAGCACAGGCATATAAGTAATATCGGAGTCTTCGCTTACCTCCAAACATTATTTTTTGAGCGTGACGCAGAGATTTGGCAAAAAGACTATTTTGGCCAGACACTGGCAAGGAGGTATGCATGGTCCCTGTAACCCTGATCCCCACCCCGGATGCTATCCCTGTTCACTGGGGCTGGTTTCAACTCCTGCTTCTGCTCACTTTTTTTATCCATATCCTGCTCATGAATATTATGATCGGGACCATTATGATTGCCTGTCTGCGACATCTCCGCAAACCACTGGAACAGCCCCTGCTCTGCCGGGATATTGCCGACAACCTTCCCTTCTCCATTGCACTGGCTGTTAATTTCGGTGTTGCTCCTCTCCTTTTTGTCCAGGTACTCTACGGTCATTTTACTTACGCCAGTTCAATCCTGATGGCACCACTCTGGCTTTCAATCGTCGGCATTCTCATTGCCGGCTATTACGGTGCCTACCTCTATAAATACAAATATACCAAAATGGCTGACAGCAAGATGCTGCTCACCGGTTTCATCAGTATTACGCTGTTGCTTATCGCTTTTCTTTTCTGTAATAATTTTACTCTGATGCTACATCCTGAATCATGGAACCGCTATTTTGACCATCCCAAGGGGCTGTTGCTTAACCTGGATGATCCGACCCTCATCCCCCGGTATCTCCATTTTATGATATCTTCGCTGGCTGTGGGCGGGTTGGCCATAGCCCTCTATTACCGCAGACAACAAATCCAGGGCAATCCAGAGGCAGAACAATGGATTCAACATGGATGCCAATGGTTCGGCTATGCCACCTTTGCCAACTTTGGCGTTGGTTTCTGGTTTTACGGCACGCTTCCCGTACGTGTTATCCAAACAGGGAGTTTTCCGGGAGCCATGCTCTCCATCTGCATGATTCTTGGTGCTGTTTCAGCTATAATCGCAGCAATTTATGGCCTGCGACAACGGGTCATGCCCGCGCTGTATTATCTGCTTGGTGCACTGTTTTTCATGATCCTCACCCGCGAATTTTTGCGGGAGGCCTATCTTAAGCCCTGGTTTTCGCTTTCCGATCTTCAGGTCGCTTCAAGCTATTCCCCCCTGTTCCTGTTTCTCCTCTTTTTTGGCGGCGGCGTTCTGCTCATATTCTGGATGCTAAAAATCGCCTGGCAAATCGACCAGAACAGGGAGGTACAATCATGAATTATCCTGTATGGCAGCTCGATGCATTCGGTGGCGGTCTGATGATCGCCATGATGGCTGTTTTTCATGTGTATCTCTCGCACTTTGCAGTGGGAGGCGGACTTTTCCTGGTACTTACCGAGCTGAAAAGCATCCGGGAGAACAACCAGGGAATCCGTGATTATGCCATTGCCCATACCCGTGTTTTTCTCCTCATCACCATGGTGGCCGGAGGTATCACCGGAGTGGGGATATGGTTTACAATCGCCCTGCTCAATCCTGGAGCCACCTCTGTTCTTATCCATAATTTTGTTTTTGGCTGGGCCGCAGAATGGGTCTTTTTCACCATCGAAATCATTGCCCTGCTCATCTATTATTATACCTACAAACGCATGGATCAGCGTCATCATCTGATGATTGGCTGGATCTATTTTGGCGCAGCCTGGATGTCGCTCTTCATTATTAACGGCATTATTGACTTCATGCTGACCCCCGGTGCCTGGATTCAGACCCATAATTTCTGGGATGGTTTTTTCAACCCGACCTTCTGGCCGGCGCTCTTCTTTCGAACTGCACTCTGCATCATTATTGCCGGGCTGTTTGGTTTTATGACGGCCACCTGGATCAAAGACAAAAAACTCCGTGACACCATGGTTGGCTACTGTGCCAGATACCTGCTCATCCCCTTTGCGGTGCTTCTGGGTTCAGCATGGTGGTACAAAGGGGCATTGCCACCGGATGTGCAACAACTCATTTTCGAGGGCATGCCGGAGATGGATCGGTTTATTTCCGGTTTTATTCTGCTCTCACCAATCCTGATTATTGGCGGATTACTTTTTATTATCCGGTTGCCAGCCTGTGTTTCCCGATCGATTGCCGTGATCATGCTCATCATCGGGCTTGCCTATATGGGCTGTTTTGAATTTATCCGCGAAGGAGGAAGACGCCCCTTTATTTTACGAAACTTCATGTATTCCAATTCCATTTTGCAAAAAGACCTGGATCGTGTCCGGCAAAATGGCGTACTCAAAGAGGCAAAATGGGTACAACATACAGTCATCACCCCGGAAAACTCTCTTGCTGCCGGAAAGGAACTCTACACCATCCTCTGCCTGCCCTGCCATTCCATTGACGGCCCGCTCAATGATATCAGGCAACTCTCTTCGATCTTCTCGGAGCAGGGTCTTGATGCCCTGCTCTCCGGAGTAGAAAAAAGTCATCCTTACATGCCGCCCTTTGCCGGAACACCCGAGGAGCGAAAGGCTCTGGCACATTTTATCACCTCTTCACTCAATGGAAAGCAAACCTCAACAACACCGAGAAAACCTGATCCGGTTTCGGTAACGATTCCCGCGTTTGACCAGAAAAAAGATCCTTATGTACTGCTTGCCTGGAGTGAGATGGGCATACGTTCCATGACAGACAGTTCCGGGGACTGGCTCATGCTTCCCCCCGGAGAAACCATCCACGCAAGCCTTATCCTGCGCGCTGAACTCCCCGAAGTCATTACAGAAGAAGTCACCCTCGAATACGCTGCAGCTCAGGAATTCAGCCAACCGGCCGACCAGGTCGCATTCTGGGACAACGCCGCTGCCCTTTACGGCCGGAACATTGCCGTCAATACGGGTCTTGACGGTGCCGCATTACACGGGATCATGGAAGCTGGAGCATCCTCATTTACAGCCCGGCTTCTCCCATTGGTTCCCTATACGGTTTCTGGAAAATATCAGCCATATCCAACCGTTACCATTGTGGCTCGAGATGCCGATGGTTACCAGCTGGCTCAAACCACTGTGGTTGCCCCCATTGCCACCGAACTTGGCTGCCGCAACTGCCACGCTGGCCCATGGCGGGTACAGGGCGTGGCCGGAATCTCTGGCATAATCGCCCAAAATGTATTGAGCGGTCATGACAGACTTTCGGGAACAGATCTGGTCGCGCAGAGTGCATCCGGCAAACCAGTGCTCTGCCAGTCCTGTCACAGTGACAGCAACGGTGACCACCCGGGCAAGACCAGTCAGTTGAATATGTCTGCTGCCATCCACGGCTTTCATGCAAATTTTCTCAGAAATCAAGGAGCAGCAGCGTGTACAACATGTCATCCTGCTGCAGAAAATGGTGCCACCCGTGCCTTCAGAGGAATCCATCACAGCCTGGAAATGGATTGCACAAACTGCCACGGTGAGCTCGCAGATCATGCCCTTGCCCTGCTCAAAGGCGAACAGGAAAAAGGCAAGGCCAGGGCCGGGGTGTTAATCGCCAGACTGCAGCCACAATCCGTTGAAAGTGTAGCCGAAATCCGTGGCCGTTCCCCCTGGGTCAATGAACCGGACTGCCTGTTCTGTCATGTTGATTTTCAGGCTCCCGAAGATGATACCAGTTTCAACAGATGGACAACGGATGAAGATGAACTGTTTAGAAATCGCACCGATGAATCAGGCCAGCTCTATTGCGCGGGTTGCCATAACAGCGCCCATGCCGTGTATCCGACCACCAATATCTATAATCAGGATTTAGACGTTATCCAGCCACGGCAATACCAGGGAAATACTCTTCCCCTGGGGGCAGATAAAAACTGTGCTCTGTGTCATACTGTGGCCATGGAGGAAGAAATGCATCATCCCAATATGCTTAGAACATTTAGAAATAAGTGATACTGCTTGCAACACTGTGGCTCTGCTGGTGCTCCCTGCACAGCCTGCTGATTACCGATGCCGCAACCAGGCTGGTGCAGCAGAAAGGTGGTTTTCTGCAGGGAGCGTACCGCCTGTTGTATGTATTATTTGCTTTTCTCAGCCTCGCCCCGGTTCTCCGGTACCAGTTGAGCCTTGAACAACACCTTATCTTTTCCTGGCATGGCCCCTGGCGGATAGTCCAGGCTGTTTTGCTTCTCTACAGCGCAATCATGTTTTATGGCGGCAAACAGGTCTACGATACCAGCTTCTTCCTGGGAATCAGGCAATGGCAGGATTACCGTAAAAACACCAAGGCCACAGAGCTGCCCTTTACCAGCAAGGGCATTCTTGGCCACGTTCGGCACCCCTGGTATAGCGGCAGTTTTACCCTCCTCTGGGGAATGGGTTCACTCACCGATGTCACCCTGTTGGTTCGCATCATACTGAGCCTCTACCTGATAGTCGGAACACTGCTGGAAGAGCGTAAACTCAACCGACTGCTCGGCACACCCTACCGCCAATACTGCAAAGAGGTGCCGATGCTGATCCCAAAACTCACAAAGTTTCACGGGAAACCATGAAGTCAGGCATTGTGGCGTGCACGTTTACAGGAACAGCAAAACATTTTTTGATGAAATCACGGATAAACAAGGATAAACACAGGTATTCCCAGAGACGGATGATTATAGCTCCCCTCAAAACAGGAGAACATGACGCAAAATCTGGACGAAAGAACCATTTCTGCACCGGCACTAACTGCAAGATGCAGATTATGTTGTTTAAAGGGTGCCTTGAAAAATTAGAATTTTCGTTCGAGGTCAGGTAAGCGACCACCGGGAGACTCCGAGGAACAGGAAAATTAAAAAGCGCAGCATATTAGTCAGATGTGAGCATTTTTCATTTTCCTGTGACCCAAAGATCTGGCGAGATAACCGAGGTTACGAGACTTCGGAAGGCAATTTTTCAAGGTGGCCTAAAGCCTTTGGGCTCTGTTGTCGCTGGCAAACGAACATCCTGCCTACCGGATTGTTGCTCCGGCAGGCTGTCGCGCCGGGATTTTTTTCAGCATAAGTGTTGCCGATTCCGGAGGGGGAGCTGGCAACGACCACGGCCTTCTGAACGTTCTCCTGTATCTTTCATCTTCTTCTTTGACCATCTTCGAGACAAACTGAGAATCTGTTTCTGGTGCTATAATTGCCCTGGTTCGATTTATCTCAGTGCTGGATTTCGTGGTTGCTCCGGCAGGCTGTCGCGCCGGGATTTTTTTCAGCATAAGTGTTGCCGATTCCGGAGGGGGAGCTGGCAACGACCACGGCCTTCTGAACGTTCTCCTGTATCTTTCATCTTCTTCTTTGACCATCTTCCAGACAAACTGAGAATCTGTTTCTGGTGCTATAATTGCCCTGGTTCGATTTATCTCAGTGCTGGATTTCGTGCGTACCAACTCAATAATACCGTTGGTAATAGTGAGAGTCTCTCCCGTATCCTCATTTTTCACGATCTGCTCTTTACTGCCGATTTCTTTACTAAACAGCGCTTCTGGGAAGCATTCAGGGAAAAAATACGCAGGATTTTCATGCCAGCATTTTGCTGCCGGAAATATTTTTTCAGGAATCCCAAAGTTCGAATAGCGCGCCCGATAAATAATAAATCGCGTTCTATATGGCCGGGCAAAGAGTTTACTCCAGGCAGTAAACTCAGGAATGGTAAACATGCCTTTTTTATCCGTCACCATCTTCTTAAAACCGATATCACGGAACACAGGTCCAAGCACCCCACCAAAGATATTACGTACTCGGTAGACCGCCACCACAACCACATACTCAATCGGCTGCCGGGTTTCATGGTCAATTATTTGCCCATGGAAAGCGGGTTTATGAAATCTCAATGCAGAATTACTGACCAGCAATACAATAATCGTCACAAGCAAAAAAGCACAGAAGACAAGGACAAATTTTTTCATAAAATCTCCTACATAGAGGGAATGACACGCCTGGTGGCAACGAGAGACCACAACGCTATACAGCTACCACTTAGCGGGATAACCACCGGAAGGGCAGCAAAACATCAACAATTTTTCTGTTGGCAGCCAAATAATGGAACCTCTTGTTATTCGGGGAATTTTTTGTTTATCTGAAAATCGTGTTACGCATTGTTTTTGGCGCAACCTATTGATTTTCATGCTGTGTTGTACCGCCGGGGCATGGCGGTCTATATATCATCATAATAACAAAACCCGGTTGTATATCCACGGGTTCCCCATGTCCATGAATTATTAAATATATAAGCAGGATAAATCATGGCAGACCATGTATCCATCTCCCTTATTCTAATAAACCCCCTACGATATCTTGGAAGGAGGCAGGGAGCATCCTGTCCATGGGCGGCTTGGCAATATGCCTGATCGTCTGTTGGATACACCTGGTTGACTACTCCCCAAATATGATGAACTAATTTTCCATAATATCCAGCTACGTGTTGATTATCAAGATCATCTGTCTTGATTATGTTAACCGGCCCTAAAACCAGTTGAGTAGCAGATTGAGCCGCCTGATAGTCAGGTTCTGTAAGCACATAAGCGGCTGTCTGCCATTCCCCCGCAGCCATTCCCGAAAATGCCAGGTCATAATGAGTAAAATATGGATCTGGTTCTACTGCACCGGTTGCCATGAAACTGCCATAAAAGCTGAAAAGATCGTGGGCAAATATATCCTGCTCATCAGGCCCAATAACTCCATTATTATCAGTATCTGCCCAATCAAGTGGATATCCAGTTGCTCCTGCATCATAAATATTGTTATCAGCAGGGCCATCGCCAAGGCAGAGTTTATCCATATTATTCAATATTTGAATGGGAGTAGGTTCGCTGATATCCTTGGTGGCAGCAACAACAGCAACATCTTTTTCCGCTCCCAGGCTACCTCTAAATACCAGGGTGACAGTCACATCAGTGGCCCACAGGGGAATAGCCGGATTCAAGTCAAACTCAAGACGTACCGGTGTATCACGGGGCAGAGTTTTTCTCTTGTTTTTTTCTCTGCCAACACTATATCTAAACTCTGATACAAGGATGTCGACTCCTTCGGTCTGGACAAAAGGGTCTACCCGGGCTACCCGATATTTCACAACCAAATCAATGGATCCGGATTCACTGGCAACCATTTCTTCATTATCAGGGCTGGTATTTCTGGCATTGAGAACTATCTTCTTAAAGCCTTCTGACACCGGATTTGATGCCACGGCATACACCCCGCCACCTTTACCGCCAACAAGCCAGGCTGGCTAATTTCTATACTGCCACGGAAAAAATAATCGAGTAAGCCTGCGGCATAGCCGATAGCGCGGGGGAGGAGTTTGGTGGCGTACTCCTTGAAACACTGATTGTCCAGATAGAATGATAATTCCCATCTCCAAGGAGGCAATTCGCCATCCTCATCAATAGCCAGATAACGTGGCTTAAGAAAATGATTTATACTTTCCCCCTCTCCAATTTTGGATATATAAAGGCCTCTATCAAGGTGAGCGTCCGATGCTTCATCTACAAAAAGACTCAAACGAATATTTTGATTTGTAATCATACTTGATTTGGAAGGATATGGATATGTGTACTCCTCGTTTTCTGAAAAAATGGTTGAACAACTGAAAAAGTTAAGGTTGGTGTATTCGGCAAGACCCTGGGTTGTACTGGTTGATGGCCCCGTTGATGAATCGTACTGATCGTAGGACTCACTATCCCAAAAATTGGTCAATTTCTTTTCTCCGGTGAACGGAACACTTCGATTGTTCAAGGGGATAGATAAATATATTGCATCAAAATGATCTCTCACATATCCTTCAGAGGGATTACCAAACCGCTCTATAAAGTGTTCGCAACCACCGGAAGGGCAGCCAATAAAGTGAGTATGGCCTGGGAAGAAATCATTTCTGGTGTGGGCGGGAACTGCCATATCTTCGATGAGATGAAGTACATAGCCCAGAGTGTGGAAGGTTTCGGCAAAATAGACCTCTCTCTGCTGGGGGGCTGATTCTGTAAGAGCCTTATAGAAATACTCTCTGGCAACAACCCAGTTACGGCCATTTGCATCAGCTGCTCCCAGGCCGTTGACATCTTCTGGAAGCTGATCTCCCATGGGGTTGAGAATGC
>RKSL01000069.1 GCA_008633435.1 Candidatus Desulfobulbus rimicarensis | reverse complement strand
AAATTTCTGTGAATCACTGGGCGGTAAAGGAAGCTGTCTTTCCTTTTGATCGTTTTGACAATGTTGACACCCTGCTTGGCCCGGAAATGAAATCCACAGGCGAGGTCATGGGGATTGATGACAATCTCGGGCTTGCTCTGGCCAAGGCGCAGCAGGCTGTTGGGCAGGAGCTGCCCATGGCTGGAACGGTTTTTGTCAGTGTTCGCCATGGCGATAAAGCGAACATAGTACCGGTAGCAAAATCTCTGGCTCAATTAGGATTTTCACTACTCGCCACCCGGGGAACAGCTGCTCAACTTGCAGAACATGGTATAGCATGCGCCGAGGTCAATAAGATATCCCAGGGGAGGCCGCATATTCTTGATAAGGTGAAAGACGGCCAGATCCAATGGATAATTAACACGTCGTCGGGTTCGAGAACCACAGAAGATTCATATACTATTCGACGTGCGGCCTTGGATTACCATATACCCTATACAACAACGATCACAGGGGCGTCTTCCATGACCCAGGCTATTGCCACCTTGTCAGAACAGGAGATTGCTGTAAAAACCGTACAGGAATTCTCCGCAGCCATTGACTGATTGGGTAAGAGTCCCTACAATAGACAATTGTATAATCATTGTATATTTTACTTTTGAAGTTTTGTTGCAGGATCTAAGAAAAGAAAAATGTCAGGCAGTGTGCTGTCTGACCTGATCAACAGCTATATTGGAGATTGTTTTTTGAATACTTTTTATAAGAATTTGAGCATGTGGCTCGTGATTGGCTTGACCATGATCCTGCTTTTTAACCTGTTCAATACCCCGCAGAGCCCGAAT
Source organism: Candidatus Desulfobulbus rimicarensis (assembly GCA_008633435.1). Classification (GTDB taxonomy): domain Bacteria; phylum Desulfobacterota; class Desulfobulbia; order Desulfobulbales; family Desulfobulbaceae; genus Desulfobulbus_C; species Desulfobulbus_C rimicarensis. The sequence continues at coordinate 9,711 of RKSL01000069.1, read as the reverse complement.
ACTTCCATGAGCTACAGTGAGTTCTGGTCAAGTGTTGAATCCGGGGCAATAGATACAGTCACTATCCAGGGCGATAAAATTTTAGGCGCGTCCCAGGATGGCCGTCCCTTTGAGACCATTGTGCCAAATGATACTGAACTTATTCCGATGCTCCGTAAATCCAATGTTAATATCGGGGTTAAAGAGGCGGATAAAGACTCGTTCTGGATGTCTATTTTTATCTCCTGGTTTCCCATGCTTCTGCTCATTGGTGTCTGGATCTTTTTTATGCGCCAGATGCAGATGGGGGGCAAAGGCGGTGCATTGAGTTTTGGCAAAACCAGAGCCAAGCTTCAGGGTGAAGGTGAAGTTAAAGTAACCTTCAAGGACGTGGCTGGCATTGATGAGGCCAAGGAAGAACTTGAAGAGATAATTGATTTTTTAAAAGATCCGCAAAAGTTCACCAAGCTTGGTGGGCGTATTCCCAAAGGCGTGTTGCTTGCCGGTTCGCCTGGTACCGGAAAAACATTGCTTGCCAAGGCCATTGCAGGTGAGGCTCAGGTACCGTTTTTTACCATCTCTGGTTCTGATTTTGTCGAGATGTTTGTGGGGGTTGGCGCTTCCCGTGTCCGTGATTTATTTAATCAGGGCAAAAAGAACGCGCCCTGTATTATTTTTATCGACGAAATTGATGCTGTAGGAAGGCATCGAGGTGCCGGACTCGGCGGCGGCCATGACGAGCGCGAACAAACCCTTAACCAGTTGCTGGTGGAAATGGATGGTTTTGAGGCCAATGACGGTGTTATTATTATTGCTGCCACCAACCGTCCTGATGTTTTGGATCCAGCATTGCTACGGCCAGGCCGTTTTGACAGGCAGATAATTGTCCCTGTGCCCGATATTAAAGGCCGTCAGCTTATTCTGGAGATCTACGGTAAAAAAACCAAGATGTCTGATAAGGTGGATATGGCTGTTATCGCCCGTGGCACCCCTGGATTTTCCGGTGCTGATCTTGAAAACCTTGTTAATGAGGCCGCCCTTATGGCGGCCCGGCAGGGTGCTGAAGAGATCAATATGGAGCTGATGGAAAAGGCCAAGGATAAAATAATGATGGGGGCTGAGCGACGCTCCATGATTATTTCTGACAAAGAAAAAGAAATCACTGCCTACCATGAGGCTGGTCATGCTATTGTTGCCCGGATGCTTCCCGGCACTGACCCCATTCATAAGGTGACCATTATTCCCCGTGGCAGAGCACTGGGGCTTACCATGCAGTTGCCGGTTGATGAAAAATATACGCATTCAAAGAGCTTTTTGTTAAACACCATAGCCATTCTTTTTGGGGGGCGGGTAGCTGAAAAAATTGTTTTTGATGAAATTACCACTGGCGCTGGAAATGATATTGAACGTGCCAGTGAGCTTGCCCGAAAAATGGTCTGTGAATGGGGCATGAGCGAAGAGCTTGGCCCGCTTGCTTATGGTAAAAAGGAAGAACAGATTTTCCTAGGCCGTGAAATTTCCCAGCATCGAGACTACAGCGAGTCAACAGCCCAGCAGATTGATTCGGCAGTTAAAGACATTGTTATTGATGCCAATAATACTGTGAATACTCTTCTTCAGGAAAATATTGAGGTGCTCAAAGCTGTGGCTGACGAGTTACTTGAAAAAGAGACCATAATGCTTGAAGATATTGACCGAATCATGGCAAATCTCAAAGAGGGCAAAGATCCTGGAACGCCTCGTGAACAGGCAGCCCCTGAAGAAAAGAAAAAAGCGAAGGAGCCTGTAGCTGAAAATCAACCAGCTGGCGAGCAGACAAAAGAATCGACTGATGCTGATACTGTCAAAGATAAACAAGAAAAACCTGAAACTGTAGCTGAGACTTCAGCATCAAAAGAGACTGCTGAGGGATAGTTTTCAGGCAGGTCAGGGCGAAGTACAAAGGCACAGGAATTTCCTGTGCCTTTTTTTTTCGTAGTCGAGGTGACTCCGAGCGTGCTAAGCTGTAGTTATTAACGTTTATTGTTGGAGTTGGCGAATCTGACCAGCAGGGATGGTCTATGGAGATGTGTATGGCAACCAAAATCATGGGTATTTTGAATGTGACTCCGGATTCTTTTTCCGATGGTGGCAGGTTTACCAAAAAGCAAACTTTTACCACTCAGATACGTGCAATGATTGCTTACGGTGCCGATATTATTGACGTGGGCGGCGAGTCAACCCGTCCTTTTGCTTCCCCAGTATCTGAGGCAGAAGAGTTGAAACGGGTTATTCCGGCGATCAATGCCCTTCGCCAGGTGGACAAGAAGATTCCGGTGTCTGTAGACACAACAAAGGCTGCTGTAGCAAGAGCGGCTCTGGATGCCGGAGCAACCATGATAAATGATATTTCAGCCCTTGGGCACGATGAGGCTATGGTTGAGGTCGTCACAGAATATATTGGGCCGGTAATAATTATGCACATGCAGGGTACGCCGGAGACCATGCAGCTTAAACCTGAATATGATCAGGTCGTCGACGAAATTTGCGCCTTTTTTGAACAAAGGTTGAACTGGATGAGCAGCAAAGGAATAAGCCCGAATCGGGTAATTCTTGATCCTGGCATTGGTTTTGGTAAAACTCTGCAGCATAATCTTTTAATATTAAAAAATATTTCTCTCTTTAAACAATTTGACTGCCCTGTTTTGATCGGTCATTCAAGAAAGTCTTTTTTTGACACCCTGCTTCAGATTCCACTGGAAGAGCGGGATTGCCCAACAGCTATTGTGTCTGCCCTTTGTGCCTCACAGCAGGTTGACATTCTTCGGGTTCATGACGTGCTTTCCAGCAAGAGAGCTGTACAACTTGTTGAGGCTCTTACATAGGGGAAAACAAGAAGAAAATTTGAGTTTCCTCATCTCCAGGCGTTTTGGACTGCATTGCGAAGAGTACATACTCTGGGATCTTCTTTGCGGTTGCGTATAGTCACAAAAGAAAGAGGGAATTTGTAGGACTCTTGTTCCCAGATAACAAGATCTCCTCTTTTCTCTGCTTTACGCGCTTCCTGTTCCAACATAAAGTTCATCCCCACTCCGGCTTTGATAAGCGCAAGAATTGCCAACTCCTGATCTGCCGTCATCACTATGCTGGGCGTAAGCCCCTGGTTTTTGAATTCTCTTTCCATTATCTGGCAGTAGGGACAGTCCAGGGGATTGCCTATCCAGGGCAGGGCGGCAATATCTTTTTTGTCTGCATTACGTATGATATCCTGAAGGTTGACCGGCCCGACAATGCGCAGTTGCATGGTGGCCAGGTGAAGCAGTGAAAACTGTGATTCCCAGCAGTCGCCAAAAATAAAACCGCCGTCCAGTTCGTGACTTGCCAATAATTTGAGGATGTTTCCAGAAACTGTCTGCCGTATTTTAATAGAAAAATCACGGGTGGCAGTATGGATACCTGTGCAGATTGCATTAATACATAACAGTTCAGGATCAGTGTTCAGCCCAATGCGTATGCTTGTGCCTGTGGCTGTTTCCTGAGTCGTTTCAGGAAGAGATTGTCTACCCAGCACAGCAACCAGCTCGCCCAGCCGTGTAATGCCGTTTGCAAGTCTGTCAGTAAAGGGAAAACCGCAACTTATCCGGATATAATTTCTGTACTGGTCTGTGCCTGAGCAGAGCGCGCCAGGGAAGATCGAAATATTTTCATTCTCAGCTTTGCTCCATAGCTGAATACTGTCTATACCTCCAGGAAGTTCAACCCAGAGAGTGTATGCTCCCTGGGGCGTGGAAATCCTGGTTCCAGCCGGAAATGACCTGCTTATGGCAAGGGCAGTATCTGTTGTCTGTCGCCTCAAGGCGTTACGCAGTTTGCGTAGATGGCGATCATACTTACCTGATGCGAGAAAATCAGCGATAACAAGTTGATTGAGTTGTGAGGTGGCAATGGAGATATTAAATTTGAGTCTTTTGAGTTTTTCACGGAAAATTCCAGGAATGACCCAGCCTGTCCGCAAATCAGGACACACGGTTTTCGAGTAAGATGAGCAGTAAAGAACCATGCCGCGCCGGTCAAAAGATTTCAAGGTTCTTGGCCGTACATCCCCAAAGTAGAGATCACCGTAAATATCGTCTTCAATGATGGGGACTCCCTGATCATTCATTATCTGGACAAGTTTCTGTTTGTTGGCATCATCCATCAGGCATCCCAGTGGGTTATGGAAGTTGGGATTAAACAGGGCTGCACGTACATCATGCTCATCAAGTACCTGTTGAATTTTTTCAGGATCAATACCGTGGCGTGAGTCAACAGGGACTTCAAGAATCCGCATGTTGAGATCTTCCAGCAATTGCAGATAACAGAGAAAGGTAGGCGACTCTACAAGGATAATATCACCGGGCCGGGCAACTGTTCGAAGACAGAGGTCAATAGCCTGCATGCAGCCATTGGTAATGATGATGTCTTCTTCACAGTTTTCAAGCGGAGTGTAATAGGTGTGCCGTGCAATTTGACGCTGGAGTTCCGGTAACCCGCAGGGATGACCATAACCGAGCCGATTTCCCTGTTGATATTCTGCAGCAACAGTGCGTGTGCAGGCAGCCAGCTGCTTGTGAGGCAGCAGTGCCGGTGCTGGTATGGCTGCACCAAAAGGAATAAGCCCAGTGTTGCTGATGGATTTCTGGTGCATTGCAGCAAGTGCATTAATGGCCACCTTATGAGGCTTGACAGGACTGTTTCCCCTGGCTGGTGCCTGGAGAACATGGTGCAGTTGTGCTCTAACATAAAATCCGGACTTTTCTCTTACCTCAACAAGCTTTCTGTTCTCAAGCTCTATATAGGCCTGGTTGACTGTAGAGATTGAACGACCGGTTCGGGCGTGCAGTTTTCGCAGCGATGGCAGCTTGTCACCGGCTCTGTACCTTCCCGCAGCAATATCCTGTTCCAGTTTGTCAGCAAGTTGAATGTACTGATACGTCATTATTCGTCTTTAGATGATCTGTGATGGTTTTAATATTATACTTCTGCATCTGTTATTACTCACCCTTTCTATTATCATAGGTTTATAAATCAGGAAAGATAAAAAGGTGGTTGGTGACGAGAGGAAGTATGTTGAAATTATGCATTAATATCATGAAAGAGTTGCTGACTCCTGTTGACAGTACCATGCTGACACAGCCAGGTAGGTACTCTGCAAGGCGGTACAGATCATCGTGTGTGAGCATTAAACAGGTTTGTCTGTGTTTGTTCTGGTGGGCTGTTGCTGTGGGCGCAGGGCTGCTTTTTGCAAGTTTAGATTAATGGGGTGTGCAGCGGGCAAATGACTACCGCTGCGACTTACAGATAATTTATCTTTGTTGCGTGGGCAAAATTGATGTGGCTGTACAAACTGTTAGTGCAGGCAGGACCAATACAGATGAGGGCAAGGTATGAACAGTAACACGCAGATATTCCAGAACGAATCACAAACAGTCTGTGAAGTGGCTGGTGTGGAAAAACAGGTCGTTTCTCCGGTGATACAGCGTGTGGTGAATAAACGAATTCAAAAAGAAAAGGCAGTCAAGATATTGCAGGTACGGTCTCTGGAAACCGTTGATGTGGGTGGAATCTTCACAACCATAGATGAAAAGATCTTAACTGATTTTAGAAATAAACCGGATTTTGATATGGTGGCTTTTGTTTCAGTCGGCAGTAACAATGCTGAAGCTGCTATGAAAGAAAAATATTGTTACTGCAAAATGCTCCTTAAACCTGGCGGTATGCTGTTGCTTGTATTGCTGGAGCAAAAGGAATTGTGCTGGCGTGATTTTCTTCCTGCCCTGTTACAGAAAAAAGCGCAGGAAGAACACCTGAACCGGCTTGCAAAATCCGGTTATGTTGCAGTGAAAAAGAAAATCGTTCCTGGCTTGGGTGTACTGGTGTTCGGAAAACGACCAGCCTCAAATTTAAGATATTAATGAACGTGCTACCAGTAGCTTCATTTTCAGAGTGCATTTTTTATGCTCTGAGTGTTGGTGATTTATGTAACAATGATGAATATATCGCTATGGTAGCAGAGCGATATATTCATCAGGAGCGTACTCTTCATCGGTATTGATCATTCCTTTGTTGTACAGAGTTTGGATGTGTTCAGCTCTTTAGCCACTTCCATAAGAGCGTCATCAAGTGGGTTAAGGATAACCGCATCAAGACCGGAATCTGCCAGCTTGGGTAATAAACTGCAGTGCTGGGCAGAGCGTTTCTGCCTGCTCAAGTAAATCGAGGCATTGGAAAGCCCGACAATGGTTTTCCAATGGGGTGACATTTCTTTGAGTAGGGATAAAGATTCATAAATGATTTCCATGTCTGGTTGACCGCCTCCCAACCGCCAGCTTGCCGGATCAGGACTGCAGGAAATCACAGGGTCAAGATAGAGGCGTGAAAGCGGCATGCCCGTTGTTGTGGCCACATCCATGACCTGATCGGCAAGAATAAGCCTGCCATTGATATCTCCGGGAGTGAGCTTGGAGCTGACAAGCAGGATGACCAGGCCGGCATGAGTGTTGTTGGCAATTTTCATGGCCTGTTTGAGCTCATCACTGTTGGCTGTTACCGCATTGATAACCGGAATGCCTTTATGCGTTTTAAGCATGTCTGGCTGGTGCAGTACATGACTGGACATAAACAACGGCAGGTCAACTTCAGCTTGTATCGTGTTGATGAGCCAGGGGGTAAGAGCTGTAAGGTATTTGCTCTGCCCGAGATTAATATCCAGGGCAGTAGCTCCAGCCTCGGCCTGTTGCCTTGCCAGAGAAAGGAGGGTTTCGCTGTCTTTTGTTGTTAACGCACCAAGGAAAACAGGATCCATGATGTGCATATTTTCGCCGATAATTTCCATTGTAGATTCCTCTGGTAAGGGGTTGATAATTGTGTAGCCCACAGTATTTCACCTGCGCTCAGTACCTGGGATCCGGAAAAAATATTTTTGAAAAGGGCAAAAAAAATCCCCGGATCTATTTGTAGATAAATAGATTCGGGGAGTCCCTGTTTTCCACGAATACTTACGAGAATATCCTTATGGCCTCGAAGGATTTCTGCTCTGCATGGTCGTTAAAGCGACACCAGCAGGATACTTCTCAGACAGGTCTTCTGACTTCCGGATCATTCTACTTGTTGCGTCTTCCCGTCTGATAAACAGACAGTGACATATTGCAACGTTTGTCCCCGGTCACAGCGGCGGGCCCGTCCCGGATTTACACCGGGTTCCCTTTTAAGCTCTGTTACGAGCATCTGAAAATATAGTTATTTAATCACTATTCGATTTTGGAAAATGCGTCAAGAAAATTTGATAATGTAAGTACACGATCATGCAGGGGCATTGAGGGGCATGTAAGACGTCGCCGTAACAGAGAAAACAAGAATATTTGAGGTGTTTTGAGTGATTATGTTGATTGACAAGATTGAAGGATGTATATTGTAGTTACTTATACTGCTTTGTAATGTTGTTTTTTGGCTTAAGCGTGTGTCGTCTAGTCTACGTTTTCCAAAATGGTTCTCATTGCACCTGTAAATAAGACGTTGCATACTTGGAACTCTTACTTAAATTTTATTACGTGTAGTGAAACCGTCGATGAACCAACAAAACTCTTCTGGTTGGCAAGAAGCGAGCTCAACCAACTCGTGCCTGTCCAGAAATTCCAATTCCTGCTGAGGCAATGCACACGAGACATGCAGTGTCGACTGTCATCGTCGAAGGCTTTGCTAGGTGTTGCAGTTGGCGATCCTGGCCGAGATGCATGATTTATCACCAATACCGATATCGTTCATAGTAAAATATTTATTGAGGAGTTTTCAATGCAAACAATCAAATTGAGTTTTCTTCTTTTCGCGCTATTTTTTGGAGCTATGTCCCTGCCTGTTTTGGCGGGTGATTTGGGTTTTTCTCAACCATTACAGGAACAGTTAGAACAAAATGGCAAAGTAAATGTCATTGTCACAGTTAACCCATCGTTATCATTTCAAACAATGCTTGTTGATGAAACGTTAAGTGTTGCAAAACGAATGGAAGTTGTTGCCCGTTTGCAAGATCAGGTGCTTAGCAGTCTGCAACCGACAGATTATAGCAAGCTCCGTCGTTTTAAATTTGTTCCTCAGTTTTCCCTTTCTGTGAATAAGAATGGGCTGAATACTTTGATGAAAAACAAAGACGTTGTGGTGAGCAGAAATAAAATTCATTACCCTTCATTAATGCAGAGTGTGCCAAGAGTGTATCCTCACCATGCGACTGCCAAGTATAACGGTAATAATGAATGGGCTGTAGCTGTTTTGGATTCTGGTGTCGACAAGTACCATCCGTTTCTGGCAACAGGTACTACCAGAAAGGTGATATCTGAAGCCTGTTATTCCGGAGGATATGATCATCCTGCAGTGTCTTCATTTTGTCCCGGCGGCGCAGCCTCTTCAACAGCATCTGGTGCAGGGGAACCATGTCCTTTGAGTATCGATGGCTGTAGTCATGGAACCCATGTTGCCGGTATCGCTGCCGGTGATGGTTCAACTTTTGACGGTGTAGCCAGCCTGGGAAAAATTATTGCGATTAAAGTGTTTTCAAAAATTTCTGGAACTGAATATTGTGGTAACGTTTCAGAATGTATGGGCGCATTTGACTCAGATATTATTGCCGGGCTTGAACGGGTGTATGCCCTCCGCTATACCTTTAAAATAGCAAGTGTGAACATGAGTCTGGGGGGTGGGTCGTATTCAGGGTATTGTGATACTGATCCGCAAAAACCGATAATTGATAGATTGAAGGCTGCAAACATTGCTACTGTCATAGCCAGTGGAAATGACGGGTATTCCTCATATATTAGCTCGCCAGCCTGTATATCCAGTGCGATTGCTGTGGGATCAAGTCTTGATACCGAGGACACCAGATCATGGTTCAGTAATAACAGTTCAGCTCTTGATTTGTATGCCCCTGGTAGCGATATTACATCTTCTGTTCCTGGTGGAGGGTTTGAGGAATGGAATGGAACCTCCATGGCAACTCCCCATGTTGCAGGGGCTTGGGCAGTCCTGCGGCAAGCTGCACCTGAGGCCACAGTGAATGAGATTGAAGCGGTTTTGAAATCCCACGGGCCTGTTATCAGTTATAATGGTGTGAGTAGAAGACGTATTGATATTGATGAGGCTTTAGCAGTGCTTGCGCCAGCCGACATAGTTATCGCACCTGTAAATTTTCTGCTTTTACGATAATTTCTTTGCAGATTGTCACCTCCTGGTCAATCTGCAATTGCATGATAAACCAGCATGGCTGGATCATAATTGCCAGTCACAAAAAGCTATGAAAGTAGTTCTCTGCGGCGTGGTACGGTCATAGGTGCTGCGACTTTTGGATACAACAGTAGCTACAGTATTTTGGTTGAATAGAACAAAAAGAAAAGGGTTATATTTTCGCCATGCGAAGATATAACCCTTTCATTTTCTGGTGCCCGGAGCGAGAATCGAACTCGCACAGCCGCAAGTGCCGAGGGATTTTAAGTCCCTTGCGTCTACCAGTTCCGCCATCCGGGCTAAAGTTGGGCTACTTTACACGCATGATATTTTTTTGTCAATTAGAGAGCGTTAAAGGGGGGAACAACCTTGAAGATAAGTCAGTGCCTGTTCATAAATGGTCTGTTTTTCTGATCTCTGCGTCATGATAAAAAATAATACACAGAGGTAAGGTATAATGAGAAGGCTGGTTCTCGCGAGCTGTGATACAATCACGCTCAAAAA
>RKSL01000261.1 GCA_008633435.1 Candidatus Desulfobulbus rimicarensis | reverse complement strand
TCTTTATTTTCTTGTAGCAACGGCATTTACGAACTCCCCAGCATATAAGCCTGTCAGGCTGAAAAGAAGTGCTTATATCGGGTAGCAAAAGCCTGTAGTTAATTCAAATATAGAAAGATCCCAAGCGCATGGCATTTTTTCCATAATGCCCATGGATCGAGACGTTTGTTCTTGGTTCCCACTGTAAAATTGGCACTAAGACTATAACGAACTTCAAAAATACTAACAAGTGCGTAGATACGGGTAAAAGACTTCTTGGCTGTCCTCTGCAAATACAGCTTATAAGTAATCACGGAGAAGAAATGTCAAGTCACTGTAGTGGTCTGGTAACCTGGCGGATATGTTTAGTGTGCATTCACCTTCACAGCCGTTAAGAACGGTTTATCGGCAGATTCACCGCCAGCCACAAGAAACTATGAAAGTCGGTCATTGTGGCGTGGCACGTTGGTAGGTGCAGCGACTTTCGTGAAAAAAACGTGCTGATTTAGAAACTGTCTTATTCAAGGTTTTCTGAATGAAATGAAGTATTTTCCCCCTGGAATTCTGTGAATGCCCCGGAGGGTTCGCAAACCTGTTTGCAAGGGAACCAACACAGGATTCTACTGCCTGAACTGATTATATAAACTCTTCAGCAATGCAGACAGGCGTTCGTTATGGTTGCTATCCTTCATTGTATATTGAAACTCCCGGCTTTGTTCGGCCAGTGCTCGATCCAGTTGCCAGCGATGAGAAAACATTCTACCCGATAGATGCTCAAGAGCCTTACGTTGTGCCCTTCCCATGGATTTTGAGTTAAATTTTGAGAGTGCCTCTACGGAAATTTCCAGATTGTCAATTTCAGCTGCTTCCATCACAGGATGCAATGTTTGTTCATTTTCAGGCAAAAGTTTTTCTACTTCTTTTTTGAACACCACAGCATTGGGAAATTGTTTCAACAACAATGGTTTCAGGCTTTGCGTTGGAACACCGGATGCTTTAATCCTGGTTATGGCATCATGATCCAACATATATTCTACTTTTCTAAAGGTATCCTGCTGAAATACGTTCTGGAGAAAAAAGAGGGAAAGAAGACTTATCAGGGCAGCAATTATCGGCGTGGTCACCCAACCACTGGTGATTCCGACTACAGTTTTCCATCGGATACTTTTGCTCCCCTTAAGCAGGCCGATACCGATAACCGCCCCAACAATAGCCTGTGAACTTGAAACCGGGACAAGGGGAAATTGCGGCAGTCCATGGCTTTTGAGCCACGACTCCAGAGCCACGGAAGAAAAGAGGAACAGCACAATGGAATGAGACCAGACAACAACAGCAGCCATAACAGGAGAAAGGTCAAAAATTCCTTTGCCCACGGTCAACATGACTCTTTTTGAAAAGGTAAAAACACCAACCGCAATGGCTATTCCTCCAAGGAGAAAGAGCTGTTGAGCACCAGAGAAGGTAATACCCAGCACAGAAATATCAGAAAGATCTGCCACCGGCACAAAAACCCCCATAACATTGGCTATATTATTGGCACCCAGTGAATACGAGCCAAATATTCCAGCCCCGAGCAGAGACCAGCGGGTAATGGCATCGAGTTTAAACATATGTATACCGAATTTGCGAACAACCACCCCGGTCATAAGGTACATCGGCATGGAAATACCGGCTGCCAGAAGTGGACAGAAGACCCAGGTTGAAATAATTTTAGTGAGCGAACTCATGTCGGTCAGGGAACCACTGAACATGTTCCAGCCGATAATAGCCCCGACAATGGCCTGGGAGGTTGAGACCGGGAAACGGGCAAGTGTCATGAGATATACGCTCATGGCTGCAGCAAATGCCACAATAAACGCCCCTGCCACGGCATTCACATCCCCAAGTTTCCCTAAAGTATGCGATGCACCCGCCCCACTGATAACAGCACCCAGAATAACAAAAACAGAACAGTAGATGGCTGCAGTGCGAAACCTGATCATCCGGGAAGCAACAGCTGTGCCAAACACATTGGAGGCGTCATTAGCCCCCAGAGACCAGCCAAGGAACAGTCCGCTTGAAAAAAAACCAAACATACACTGCTCCTTACAAAGAACGTTTGATAACGTAGATATTCAGATTATCGGCAACATCCTCTGCCCGATCGGCAATTTTATCGAGATGTCGGGCAAGCTCCCGCTGGAGCATTCTATGGCTCAGGCGAAGACTTTCCTTGCGAAAAATTCCCCTCTGCAGACGGGTGGAAATTTTATCAGATTCCGTTTCCCAGTAATACACTTTGTCAAGATGGTCAGTAACCGCAGATATATTTTTAAAAAATGCTCGGGCTGCCCGGACAATGCATTCCACGGTTTCCACCACTGCATTTATCAAAAGAAGAAAATCTTCATGAAAATCCATATCAATATCAAGATTTTCAATTTCCATACGCCAGAGTGCACCTTTAAAACGATCCAGAAGGGAGTCCATATTTTCCAGAAGCTGCAGCACGTCGCTGCGTGATTCAGGAATCAAGGTTTTTGTGTAAAGATACTGCTGTATGGATCGCCTGAGATCGTCACCGGCATGCTCCACTTCGACAATTTCTTTCAGTTTCCGCTGGAAATCGGTACTGTTCCCTTTCAAGTATGCTTCTGCACCCTGACGAAATATAAGACCCGACCGGATAACCTGATTCAAAAAACTCTCAATCTGCTTTTCAACACCTAATTCTCTTTTTAAAATACTCATTACAATTCTCTATTCATGA
>RKSL01000260.1 GCA_008633435.1 Candidatus Desulfobulbus rimicarensis | reverse complement strand
CGACCAGAAGATGCGATCATCAAAGAAAAACTTACGCCGCTTCAGTACAAGGTGACGCAGCGGGAAGGAACTGAGCCACCCTATGATAATCCATACTGGAATAATAAAGCAGAAGGCCTCTATGTTGATGGAGTCACAGGTGAGCCTCTTTTTTCATCAACAGATAAATATGATTCAGGTACAGGATGGCCAAGTTTTACCCGACCCATCAGTAAAGATGCTGTCTTTGAGCGCAAGGATAGAGGACTCTTTGCCGTGCGAACAGAAGTGCGCAGTAAAGAGGGTGATTCGCATCTTGGCCACGTTTTTTCTGATGGCCCTGAACCCACAGGATTGCGCTACTGCATAAATTCAGCCTCACTGAGATTTGTGGGGATAGATGATCTGGAAGAACAGGGGTATGGTAACTACCTGAAATTATTTATCCCTGAAAAGATAAAGTGATATCGCCAGCCACAACCGATAATGAACAAGGGGTACCTGCTGCCAGGTATGCTCACTGGTGCAGTTGCTTGGGGGAAATAGATAAAAGCTATTCGTTTCCAGCTTTGATTGAATAAAATTTATCTATAATTCTCCGGTGTTTTAAGGCAACACTGGCATCACGCATGAGGAGGTTTTTCATGCGTGATGCTGATATGGGTTTGCTGAAGAGAAACCCCTGGCAGGAGTCACACTGGTTTTCCTGCAGAAAAAAGAGTTGCTCTTCGGTTTCTACCCCTTCTGCAAGAACTTCAAAGTTGAGTTTTTTGGCAATGGCAATAATGGCCATTGTTATTGCCGCATCACCGGCATTGGTCGTGACATCCATTATGAAAGAACGATCAATCTTGATTTTATCAACAGCAAAACGTTGCAGATAACTCAGTGATGAATAGCCGGTTCCAAAATCATCAATGGCCATTTTAATACTTCTTTTCCGGCATTTATTGATTAAGTCAATTGTGTTGTCCATATTTTCAATAAGGACGCTTTCTGTGAATTCGACTTCCAGATGGTCAGCCGGGAATCCGGTGGAGTCGAGGCAGTCAATGATCTGGTCAAAGAGGTCAAGACGTCTGAGCAGTCTCCCGGATAGATTGACGGCCATGGTAAAATCACGAAAGCCAAGGGTCATCCAGTCGCGTCCTTCCTGACAGGCCTGTCGAACCAGTTCAAGCCCTAGATCGTCGATAAGCCCTGCGCCCACCGCCAGAGGGATGAACACTTCCGGTGATATAAACCCATGTTCTGGATGCTCCCATCTGGCCAGGGCTTCCATGCCAATAATCTTACCGTTTGTCAGATCTATTTGTGGCTGATAATAGTTGTAAATCTCTTTATTGGTTACCGCCATGCGCAGATCGTTTTCCAGATGAAGATTTTCCACGGCCTGGGCATCAATTTGACTTTGCCATCTACAGCTGTTATTGCCTCCTTTAGCCTTGACGATTTCCATGGCTGTGTCTGCATTTCTTAGTAATTCTGGAGGGTTTTGGCCATCATCCGGGTAGAGGGTTATTCCGATACTTGGTGTAATGAAAATATCGCGGGAGTTAATGATAAAGGGTCGTTTGAAATTGTTGAGCAGTCTATCTACAAGTGTTTCAATTTGCTCCTGTTGGCAGGGGGGCGGCAGGATAATAGCAAATTCATCACCACTTAAGCGGGCGATAAAATTGATGCCTTCAGCGTTGGCAGTTTGCTGAAGGAGCAAGGTGACCATACAGAGTACTTCGTCGCCATATGCCGGTCCGAGCATACGGTTAATTCGTTTAAAATTATCAAGATCAATATAGAGAAGTCCAACCTTGGATTTTGCTCTTCTGGCCTGGTTTACACAGAGTGACAAATGTTGGTGAAACGAAGATCTGTCTGGAAGTTTTGTCAAAGAGTCGTGTGAAAACAGGGCTGATGAACCTATGTTTGAACTCGATGGAGCAAAGTCTTCAGTGGGAGAAAATTGGCAGACAAAACCCCCTGGAACATCGTGTTTGCTGTCTTTTTTACAAAAATCAACAGACATGATAAGCGGCAGTTGACTGTCATTATCGCCCTTGAGTAAAGCGGTGCCGTGCCAGTTGTCTTGTCCTTTTGCTTTTTTAAGGACAGCTGCAAGGGGTTGATCCTCCTGGGGCAGCATAACAAAAGCGTTTAAGCTTTTTTCTTTAAGACCTTGCAGGTCAATACCGGTCATGCCGCAGAATACATTGTTGGCAAAGAGAATCTGGCCTTCAACTGAGATAAAAACAATACCGTTTGTCTGGCTGGCGACAATGTGACGTATGATGCCGAGTTCGAGTTTGTTGTTGGCGAGTTCGCTTTTTGTTTGCTGGAGTTCTGTGGTCTTTTGCAGTAATTCCTGGAGAAGTATCTCCTCAAGAGATTCTTCCTGATTGGTATTGTGAGGTGATTTCTCATGCCCATCCTGCGAGGGCGCAAGATCGTTTTCAGCTTCTTTGTTTATGCCGGAGTCGTGACGTGAATTTGTTTTTGTGGAAGTAGATTGGCTCATTACATAAAGCTGATGGGAAAATATGAGTATGTTTATCCGAAAGTCGCAGCATCTACCAACGTGCCACGCCGCAGTGACTGACTTTCATTATCTTTTGTGGCTGGCGATTTTGATCCAGCCATTTTGATTAATCTGTTTTTATACTATCGTTTTTAAAAAGATTTGTGAATACCTGTTGTGTGTTTTTATTTTTTTGTGTTGCTGACCGGGTCAGTGTAACGGTTTAAAACGCCAAACAGCATATCTGGCAGATCATTTTTCTGACGTGAACTGCGTTTAATCTGCTTGAGGCATTTTTGCAGAGTCAATGGCTCATTTAAAAAGATGTGGCGCAGCATTAGCGAGATGAGCCGTGTTATTGTTGTGAGGTTGGAAATACGTGATTGCAGCTCGTGGTCACGGTCAAAGGCAGTGGAGGCAAAAACCTCGACCGGCTGGCTGTTAACTTCACTGACAGAGAGGTACCATTTGTTGTTTTCGCGGTCTACAGTCATGTACCGTTTACCGTCAAGTACTTCTGGCAACTCCATTTCTTCCTGAATATGTTGAATATCACGTTTCGGAAGGATGGGCTCGTCCTGCAGCTCTGCCCAGAGTTTTTTGATCCTTTCAGGATGATTTTTTATATGACTGATTATGACGCGGCAGGTCGGGCAAGCCTTAAACCCTGCAGAATTTGTTGTTTTTTTATTTGCACCGCATATCTCGCAGTGCTCGGTGTCAGGTGTTGTCACTATGCGTTCCTCCTGCATCAGAGTTGTTTTTTTTCAATTCACAGAGTACAACGTGGGTAAAAAAAGAACAACCAGAGATACTAGGAATCATGAGTAGACGTGTACCAAAACGATTTGATATGGAGGTGAGGTATGAGCGGGCACGACGACGCAATATGTCGAGTGCAAAGTCAGGGCTTCATAATTGTATCCTTGTTCTTGATGGTCTCAAGCCTGATTTCAACATAGGTAAAATTTTCCGGACAGCTGATGCCTTTGGGGTGCGGGAAATTTATTTAATTGGGGTACATGCCTTTGACCCTGATCCGGCCAAAGGCTCTGTTCGCTGGGTAAAATATCAGGTTTTTGAACAGTTTATTGAATGTTTCCAAGTCCTCCAGAATAAGGGATATACAGTTATAACACTAGAGCCTGGATGTTCTGACCTGCTTGGTCGGGTAGAGTTCCCGGCTAAAACAGCGTTTGTTTTTGGTCATGAAGAGTTTGGCCTGAGTTTTGATCGACAGGATTTTCCTGATATTGCATCGCTTTCTATTCCCCAATGGGGGCATGTGCAGAGTTTGAATGTGAGCGTTGCTGCCTCAATTGTCAGCTATGAGTATATTCGGCAACATGGAAAACCGCTTGACCAGGGTCTGCCTCAGAAAGGAGCTTCTGTGAACACTCGCTACAGGTGCAAAGCCAATGAGTAAAAAAACACAAGGTCTGCTCATGGTCTTTACCGGCAATGGTAAAGGCAAAACCACAGCGGCTTTAGGTCTTACCTTCAGGGCACTTGGCCATGGCCACCGGGTGTGTTTTATTCAATTTATCAAAGGCAGCTGGAAATATGGTGAGCTTGAAACAGCAAAGCAGTTTCCAGGGAAGCTGGATTTTCATGTGATGGGTAGAGGATTTACCTGGAAATCCGATGATATTGACAAAGATATTGCTGTTGCGCGGCAAGGGTGGGATTTTGCCAGGAAAATAATTGCAGCAAACAGACATCAGTTAGTTGTCCTTGATGAATTGACCTATCTCGTCACCTATAAAATGATCAAGGCCACAGAGGTTGTCGAGACGCTTACAGGTCGAGATCCAGGACAACATGTTGTTATTACCGGACGTGACGCAGATAACATGCTTATCGAGGCGGCTGATCTGGTCACGGAAATGCGTGAAGTTAAGCATCCGTACAGTAAAGGGATCAAGGCTCAACAGGGAATTGAATTTTAAGTTTTTCCGATCATCCTTATCGTGTAAAGCCTGCGGATCATAAAGACGTACATCTGTATTGCAACTGTTTTCCCTTGCATCTTCCTCTGTTCTGATTAAAATCTTTGCATTTGTTTTTGCAACCATAAATATTGTACCAAGAGAGACCCCATGGACTATCGGGATACCCTGAACCTTCCCAAGACAAGGTTCAAAATGAAAGCCAATCTGACCCAGAAAGAACCTCAGTATTTAAAGCGCTGGGACAAAGAAGGGTTATATGAAAAATTACAAAAGGCAGCAGAGGGCAAGCCTTTGTTTATTCTTCATGATGGGCCACCGTATGCCAACGGTAATATTCATCTTGGAACGGCATTTAATAAAGTGCTTAAAGACATTATTTTAAAATCCCGGCGCATGGATGGTTTTTGTGCCCCCTATGTCCCAGGATGGGATTGTCATGGGTTGCCCATTGAACATAATGTTGACAAAGAACTTGGCAAAAAAAAGGAAACCATTTCTATTTTAGGTAAACGTGGCGCCTGTCGCAAATATGCCCAAAAATGGATAAAAACCCAGAAGGCCCAGTTTCGTCGTCTTGGGGTACTTGGTGACTGGGATGACCCGTATCTGACAATTAATTTTGGTTACGAAGCCTCCATTGCCCGTGAATTTAATAAATTTCTTATGTCTGGTGGTGTGGTCAGATCCAAAAAACCTGTGTACTGGTGTTCCACCTGCGGCACTGCACTGGCTGAGGCTGAAGTCGAATATTATGATCATACTTCGCCCTCTATTTATGTTAAATTTCCTGTAGCAGAAGATCTCTCTGATGTTGCATCCGAGTTTTCCGGTCGCAAGGTTTTTGCTCTTATCTGGACAACAACTCCCTGGACCTTACCTGCAAATATGGCAGTGGCATTTCATCCGGATTTTGTTTACGCCGCAGTTGAAGTAGATAATGAAGTCTGGATTCTTGCTCAGGATCTGGTTGAACAGTGTTTTTCCGAGTTTAGTATTGAAGATTACAGTATTTTAACCACTTTTTCTGCAAAAGGGCTTGAAGGAAAAAATTGTCGCCACCCTTTTCTT
>RKSL01000068.1 GCA_008633435.1 Candidatus Desulfobulbus rimicarensis | reverse complement strand
GGTCTGATAAAATTTCTACGCTCAATGCCCATCAGTTCCTCTTCTATATGCCCAGTCACTATTCTTAGCAGTCCTGTTTAGACTACATATTGTTTATTGAAATATTTTAAAGAAATTTTACTGCTTTTTTCAGGTGTTGTCAAACTGTGAGTCGAGATTCCTTCTTTACAATTCATGATCACCAGGGGGAGCTTTTTCCGCGATAAACAGTGCAAAATTGTAATATTTCCTCAAGAATTAACAAAAATGTTATTATTGTTTAATGATCTACTCGTGATAGAAAAATATTAAATTATGTATTTCGGTAGGTTACCTGAAATGATGCAGGTTGGTATGAAAGTTGATATTCCTGGTAGTTGTGGCTTGCTTCTGCTCACGGGGGTGGGAGAGTAAGCTTTTCATTTTTTATTTCAATCAGATGTGTAGGAGGATAACGAATCAATGAATTCAGGTGATACCGCATTTATGCTGGTGGCAACGGCCATGGTTATGTTAATGACCCCGGGGTTGGCACTTTTTTATGGTGGCATGGTGAGATCAAAAAATGTTCTTTCAACAACCATGCAGAGTTTTTTCTGTCTCGGGTTGATCTCAATTATATGGGTCGTTTATGGGTATTCCATGGCTTTTGGTCCGGATATCGGCGGATTTGTCGGCGGGATGAAATACTTGGGCCTGCAGGGGGTGACAACCGGTATTGGCCCTTATTCAGACACAATTCCCGATCTGTTATTCTGTGCTTTTCAGTTGATGTTTGCCATTATTACCCCGGCACTTATTACCGGAGCCTATGCAGAGCGGATGAAGTTTACCGCGTTCATGCTCTTTACGGTTCTCTGGTCAACCTTTGTCTACTTCCCGGTTTGTCACTGGGTCTGGGGCGGTGGCTGGCTTGGCGAAATGGGAGCGCTTGATTTTGCAGGCGGTACGGTCATTCATTTAAACTCAGGAGCTGCAGCCCTTGTTGCCTGCGTGGTGCTTGGTAAGCGAAAAGGATATGGTCGTGAAGCTATGCATCCTCATAACCTGCCTATGACCATTCTTGGTGCAGGAGTACTCTGGTTTGGCTGGTTTGGTTTTAATGCAGGCTCGGCTCTTTCTGCAGGACCAGTTGCTGTACTAGCTCTTTTTACCACACAGGTCGCCACCGGTGCCGGGGCGATGTCCTGGGTGTTGGCTGAGTGGAAGGTGCAGGGGAAACCGACAACTCTGGGTGCAGCATCCGGTGCTGTTGCAGGGCTTGTGGCAATTACCCCTGGGGCCGGTTTTGTTGGCCCGATATCAGCGATAGCCATCGGGCTGGTTGGAGGAGCACTCTGTTATTTTGCTGTCTTGATGAAAGGGCGATTAGGTTATGATGATGCCCTTGATGTTGTTGGTGTTCATGGGGTCGGCGGTCTGTGGGGAGCATTGGCCACCGGCCTGTTTGCCTCTGTTGCCTGGAATCCTGATGGAGCAAATGGCCTCTTTTTTGGCAATGCTCATCAGTTTGTTGTTCAGGCAATTGGCGCAGGAGCTGCCATTGTTTATTCAGTTGTACTGACATATATTATTTTAAAAGTTGTTCAGGCGCTTATCGGCTTGCGTCCAGAACTTGAGGATGAGGTTCAGGGCCTTGATGTTTCGGATCATAAAGAGGTTGGATATAATATGTAGCCATTGATGCGGCAGCCCGGGGAGTGGAGCTCCACCGGGCTGACTTGAAAAAAACTTTCCTCTTGGTTAGAATGCTTGGAAAAATATTACAAGTTTGTAATTTTCCAGGAGGAGAGTGATGATTAATGGAGCGGATACCGCCTTTATTCTGGCGGCAGCAGGGCTGGTTTTGTTGATGACCCCGGGGCTGGCCCTGTTTTATGCAGGTATGGTGCGCAGTAAGAATGTATTAGGCACCATCATGCAAAGTCTGATAATGATTTCGATCATATCATTTGAATGGGTATATATTGGCTATTCAATGTCTTTTGGGCCTGATATTGCCGGTTTTGTGGGTGATTTTTCCTGGTTTGCCCTCAAGGGGGTAACTAATGCGCCCAGTGCAGACTATGCGACCACGATTCCGCAGACCGTTTTTATGATTTATCAGTGCATGTTCGCTGTTATCACGCCTGCGCTCATTACCGGGGCGTTTGCAGAAAGGGTACGATTCGCTCCTTTTGTTGTGTTTAGTTTGTTATGGGCGGTGTTGGTGTACAATCCGGTATGTCACTGGATTTGGGGCGGTGGCTGGATGTCTGCTCTTAACGTGCCGGTGCTTGATTTTGCCGGTGGGCTGGTCGTCCATGTCACCTGTGGCGCTGCAGCTCTGGCAACTATTCTGGTTATTGGGCCGCGTCGCGGTTTTGGTCGTGAGGGGTTTATGCCTCATAATCTACCTATGACCATGCTGGGAACCGGATTACTCTGGTTTGGCTGGTTTGGCTTTAATGGGGGCAGCGCCCTTGCAGCAGATTCGGTTGCTGCCACAGCATTTGTTGCGACCCATCTTGCCGGCATGGCAGGTATGGCCATGTGGACATTAATGGAATGGATTACCCTGGGCAAACCGACCACTTTGGGGGCTGCGTCAGGAGCCATTGCCGGGCTTGCGACCATCACTCCCGCAGCAGGATTTGTCGGGCCTAATGCTGCCATTGCCATTGGAATACTGGCAGGGATTATATGCTTCACTGCGGTGAATATGAAATCCAAACTTGGATATGATGATTCGCTGGATGTTGTTGGTATTCATGGCGTTGGAGGTGCTGCAGGGACCTTACTTCTTGGGGTTTTTGCGTCTAAAGCCGTGAATCCTGCAGGTGTTGACGGTTTACTCGCCGGCAGTTCAGCCCAGCTTATGTCTCAGTTTTTGGGAGTTACCGTGGTTGGGGTGTACGCCTTTGTGGTTTCCTTTATCCTGGTAAAAATATTGCATGCCACCATGGGCATGCGGCTTGAAGATGAAAATGAGGTGCAGGGAATGGATTATACAGAACATTCTGAAACTGCGTACAATTAATTATAGAGGTACAATCGCAAGCTGGGCATGAAACTGGCTGGTATGCGGTTTATCCTTGTCTACGAGATACTTAAGAGGACTGCTAATGAAAAAAATTGAGGTAATAATCAAGCCCTTTAAGCTTGATGATGTGAAAGAGGCGTTAAACGACATAGGTATTAAAGGCATGACCATTTCCGAAGTCAAGGGGTATGGTCGCCAGAAAGGGCATACCGAGATTTATCGAGGTGCCGAGTACGTTGTTGATTTTCTTCCTAAAATAAAGCTTGAAATTATTGTTGATGCTGACCAGGTTGATCAGGTGATCGAGACTGTTATTGGTGCTGCCCGGACAGGCAAAATCGGTGATGGTAAAATCTTTGTTCTGCCGGTTGAGCAGATTGTCCGCGTACGAACAGGGGAGACTGACCGCGAGGCCATCTAATGTCTTCGGAGTTACACGCTCAGAAGGAGGCTCTTGAGG
The DNA here is from genome assembly GCA_008633435.1 of Candidatus Desulfobulbus rimicarensis. Lineage (GTDB taxonomy): Bacteria > Desulfobacterota > Desulfobulbia > Desulfobulbales > Desulfobulbaceae > Desulfobulbus_C > Desulfobulbus_C rimicarensis. Next base: position 2,481 of record RKSL01000068.1, on the reverse strand, counting down.
AGCTTTGGCAACAGGGGCTGAGTGGGCATGAACTGCTCAGCCGACATACCCAGTTGGTCGATTCATTTATTGTTGATCATTTTGCCTCGTCACCCGAAGTCAAAAAGTCGCGTGGCTCTATTGCCCTTGTTGCCCTGGGAGGGTACGGTCGTCGGGAACTGTACCCTTTTTCTGATGTTGATTTGTTGCTGCTGCATAACTGGAAGGCGAAAAAGTATATGCAGAGTGTTTCCGAGTCTATTCTGTACCCGCTCTGGGATGCAGGATTTGATGTCGGCCACAGTGTCCGGGGCGTAAAAGATGCAGTGGCTTTTGCCAAAAATGATTTTATTTTCCAGGTTTCACTACTTGATGCCCGCCTGCTCACCGGCGAGCAAAAACTCTTTGATGATCTTGTCAACAGGTACCGTAAAAAAGTGCTGGATGGGCGACGCCATGAGTTTGTCCAGATCATGGACAAACTGCGCAATGAACGACGCAACAAGTATGGCGACCATGCCTATCTTCTTGAACCCCATATTAAAGAGGGCAAAGGGGGGATGCGGGATATTCAGGCAATGCTCTGGACTGCTAAAGCTATTTTTGGTCTGTCAGGACTCATTGAGATGGAAGATTCCGGTATGTTGGCCACCCGGGACAGGAAGGAATTTGAAACATCCTGGAATATGCTTGCCCGGATCAGGAATCGGCTCCATTATATCAGTCGTCGTCATAATGATCAGTTGATCTTTGAATATCAAGAGGAGATGGCTGCTGCTTTCGGCTACGAAGACAAGGGGGGAATGCTTGCCGTGGAGCATTTTATGCGCCATGTCTACTCACACCTCCAAACCATTGCCGTGGTCACGGATCTTTTTTTTGAACATGTCCACGAAGTTTTAGGCCTGAGCGGTAAGGATAAAGCTGAACGTCAGCTGGAAAAAGGTCTAGTGGCTCGCAGCCAGACCATCCGAATTGCCGTGTCTGAACACGATCTGGCACAGCGTCCCCATCTGCTCATGCGTATTTTTCTGCAGGCAGCACGAACCGGTTTGCCGGTGCATCACCGGACACGCCAGTTAATTACCCGCAATCTCCATCTTGTCGATGAAAATTTTCAAAATTCAAGGCGGGTTGGTAAAGTTTTTCTGGAAATCCTCATGCTGGGCGATAACCCAATGCCTTTGCTGGAAACCATGCTTGAAGTCGGCTTGTTACCCGCCTACATTCCTGAAATTGGCGGGGTCGAATCACTGGCTCAACATGACTTGTATCATATTTACACCGTGGATCGTCACCAGTTACAAACTGTTGCCGAAGTTGCCCGCTTAAAAACTGAAGAAAACGATATATTTCAGTCGCTGAGTTATCCGCATCTTCTCTACCTGGCGGCTCTGCTCCATGATATTGGTAAAGGGCATCACACTGATCACTCTGTTCTTGGTGCCGAAATGGTTGAGGTGGCCGCGCAACGATTGGGACTTGACCATGAGCTGCGGCAATGCCTCGCTTTTCTGGTGCGCTATCATCTCTTCCTGCCGGAGAATGCTCTGCGCCGGGATTTGGAAGACCGTGAGTTCATTCAGCAGACTGCAGAACTCATTGCTAATCAGGAGTGGCTGGCCATGCTCTATCTGTTGACCATTGCAGATTCCAAAGCCACGGGGCCCTCAGCGTGGTCAAGCTGGAAAGCAACCTTGCTGGCAGAGCTTTACCTTAAGGTCAAGGCCTGCCTGGATGCCGGGTGTACTGGTATGTCACATGCACATAACGGTGAAGAACAGGGGGTGCGCTGGTTACGGGAGCAGGTAGTGGCTCTGCTTTCTCCCGAAGAACAACTCAACATGAATATTGAGCAGCTGCCAGCTGATTATCTGATGAGTTTTACTCCGGAAATGGTTGTCCATCATCTTCGGATGCACCGGGATAACTCAAGAGAGCTTGTTGACAAAGTATTGCTCTACCCGGAAAAACGTCATGGCTCCTGGTCTCTTCTGATGATGAGCTGTGATCGTCAGGGGCTCCTTGCCAAACTTTGCGGTGTGCTGGCATTGCATAATCTTTCAGTTCTTGCAGCCCAGATTTTTACCTGGCCGGATGGCACGGTGGTGGACGTGCTGGATGTGGTTCCTGTGATTGATTCAGAGTTTGACGAACAGGATTGGCCAGCGCTTGAACAGGATTTGAATCGTGCTGTAAATCATCTGCTCAATGTTGGCAGGCAGCTTGATAAAAAGATGCAGTCAATTGGTAACCGTCCCCGACGGCAGGTGCAGCAGCTTGAACGCAAGGTCGTGCTTGAAAATGAATCGTCACGACAGTTTACGGTGATTGAGGTGTATGGCGGGGATCGGACAGGAACGCTGTATCAACTCACCCAGACCTTATCTGACTTTGCTTTAAATATTCACCGCGCGCGTATTGCCACCGAAGTCGAGCAGCTTATTGATATTTTTTATGTCACAGGAACGGGGGGGGGGAAAGTCATGGATCAGCAATTGC
>RKSL01000259.1 GCA_008633435.1 Candidatus Desulfobulbus rimicarensis | reverse complement strand
CTCTTCCTCCTTGAGAAAACCAGATCTGCAAAACTCTGGAAAAATCGTATTCTTTCAACAAAGGATAAGATACTTGTTTATACACGTATGGCTGAAGCTCTCAGGTTAAAGGCCAACCCGGATCTACTCATCGAGGTACTCATGGCTCTTGCCCATGAAGATCCTGCAGATATGACGATCCCAAAAGAAATCAATGCATTACGAAAACAGCAACGCAAAGACAACATACTTGCGGCCTCAAAAGGTATAACCACTGAGGAGCAAATCATAATATCACAATGAGCCGGTCGGCTTGATCACTGACTTTACGTATTTTTTTATTTTTTTTATTTTTATTTTTTATTTCTGGAGGAAATACAGATGGTACAACGTATCCCTATGTCAAAAAATGGTTTCCAGAAACTCAAGGATGAGCTGGAACAACTTGAACGGTTTGATCGCCATGAAATTGTTAAAGCAATTGAAGTGGCACGAGCCCATGGTGACCTGAAGGAAAACGCGGAATATCATGCAGCCAAAGAACGGCAGGGGATGATTGAGGGGCGAGTCATGGAACTTAAAGATAAACTTGGAAGAGCAGAGGTGATCGACTGCACGGAAGTCTCTGCTGACCGGGCTGTTTTTGGTACAATAGTAACCCTTATGGATCTTGAAACAGATGAGGAAATCAGGTACCAGCTCCTGGGGCCAGAAGAGGCTGATGTGAAAAAAGGTTCAATTTCAGTCCTTTCTCCATTGGGGCGTTCAATTCTTGGCAAGGAAATAGGGGATGAGATTACCGCAAAAACACCAGGTGGTGTACGGGAGTTTGAAGTGATCGATATTGAGGCCGGCACTGAGAGTTGAACCCGCACAAAAAGGGGGGACAGCGGCACTTAAGCACTGAAGACCTTACTTGTTCCCGGTCTTCAGTATGCCGGCAAGAAATATTTCTGTGACCTGCTTTGCAGCCTCTTCAACTGAATAGTTCGTATCAAGGTGGATGTTCCAAACTCTGGCAATCTCATCAAGTGCGCCAAATATTGCTCGTTTAGCAATACCCGGTAAAATATCTTTTCGATAGATGCCCTGTTCCTGTCCTTTTTTTATGATAGTTGAAATAATATTAACATATTCACTGAAATTATTATTTCGATAATCACGTATTATTTTATTCGTTTGACGTAATTCTATCTGGATAACTTCTGCCAGGTTCTTGTTCTTTTTCATTTCTGTAAGATGCCTGGTTATAAAGATTTCAAGCATTTTTTGAGGATTGTCTTCCTCATCAATCAGCACCTTAACCTGTTCAATAAGCTTACCTATTTCCTGCTCAAAGACAGAAATCAAAATATCAAATTTATTGTTAAAGTAGAGATATATTGTACCGTCTGCTACTTTGGCTTCTTTGGCAATATCGGAGATTCTAGCATTAAAAAAGCCTTTCTTGGCAAAGACTTTTGTGGCTGCACGTATAATCTTGCTGTGTTTATCAGCTGATTTCATTGAGTTGTAGTCCCAAGGGAAATTTCTTGCGTGAAATAATGAATGAACCCACATTCAGAGATTAGCAGAATGATCCCGTATATGTCAAGGCAAATGGATACATTGTGGGCGCAAAAAAAAGGACTGTTTTCTAGAGGGCGATGAGGTTCATTTGTTGAGGAAAAAATGCGTTCTTGCTAGAGTAAATCAGACTATGATATTTACGGTAATTGTATTTGAAAAAAGGTAACCGTTCACCAGCACCCCTGCTTGAACGAATCAGGGGCACTGGTAAACGGTTACAGATTGGTGTAATAAAAAAGGCTACAGCTTCGTTGGTGAACGGTTACGAAAAAAGTACTGCAAGGAATGCTTGCATCATTCTTTTGACGGCAAAGCAAAAGAGCTGCCAACAAAGCTCGTTGCTCATTTAGTTAAACACATTGTGGAGGTTGTATGAAGGTTCTGGTCATTGGTTCCGGCGGCAGGGAACACGCACTGGTTTGGAAATTGAACCAGTCTGAAAACGTAACATCTATTTATTGCGCCCCTGGCAACGCTGGAATTAAAAAACTGGCTACCTGCATTAATATTCCTTCTGGCGATATTGACAGCCTTCTGGAATTTGCATTGAAAGAAGGTATCGACTTAACCATTGTCGGGCCAGAAGACCCACTTACAGGGGGGATTGTTGATCGTTTTGAAGAACAAGGGTTACGTATTTTCGGGCCAAGTGCTGCAGCAGCTGAACTTGAGGGCAGCAAGGTTTTCAGCAAGGATTTTTTGAAAAAATACTCTATTCCAACTGCTGCGTATAAAGTTTTTTCAAAACCTGGAGCTGCAAAAAAGTATATCAACAAGATTGGCGCACCCTGTGTAGTCAAGGCAGATGGCCTGGCAGCCGGGAAAGGAGTTATTGTCGCTAAAACCAAGGATGAGGCAAAAAAAGCTGTTGACCTGATCATGAAAGACAAAGCCTTTGGCGAGGCTGGCAATAAGCTCATTATAGAAGAGTGTCTCGTTGGTGAAGAGGCCTCGTTCATAGCCTTTGTCGATGGTGAGCATGTGCTGCCTTTGCCCTCATCTCAGGATCATAAAGCTGTTTTTGAGGCGGACAGAGGCCCAAATACCGGAGGGATGGGCGCATATTCCCCGGCACCTGTGATGACCGATGCAATGACCATGCGGGTGATGAATGAAGTTATGCTGCCAACGGTTCGGGGCATGGCAGAAGAGGGCAGACCAATCAAAGGCATGCTCTATGCCGGTATGATGATCAGTGATGACCGCATTGATGTACTTGAGTTTAATTGCCGCTTTGGTGATCCGGAATGTCAACCTTTACTCATGCGTTTGCAAACAGATCTTGTTGAAATCTGTGAAAAATCCATAGACGGAAAACTGAACCATATTGATCTTGATATTGACCCACGCCCTACAGTGTGTGTGGTTATGGCCTCGGAAGGATATCCCGGCGCATATGAGACACAAAAACCGATTACCGGACTGATCAATGCCTCCAAGATGAAAGATATTATGGTTTTTCATGCTGGCACAGCCATAAAAAACCGGCGCACAGTCACAAATGGCGGAAGAGTGCTTGGTGTTACAGCAATTGATGCAACCATTGCCAAGGCCATTGATCGGGCGTACAAGGCTGTGGATAAAATACAATGGAAAGGGTGCTATTTCAGACGGGATATCGGCTACCGGGCTTTATGCAGAGCCAGAGGTAATTGCGGCCCGGCAGTGGGGCTTGTCATGGGGTCTGACTCTGATTTACCAGTTATGGAGGCAGCAGCTGATTTTCTAAAATCATTGGGAATTAAATACGAGATGACTATCTCTTCAGCCCATCGTACTCCTGAACAGGCAAGTGATTATGCCCGCACCGCAGCTGAAAGAGGTCTCAAAATAATCATTGCCGGGGCTGGCATGGCTGCTCATCTGGCCGGAGTTCTGGCTGCGCATACAACCCTGCCTGTCCTTGGAGTACCCATTGATGCCTCATCCTTAAATGGCCTTGATGCCTTACTCTCAACAGTACAGATGCCCCCCGGGATTCCTGTGGGAACATTGGGGATTGGCAAAGCAGGTGCTAAGAATGCAGCTGTTCTTGCAGCCAGAATACTGTCCATTGACAACAACGAAATAACCCAGGCACTCCAAAAATACAGTCGGGAGATGGCAGATCAGGTAGCAGCAAAAAATGAAGCCTTACGTCAGTGATCAATTCTGCCCTTAACCGCCAAATACGGAGAGCAGTTCAAGTACTTGAACAGGGCGGTTTAATAGCGTTTCCAACTGAAACCTATTACGGTCTTGGGGTTGATCCTTTCAACGCAAGAGCTTTAGAGCGTTTATTTGAGGTGAAAAAACGCTCTACAAAAAAAGCTGTTCTCCTGTTGATAAAAAACAGCACCAATATTGACCCGCTCATTACTGATGCTCCTTTGCCACTTGTACATTTAATGGATTTATTTTGGCCTGGCCCGTTAACGCTTGTTTTCCCGGCACTTTCCACATTACCTGACCTGCTGACCGGCAACACAGGTACAGTGGCCCTCAGACAGTCACCTCACCCCTGTGTTCAGGAAATACTCAGCAACTATGCTGGGCCAATCACAGGGACAAGTGCGAATCTTTCAGGAAATGCTCCTGCAACAACAGCGAATGAAGTCAAGACAATTTTCGGGTCAGCAGTTGACTGTATAGTGGATGGCGGCGCAACTCCGGGCGGAAAGGGGTCTACCCTGGTCGGCTATGACCAGCAGCTCTGTTTTCTGCGCCAGGGAGTCATCCCTTTCTCATTAATTAACAAAAAGCTGGAAAAGCGTTTGCGCACAAAAAAAGTTGAGTAGAGGCTTTATATCAATAGTTCTTACTGCTGCACCCTGCAATTGCCACTGTTGCACGTAACCTCTGCCCATAAATAATAGGCTGTAAAGCCCTGCCGCTTGAGCAATTCTGCTGCCATTTTTGCTCTTGGACCGGATTTACAGTAAATAAAAATTTTCTTCTCACGAGGAATTTCAGAGAATGAACCTGGTAAATTATACAGGGCAATATGTTGTGCCCCCCGAAACATACCCTGTTTAACTTCTTTTGGCGTGCGCACGTCAAGAATCAGCACACCTGCCCCCCCACTGGCAACAGCAGCAGCAAACTCTTGTGCTGAAACCTCACCAGCTTTACTCTGGCGGTGCCAGAACGTAGTAGAAGATGCTTTTCCTGAAACTGTTGCATTACCCCGTTTTTTCCATCCCTGCAAATTCCCCTCGACCATAGCTATGGATTGGATATTTTTTGCATGCAATATTCCAAGCCCTTCCAAGCTTTCAGTTATCCGGTCACTATAGACAACCACGGGATCTTTCACGGAAAACTGTTCGCTGCGTGTTGCAAGAGTTGCAAGCGGAATAGAAACTGCACCGGCAATTCGTTTAGAAAAATATTCTTTTTGTGACCTTAGATCAACCAGGATGAGCTTTTTACTCTTTACAAATCTGTCACTTGCCACTGTTTTGTACCCTTTATCGAGCCAGCCTTTTACGCCGGCTTTAAGAACCCGTACATGAGTGTACCCGGCATCAGCAGCAATTATAGAAGCCTGCACAGCAGTCCCGCAGGTTTCATTTTCACAATACAACACAATGAGCTGTGCTTTTTTCTCCGGAAGAACATCAAGATGCTCTGTCATTTTGCAGGAAGGTAAAGAGCGTGCTGTGGGAAGGTGACTCTGTTGAAATGCGAGATGAGAGCGAGTGTCAATCAGTGCAAAATTCTTTTTTGTATACAGTTTTTTCTGTACATCATTTATTGAAATTTCTTGTACACCTGCCATTAAACCGGAAAAATCAGGGATAATTTCAGTAACAGTAAATACCCCATCATTCTTTTTTGTGTTTACAATAATATATCGTCCTTTTACAGCATGGCCAATACCCTTTGTCTGCAGAGTAAAAGGCAGGGTAATTGTTTGTGACTTGTTATTCTTGCGAATACTCAAGGTCAATGTTTTCTGTTTTTTCTGTTGTACTGACTTAGCCAGCAC
>RKSL01000258.1 GCA_008633435.1 Candidatus Desulfobulbus rimicarensis | reverse complement strand
GCCTGCAAAAAAATAAGGTGCAAACCTGCAGGATGATTTTGTCCAGTACCTGCGTAGGACGGTTTGCAAACTTCTTTACCCTCAATTTTCTGAAAAAATATGAAACTCCATTCTGTTGGCATTAAGAACTTTATCTGTCCGGTCTCCATTCGGGAACAAAGCGGGTCACGACAACGAACAGTTGCTACAATCAGCCTGCAGGCGGCCATGCCCAGACAATTGCGGGGAACCTGCGTCGGCATATTTACCACTATCCTGGCCAGGTACAGACAGGATATTCACGCATCGATCTTCCCTAAGCTCCTTGCAGAAGTGCAGACAGAGCTCGCCGCAGACAAAGCACAGATACGTATGGTTTTTCCCTATTTTATAGAAAAAAAAGCACCGGTTACGACCACGACCAGCCTGATGGAATATGAGTGCTCTTTTACCGGCGCTCTGGACACAAGGCGGGAAATGCTGCTCCAGGTGGTCGTGCCGGTGACAACACTTTGTCCATGTTCCAAGGAAATCAGTCAGGCAGGCGCCCACAACCAGCGGGCTGAAATCACCTTGACTGTACAGCCAAACCGATTTATCTGGCTTGAAGAGCTCATCAGGCTCGTTGAGAGTTGCGCATCCTGCGAAGTCTATTCCCTGCTCAAAAGACCTGATGAGAAATTTGTGACAGAAAAGGCCTATGCAACCCCGATGTTTGTGGAAGATGTAGTCCGGGTGGTGGCTCAGAAGGCCCTTGACCACCCGGCTATAAAATGGTTTTCCGTTGGAGTCGAGAGCTTTGAATCAATCCATAAACACTCAGCCTACGCTTTTGTGGACAGTGAAGATCTTCATCAGAAAAGTGACAACCCAGAGGGAAAATCGCCAGGTATCAATGAACAGGAGTAATCCCCCCCAGGCAGAGATATTTCAGCTCCAGATACTCATCCAGCCCATATTTTGATCCTTCCCGCCCTATTCCCGACTCTTTAATACCGCCAAAAGGTGCCGACTCCGTCGACATTATCCCGGTATTCATCCCCACCATGCCATATTCAAGGGCTTCAGCAACCCGCCATACCCTGCTGACATCCTGGCTGAAGAAATACGAGGCTAATCCGTAAGGCGTGTCATTGGCCATGGCAACAGCCTGAGCCTCTTCTGTGAAAGAAAACAGCGGGGCAACCGGGCCAAAGGTTTCTTCATGGGCAATTTTCATATCTGTGGTGACATCCAAAAGAATGGTGGGCTCAAAAAAGAACCCGCTTTTTCCGGTTCGCTTGCCCCCACATCCCAGCCTGGCACCTTTATCCAGAGCGTCCTGTACCTGTTCTTCAACTTTTATCACCGCATTAAGATCAATCAGCGGCCCCTGATTAACATCAGCGTCAAGCCCGTTGCCGACTTTCAACTGATCTGTGACAGTCTTGATGAGCTTCTCGGCAAATGCCTCATAAATGCCTTCCTGAATAATAAAGCGGTTGGCACAGACACAGGTCTGCCCTGAATTTCTATACTTTGAGGCAACAGCGCCCTGGACTGCCTCTTCAAGATCTGCATCATCAAAAACAATAAAGGGGGCATGGCCGCCGAGTTCAAGGGAAAGCTTTTTCACCGTGTCTGCGCACTGGCGCATCAACATTTTCCCCACTGGCGTTGAGCCGGTAAAACTCAGTTTTCTGACAAGTGGATTCTCTGTCAGCTCTGCCCCAATTTCTTTTGCAGATCCGGTCAACACATTGAAAACTCCGTCCGGCACCCCGGCCTGTCGTGCAAGTTCAGCTAGAGCAAGAGCGGAAAAAGGCGTCTGCGCAGCCGGTTTGACAACCACTGGGCAGCCTGCTGCCAAAGCAGGAGCTGCTTTTCTGGTGATCATAGCCGAAGGAAAATTCCACGGAGTAATGGCGGCACACACGCCAACCGGCTGTTTAAGAACTATGATTCTTTTCCCGGCCTGCCCCATGGGTATGGTATCGCCATACACACGCTTTGCCTCTTCAGCAAACCACTGCACAAAACTGGCACCATAGGCTACTTCACCACACGCCTCGGCCAGGGGCTTGCCTTGCTCAAGAGTCATGATCAGGCCAAGATCATCCTGACTGGCTATAATAAGATCATACCAGTTCCGCAGCACCTGCGATCTTTCATGTGCTGTCCTGTTCCGCCACGCTGCCCATGAGTCATTGGCTGCCGCAATTGCCCTGGATGTTTCCAGCCGCCCCAGCGATGGCACTGTGCCCAAAAAATCTCCGGTGGCTGGATTGTGAATATCCAGCGTCTGCCCTGAGTCGGCCTCAATCCACTGACCGTCAACGAAACATTTCTGCTGCAACAATTCCGGATTATTTAATTTCATTATATACACCTGTTTGGCTTGTGATCATGCAGGTACAAGTCTAAAGAAGAGAAACATGATCATTCGCTTTTTTATTTCTGAAAAACAATATTTATGATACGTTTAGTCTAATAATTACCGCATTGTTTTCAAGTATTGTTTACTAAGTAGCTTGCACTAACTCACGGGAACAGCTGGAATGATATCTGAATTACGTATTGCAAAGCGACACACTGAGTATCTCCCCATTGGGGTCATAGCCAAGAAGCAATCCACAGGGAAGAGCCTTGCAGGCCCATTTTCCGGAAGAATTATCGACATTTCAATTACTGGCGCCTGTCTGCTGATGACTCAGGTGTTTTGTGATAAATTTCATGTTTTTCATTCCACCCGTGAAAACGACGCGCTTTTTCTAGAATTAGTTATTGATCTTCCTCCTGATATTTCCGACCTCACTATTCCAGCGCGACCTGTATGGATCAGCCTTTACCAGCAGAAAGAGATTAAGGCATTTAAAATGGGAGTGGAATTTATGAAAAATCCTGAAGGGCAGCGTATCAAGCAGTTCATGGAATCTCTTGCCAGGCAGCAGAAAAAACGAGCTCAATGGTGGGTCTCCAACAGTAAAAACATGGTCAAAGCCCCTAACAGTTGCTCGTAAAAGCTTTACCGAAATGATTTATCCCCCTTATACGACCGATATATAGAAACTTTGCACCCGTTTACCAGTACCCGAGATTCAGATAGGTAAGCGAACCTGTGAGACTCCGAGCAGGCCAACGAGCTATAACCCGTTTATGCAAGGCGGCCTGATCGCCTGAAGATTAGGTACAGCTGATCAGTTACGAAACTTTTTCTTGTTTTCCAGACTCCGTGGTCATTGCCCAGCGCGAAAAGATACAACTGACGCGACGTTAACATCATTGCCCTTGCTCAGGTACGCCAGGGCTGGAAAATGCCTGTACCTCACCGTTTACCCCTTTGAGCGGAATTTTCCCTATATCTGTCCATTGCCCCAGTTCTTTTCCCAGATCTTCATACACCTCTTGAGTGATAAACACCTGACAACGTGTTGATTTTGCTGCTAGTCGCTGGGCAATGTTTACCTCTGTACCAAGAACTGTATAATCAAGTCGTTTTGCTGAACCGACATTACCCAGAAACAACCTGCCACAGGTAAGCCCGATCCCCAGATCAATAGTGGTAAAAAAATTATCCCGACCCTGCCAGCGCTTTTTAAGCGCTACAAACTGTTCACCAATGGCAAGAGCTGTGGCTGCAGCATGCCTATTGGCATTTTCCAGTTCAACAGGGGCTCCAAAGAGGGCTAACACAGCATCACCCATAAATTTGTCCACCATTCCCTGATGCTGAAAAATTGTTTCAGTGAACATTTTAAAAAAATCATTGAGAAACTCATGGAGCAACGCCAGGGGCAGTAGCTGCACCATCCCTGTAAAATTTCGTATATCTGCAAACATAACCGTGATTTCACGAATCTCTCCATGTGCTGTTCCAAGGCCTGTGTCACTGTCAAGCATCAACTCGGCAACTTCAGGGGCAACATATTGTTCGAGCAGGGTCTGCAGCCGGGTTTTCTGGGCTATTGCAGCAATGGAACGAACATTGTTCAAAGCAAGCGAGGCCTGGTTACTCAGAATACCCAGCATCTCAATACTGGATTCTGAAAACCGCATATTTCCATCAGTATAGCTCACATTAAGAACTCCGAGAATATTCTCTTGAACAGTCATTGGAAAAGACACTGCCGAGACGATTTCCGGCCGTTTAAGTAAAGCGGCAAAAGGGGAATCCTTTTGGGTCTCCCGATTCAGAATAACGGGTTTTCGTTCGGCAAAAACCCAACCTGCAATTTTATCCCCTGGCTGGACACGGATCTTGCGGGCAATCTCTTCTCTCATGCCCCGGGAGGCTGCAATCCGCAGACAGCCTTCTTTCTCATCAAAAAGCATAACAGATAGACTGTCAGCAGCAGTCTGCTCGGCAACAACATCCAACAAATATGCCAGCACTTCCTGTTCTGAGGTGGCAGATAAGAATTTTTCTCCCAACCCAAAAAGTGGCAGTAAAGCACGCAACCGAGTGTTTTCTTCACGCAGTTTAATGGAATCCATTGCCCGGGAAACACTAATAAATAATTTTTCAGGATCGAGAGGGGAAGAAAGCAAACCGGAAAAACCACTTTCCATAGCTGCAATGTAGGGTGGTTCGCCCTGGCCGCTACCCAGCAAAAAACCCATCAACCCAGGCCTTGTTTTCTTTAATTCCTCAAAACAGGCGATAGCGTCTACCGTAGAAAGCTGTTCATCAACCAGCACGACCTTGACCAGTGGATTCTGACATGTGTCAGCAGCTTCGCCTGTCCGGCAACAACTCACGGTAAATGAAGGAAGTGCTTTTTGGACCGCCTGCCTAAGAGACGGCCGTTCGGAAATCAAGAGAACAGATGCAGTCATGGAAGATCTCAAATACGCAAATTAATAGTTTTATCTTACCATGATACCATTGCGGGCAAGACAAGGCAATATATGGAAAAATGAAATTCGTTTTAAGCTATAGCCATAACCGTAATCAGCAACACTTTTGTTTTCCACTCTTTAATCAATTTTAATAATAGTTGTGCTTTTCCTCTCAAACCGGTATTTATAAGATCATCTATCTCTATTGAAATAGTGCTTTTTCACTAAAGAGCACTCAATACTAAATGGCAATAATCACTAATAACCACCCACAAAGACGAATATTTTTCTAGATTAAAATACTACTTGTAACCCTGATAAAATGATACATAAGCCCTCATGATACTTGCTATAAGAATCAATGATCAATAAAGGAGTAACCCCATGACAATGCATATTGAACAAAATAGAGAAGCTTGCAGAGGATGTGCGGTATGTGTCGCAGCCTGCAGAAAACAGCATGGCGGTGTGGCCATGAGTACATTTCATAAAAGTCTCAATGAATTTATAAACTGTACTGCCTGCAGAGATCTTGCCTGTATACGGGTCTGCCCTACCGGGGCAATGCACATGCAT
>RKSL01000067.1 GCA_008633435.1 Candidatus Desulfobulbus rimicarensis | reverse complement strand
GAAGTGGCGGAATATGAATAAAAATGGTGTTAAGCCTGTAATACAGATCCTGCCTGAAACTTTTCTCATTGACCTTCTCAACCAGATCAACATTGGTGGCAGCGATAATGCGCACATCAATATTGACAGGCTCAGTACCACCCACACGGACAATTTCCCTGTTTTGGAGAATTCGCAATAAAGATGCCTGCATTCTGGCACTGATATCTCCAATTTCATCTAAAAAAATCGTGCCGCCATCTACAGCCTCAAACTTGCCTTTTCTGCGAGAATCAGCCCCGGTAAAAGCCCCTTTTTCATACCCGAAAAGATCACTTTCTAAAATTGATTCATTGATCGCACTACAGTTAATTTTCAAAAAGGGTTTTTCCCCCCTGTTACTGGACGCATGGATAAGATCGGCAACCAGCTCTTTGCCTGTGCCGCATTCTCCTGTGATGAGAATAGTCACATCAGATTTTGCAACCTGCTGTACCTTTTCACGCACCTCGCGCAAGGGTTTACTGCTCCCGATCATTTGATCGGCATCATTATAATAGCCCAACTGAAGCTTGAGAGTGTTGATCTGGCTGGAAAGTCGTTTTCTGGTTTCTTCGCTCTCTTCAAGTTCAGCAATTTTCCGTTGCAGAATCACCTCAATATTGGCATTAAAATGAAGTAATTCCTCTTCGTACTGCTTGCGATGAGTAATATCCTGCATCACAAGCAACACCATATCTTTATCAGTATAACTGGAAAAAGGCACGATGGAATACTCCACAGACACCCCATTGATTGTGGTCTCTGTTACACCTGCAGGGGTGACGACCGGTTCACCAGGAGGCTGAAACTGCTCTTCGCCCAAGACAATATGTAAGGTCTCGCTGCATTTTTTATTAATCAGGTCGCCAAAAAGCTCCAGAGCCAGGCGGTTTTGGTATTCAATGACAAAATCTTCACGCACCAGGAAGACCATCACAGGCATGGCATCAAGCAAAGTCTGCCAATTCTTGACCAGCCGGGTTACTTCATCCCGGGTTTTTTGTAATTCTCTGTTGGAATCTCCCACCAACTTCCTCCCTGCCTACGCTGATTACTCATCAAGCCTGCTGTTCATCCGCAAGTTGCATTACCTATCCAAGGAAATCCAAAACACTGTCAAATGAAAACGCTTCAAAACGGATAATTCACAAATTACCTGAAACCGGCACCGATTTGCATAGTGACGCAAAAATCAGATAAGAATCGCTCCATGGAGTGAAATTTATAAGATACCCTGTCTGGCCGGTTTTACCAATAACTTTTCCGCCAAAGCGGAATTTCATGGCCGTAAAAGGACGCTTCCATATTTTATCCCTTGTCTTGCAAGGTATTTTACCGAGTAAAATTATGGTGAAATTTTAAAAAAGTCGCTCAACAAGCTGGCGATGTCCGGCTGGAAAAGCAAAATCAGTCAACTCAGCCAGCTCCACCCAGCGGAATTGAGAGGCTGAATGAAGTACGGGTTCATATATTTCCTGATCCAGCGTACAGGTATAACCATGGAGAGTTACCCTGTATTTCGTATACTGATGGACAACGACGGCAAAAGGCTGCACATCTTGGACGGCCAATTCTGTTTTCTCGTCTATCTCCCGCCGAACTGCCTGTATTGGAGGTTCTCCAGTCTTCACTCTTCCGCCTGGAAACTCCCAGAGACTCCCCCAGACATCATCAGGCAGCCGCTGTTGGATATAGTATTTTCCTTATAAAAAATAATGCCACAGGCCATGACCACTTCAATCATCTGCTGCCTTTGAGCTCGAACAGGACGCTTGTCGACTGTATTTACCTGCAGGGCTCGACAAAATTTTTTCAATGTGCAGTTACGACACTGCGGCTGTCTGGGCTTACAGACCAGGGCACCAAACTCCATCAATGCCTGATTAAATTGACGGGCATGACCTGTTGGCAGCAGAGCATGTGCTGTTTGTTGCAAAATCTTCTGTACTGGAGATCTCTTTACCGGATGATCAATATCAAGCAAACGTACAAAAAGCCGTTCTACATTAGCATCCAGAAGAGGCGTATTCTTATTAAAGGCAATGGAAAGAATGGCTGCAGCTGTATAGGGGCCAATCCCGGGTAAGGCAAGAAGAGTACTATACTCATCAGGGATTACCCCATCATGGCAGTCCATGATGACACGAGCGGCTTTGCGGATATTCTTTGCTCTTGAATAATAGCCCAACCCTTCCCAGCATTTAAGAATTTGCTGTTCACTGGCCCTGGCAACGTCTGCAATATCTGGAAATTTATTCATCCAGCGAAGAAAATAATCAACCACCCTGTCCATTTGAGTCTGTTGTCCCATAATCTCGGCAATCCAGACGTGATAGGGGATATATGATGTTCTCCAGGGAAGATCACGTTTGTTCGCTGTAAACCAGGACAAAAGACGCTGTTGAATTGCTGCAATATCTTCCTCGCAAAGAACGGAGGATTCTACGGAATGGCGGTTATGCGTTGTCATCGCTTTTTTGATCCGGAAAAATAAAGAGCGGTTTATCTCCTTTGCTTCGTATCCAGTTGAGTGATTGTCGAACTTTATGCAGCTGCAAAGCTTGTTCGAGCAGCCAATGCTTTCCTGGAAATGTCATTACAGACAGGCCGACCAGTAGGGTAAGAATGCCCTGCCCTGGCAAAAAAATCATAGCAATACCAGCTGATATCAACAATAACCCCATACAGTTTCGAACAGTCAATATAATCACCTGCAAAACAGGATGACGTTTACTTAAATCTGTCGGACTCTGTTTGTGGAAAAGAAAATATTCTGCATCAAGACGTAAAATCAGCCAGGGAATCAGGACAAGACTGCCAACAAACATCACAACGGACACAATCCCCAGAAGCTGAAGAACGCTGACGGGCGACAAGAGCGTCAGCATACACTCTTTTTCTTCCCAGGGTCCGCCCCAAACTGGAGCAACCACAGTCGCCACTGATCACTATTGGCTCGATGCAACATATGTACTTTTCTGGCAGGTAAGGCTGCCAAAAGCTCTTCTTCCATTGCCGGGATAAACCCGGAAACAATATAGATGCTGTCATGCCAGAACGCGTCCTGATCAAACAAGTGGATGAGTAGCCCTTTGTACAAATTAGTAATCACCAGATCAAATTCCATGTCCGGCAAGCCTTTCATCAAATCAAAACATTGCACATCTACGCGTTTTTCACAGCTGTTGAGCGCTACATTTTTCCTGGCCACTTCAATGGCCAGCGGATTATTATCAAGAGCACACACCCTTTTCACACCCAGTTTGGCAGCAGCAATGGCAAGCAACCCGGTACCAGTACCAAGATCGAGCACAGAATTAACAACAAGCCCAGACTCCATCAGAAGCAGCTCAAGTGTTTCCAGACAAAGCCGAGTGGTGGCATGAAAACCTGAGCCAAAGATGACACTTGGATCAAGAATAATCTCATGTTCGCCAGCCGGAATATCTGCTGCCGGTTCCCAGACAGGCCGGATATGCAGAGTTTTGGTGGCAAAAGAGGTGATGGTAACTCCAGCCTCCCACTCCTCATATCCCAGTTCTGCCTGATAGACAACAGAGGCACTGCACCTGTGGCAAAGCCGGTCAATAACAGCAGATTTTTCCTTGTGAAAAAAAAGAATTGCTGTTTCATCTTCTATCCAGACCCCAATGAGATCAGGATCAGTAAATCCGCAGATATTTTTTTTATCGAGATGATACACATATAAACGATCGTAACGGGTGTAAGGTGGGCAAAGCATCGGCACCTGAGGGGTAGAATGAGCTAAAACAACCAAAAAGATGTAAAGAGAAGGTAAAAATACTACAGGTAGGCATAAAAATCACAGCGTTTCTTTGTTTTTCCTGTTCAACTTCACGATAAGATGCTAAATTAAATAAATAAAAAGATCATTCTTCTTTCATCTCACAGCAACCGGTGGCCTACGTTCATGCCTGACATCCTCAGTTCTCTCAGGTGGCAGGATATCGCTGATATCCTGATCGTTTCTTATATCATATACCGGCTTATTCTTCTTATTCGCGGCACCCGTGCAGTGCAGATGCTTCTTGGCATCTTTGTTATTACCATTATCTATTTTATCTCAAGCCAGCTCAACCTGCTGGCGTTGCACTGGCTGCTGCAGACGTTTTTAAGTTCAATTCTCCTTATAATTATTATAGTTTTTCAACGAGATATACGACGGGCTCTTACCCAGATGGGGAAAACCCCTTTCCTGAAAACTCCGGATATGGCTGCCAACGACCTGGGAGAAATTATTTCTGCAGCAGTCTATATGGCCAGACGTCGCATTGGCGCACTGATCATTATTGAGCGCAACAATGGTCTGCGCGATTATATCGAATCCGGTTTTATCCTTGATGCCAGGCTGTTGCAGGAGCTGCTGGTAGCAATCTTTTTTCCCATGTCACCCATGCACGACGGCGGAGTAATTATACGGGACGGTAAAATTCATTCAGCAGGCTGCCTGCTGCCTCTTTCCAAAAATCCAGGCATTGCCAAACGCTACGGTACCAGGCACAGGGCAGCACTGGGGCTTTCAGAAGAAACAGATGCTGTCATTATTGTTGTATCTGAAGAAACCCAGGAAATCTCGATTGTCCGGAATGGAACAATCACCCCGCTTTCAGATGAAGAAAAACTCACCAGCGAACTCCAACAAATTTTTCTTACTCAGGAGCATACCAGTTCTTTATGGAAAAACTGGCTCAACAAAAACGACATTCAGCAGGAAAACGATTAATCGGTACTATCGACCGTAAAGATCTGTTTCTCAAAATTATCTCACTTTGCCTCGGCACCCTGCTCTGGTACTTTGTGGTTGGTGAAGACCAGGTGGACATGCACATTCAGGTGCCCATTGAGGTGCTTAACCTGCCGGAAAACCTCGTCATTTCAAATCAATACAAAAAGCAACTTGATGTTACTGTTCGCGGGCCACGCAGTATCATTCAGGATTTAAAAAACCGTAATATTTCCCGCCCGGTTGATCTCTCTGCAGCCGCCCCTGGAGCAATAGTTATAAAAAACACAAAAGAATCCATCCCGCTTCCCCAGGGAATAAGTGTGCAACAGTTGCAGCCTGCCAACATTACCCTGGCCATTGACAGGCTCATCCAAAAGGCAATTCCCATCCACCCGGTCACCGAAGGTAAAGTGTCGCGGGGTTATCATCTTAAGAGTATTACCCTTGATCCAGACAAGATTATTGTTTCCGGGCCACAGACCATTTTAACACCGGCTCTTTCACTGAAGACCTTTGTTATTAACATAAACAATCTTAACCATTCCATAACACTACCTGTCCATATCAACCTGTCTCCAGCTTTTGTCGATCTCATAGGTGAGACTGTAGTTGTTGCAAAAATAGAGGTAATGGAAAAGCTGGTCACCAAAAAAATCAGCAAAATTCCGGTTAACGTAAAAGATCTCAAAGAGGGCACAAAATCAGTCAAGCTCAAGCCTCATTCCGTTACTGTGGTTGCAGAGATTGCAGAAAACCTGGTACGCGAAACCCCTGTACCAGCTATGCTGTTCAGGGCATATGTTGTCGCCAAAGATATTAAAAAGCCACAAGACGTAGACGTGGTCGTCGACACCGTTTCTGTACCCGGCCATGAACCCATTACCATTAAATCCTATAAACCAAAAAAGGTGAGGATTATTCCTCTGAACAAACAAAAAAAGAAAAAAACAGACAAGGACAAGGGCAAACAAGGATAAAAACATGCGACAACTTTTTGGAACAGACGGTATTCGTGGAGTAGCCAATATCTATCCGATGACAACCGAAATTGCCATGCAGATAGGCCGGGCTATTGCGTTTATCGTCAAGACCCAGGCAAAAGGGCATCATATAGTTATTGGCAAAGACACCCGGCTTTCAGGCTACATGATTGAAAACGCCCTGGCAGCCGGGGTTTGCTCCATGGGCGTAGACGTCCAGCTGCTTGGCCCGCTGCCTACCCCTGGTATTGCCTTTATTACCACCTCCATGCGTGCAGATGCCGGGGTGGTAATCTCGGCTTCGCATAATCCATTCCAGGACAATGGAATAAAAATCTTTTCTAAAGATGGGTTCAAACTTCCCGATGAGGTAGAGCTTGACATAGAAGACCTTATTTTTTCACAAAAAATGGCTGCATTGCGTCCGGTTGCCGACGAGGTTGGTAAAGCAACCCGGATTGAAGATGCCCGCGGCCGCTACATTGTCTTTTTAAAACATACCTTTCCTGCAAAATACACCCTTGATGATTTCCACATTGTGCTTGACTGCGCCCATGGCGCAACCTATAAAGTCGCACCTTACGTTTTTGCCGAGCTTGGGGCAAAAGTTACCTGTGTCGGGGTCGCACCAGATGGGAAAAATATCAACCGTGACTGCGGTGCCCTGCATCCGGAAATCATGGCTGAAAAGGTTAAACAACTTGGTGCAAACATCGGGCTTGCCCTGGATGGTGACGGTGACCGGTTGATTGTCTGTGATGAAAAAGGGGAAATTGTTGACGGCGATCATATAATGGCCATTTGTGCTGCTGATCTGCTCAGCCGGAGAAAGCTCAAGAAAAAGACACTGGTAGCAACAGTTATGAGCAACATGGGACTCGAAAAAGCCATGACCAAAATGGGCGGCAAACTTGTTAGGGCTCAGGTTGGTGACCGTTATGTTGTAGAAACAATGCGTGCCAAAGGCTACAACTTTGGTGGCGAGCAGTCAGGACATCTGGTTTTTCTTGACCATAATACGACCGGCGACGGCATCCAGGCCGGCCTGCAACTCCTCTCCATCATGATCAAAAAGAAAAAACCTCTCTCAGAACTTGCCAATATCATGACCACGTACCCGCAGGTTCTTGAAAATGTCAGAATGTCGTCAAAAATAGCCCCAGAACAGATAAACGGTTTTCCCGAAGCATTAAGAGAGGCAGAAAATCAACTGGGAAAAAGGGGAAGGATTCTGGTCAGACCTTCCGGCACCGAGCCTGTCATACGGGTAATGGCTGAAGGAGAGGATGCCAAGGAAATATCTGCCATAGCCCTGGAGTTATGCGGTGTCATCCGCAGGGCAGACAGAATATGAGCATATCGGAGTAAACTCCTCAGCCAGGTCAACAGCCGTCGAAATTACCCCTCTGACGGCTGTTCAATATGCGCCTGCTGCTTGTTGTCAGCTTTATAATCATCCTCATAAATTCCTGCAGCAGCAAGGGCACTGGCCCATGTTCCAAAAACTGAGCGGAAACTGAAATGGGTTGGCCGGGTGTTGGCAAAATCCCGGGTTCTGGGTACACGCCCAAGTTCTTTTTCTTTTTTCTGCAAGATCTCTATGAGCTGTTCTCTTGTAAACTTTCTCAGATGACTTGTGCTCTTGCGATAATACTCATCGACAATATAGGTATTACCTGCCAGTCGCCACTGCTCCATCTTTTCCCGTTTTTTGCAGGCCATTGCAAAGGCTTTTTTCTTCCCATGTTTGTTGGCAGAATAACTGGTTGCTGCCGGTCTGCCATTGGCATCATACCAAGAGGCAAAATAGCTGTTCGAGCTTGCGCAATACGAAACACCTTTGACCCCGGTATTACTTCTTGCTCCTCCGCAGACAAAGAGATGGGTGTCGGGAATATTGGCTTTTTTCTTGGCGTTTTTCATCCAGGCAACCGCACTCAGCAGTGCGGACTGCTTACCGCCATATTTTTTATCATTAAAAAACTTACTGTACTGCTTTTTATTATATGAAAAGCGCACCCACCAGCCATGTGGGGGGTCATACTCCATCCGAGTGATATTTTTAATTTTCCTCATTGACATCTATCAAATACTCACAAACACTTTACCTGGTTATGCCTGAGCTTTGGCCTTGGCCATAGCGCGTTTAAAGGCATCAGCTGAACGAACAATCACATCCTCATCTATACAAAAAGCCAGTCGGATATAGCCTGGCGCCCCAAAACCTCTGCCTGGCACTGCGAGAATTTTTTCTTCCTGCAACAGTGCACAGAATGCAACATCGTCAATCGGTGTTTTGGGAAAGAGATAAAACGCACCCCGTGGTTTTACATATTCAAAGCCTGCATCATCAAGTACCTTGCAAAAGGCTTTCCTTCGTTGCTCATAAATGGATGAATCAACATGCTCATCCTGAAGCTCGGCAACAACTCTTTGCATTAACGCCGGTGCATTAACAAATCCAAGAATCCTGTTTGCCAGTGTCATGGCATTGAGCAGCTCGCCCTTCTCGTGCATTTCCGGGTGTACGGCAATATAGCCAATACGCTCTCCTGGCAAAGAAAGGTCTTTGGAATAGGATGAAACCACAATGGAATTTGTCGTCGCCTTCAGAATGGAAGGCACCTCAAGGCCATCAAAAACAATTTTACGGTACGGTTCATCTGAAACCAGATAAATAGTTGTACAGAATTTTTGTCCGGTCTCGTCAAGCAGCTTGCCCAGCGCCTGCAGCGACTCCTCTGAATAGACCTGACCCGTAGGATTATTAGGGGAGTTAATCAGTACGACCTTGGTTTTTTCGGTTAACGCCTCTTCAATGGCTGCCAGATCAATATTAAACTCATCATCCGTGGCAACAACTTTTGTAACGCCACCGTGATTATCGACATAAAAGTTATACTCGACAAAAAATGGGGCAAGAATGATCACTTCATTCCCCGGATCGAGCAGTGACTTCATAATTACATTCAAGCCACCTGCAGCTCCACAGGTCATCAACACGTCCCCCATGCCGAGTTCGACCTGCTGCTCCTGGGACAGTTTGGCTGCCAATGCTTCGCGCACATAAGGGTAACCGCCGTTTGGCATGTACGAATGCACACCGGGTTTATCATTTGCGGCAAGATCGGACAAAACTGCACCAAATTTTGCTGGCGGCGGCACATCTGGATTGCCCAGGCTGAAATCAAAAACATTTTCCGCCCCAAACTCCGCCTTCATTTTGGCACCCTCTTCAAACATTTTACGGATCCATGATGATTTTTCCGCAAAAGCCTGCATT
Organism: Candidatus Desulfobulbus rimicarensis; assembly: GCA_008633435.1. GTDB lineage: Bacteria > Desulfobacterota > Desulfobulbia > Desulfobulbales > Desulfobulbaceae > Desulfobulbus_C > Desulfobulbus_C rimicarensis. The sequence goes on along the minus strand of RKSL01000067.1, from coordinate 10,507 downwards.
TTGGTAGCAACTGTCATTTTTACCTCATTCGTTTATTTTGTAAAATTGTTCCAATTCCTCATGGTTGCCGTGCCACAGCAGCGGGCTTTCATGGCTTATGCAGATAGCAGATTTACAGGAGCTGATGGTGAAACAATACAATCCAGAGCCATCAAAAAAAGCATTTCGGTTCAGGAACCATTATGCTTCTTTTTAAAATAGTCGTAGGCCGCATTGATTTCTTTCATTTTTTCTTCAGCAACTGATTTAAACTCTTCTCCCAGATGCCCGACCTTATCAGGATGATACTGCATGGAAAGTTTACGATACGCCTTTTTTATTGTAACAAAATCAGCCCCGGACTGTAAACCAAGCACTGCATAATATTGTTCCTCAGAAGTTGTACTACTCCCTGGAGCACCGGCCTGATGACCATACCTGTATTTCGCCTCAATGGTGCGTTGATCATACTCATTAATCTGGAGAAAAGCTGCTATCTTGCGAGCCAGGTTAAGCTCAGCTGTTATAACAGGTTTTTTCGTATAAATAATCTGGTAAACCAGTTCAAGCAGAATCAGGCGCGGCTCATAGGCAAAAGAGGTTCGAAATTCATTTAACAACTCATCAAGATTTTGTTCGTTGTCACGCGCTTCCTTAATCAGTTGCTTGACCCAATACATCTGATCCTGATCATAATGAAGCGAATGCTGGAAAAAATTAAGCATGGTGCGCAATTCAGACTTGGTAAAATGACCGTCTGACTTGGCAATATGCACCAGAATATTGACCAGCAGAAAAACAAATTTATTATGGGTCTCAGTTTGGGTTGATTCAAAATCAGCCACCCGCTTCCGCACATACCAGGAAAAACCAAAAAAAGCAGCTCCCAGCAGGAGAAACCCCATCAGGCCGGAAAAGAGCAAAAAGGAGAGCAAACTGCCCACGGCCTTCCACCCCCCGGTGATCAGCATGAACAATGCGGCAAATAAGAGACAGCCGCCACATCCCGGCTGATTATGTTGTCTATATTCCATGGGTTATAAAAGATGAGAAAGGGGAAACAGGAAATATATAAAAAAAATAAAAAATAAAAAATAAAAATTACAGGAAGTACCTGCTAGCTGTTATCTTCGTCACTCTGGCTGAATAAAGCCTGGACAAATTCTTCAGGATCAAAATCGCGCAGATCATCAACCTGCTCACCAATACCAATGAAACGAACAGGAATCTTTAACTCACGGCAGACATTCGCCACAATACCACCCTTGGCTGTACCATCCAGCTTGGTCATGGCAAGACCGCTGACCCCAACAGCCTCTTGAAAAATTTTTGCCTGAGAAACAGCATTCTGCCCTGTGGTTGCATCAAGCACCAGCATGACTTCATGGGGTGCGCCATCGAGTTTTTTACCAATGACCCGCCTGATTTTTTTCAGTTCTTCCATCAGATTTACACTGGTATGCAAACGTCCGGCAGTATCAATAATAATCACGTCAATATCATCTGCAACACCTTGGACAATACCATCATAAACAACTGAAGAGGGATCGCAACCTGGTTGACCGCTGACGACATCAACCCCAACCCGGTCACCCCATATCTTAAGTTGATCAATGGCTGCAGCACGGAAAGTATCTCCGGCAACAAGCAGTACAGACTGCTCTGAATCAACAAATTTTGAGGCAATTTTTCCAATGGTAGTGGTCTTGCCTACGCCGTTGACCCCAACCACCATAATCACAAAAGGACCGGATTCCGGCATAACCAGTTCTGCCGGCTGATCTGATTCCTGCAAAAAGTCTAAGATTTTATCACGAAGCACACTTTTTAATGCCTGGGGATCACTGAGTTCATCCCGCTTGACCTTGCTACGGGCTGTGTCAAGCAATTCCATGGTCGTGGCAACGCCCAGATCAGCAGTGATCAAAATTTCTTCAAGCTCATCAAGAAGTTCCTGATCAATAACCTTTTTTCCTAAAAACAGTGCATCCAAACGGTGAACAAAACTGTCTCTGGTTTTCCCCAGCCGATCCTGAAGACGCTGAAACATGGAAAAACGCTGTGGTTTTTCCTGTTCAGGAGGCGGTGCAGGGAAAATTTCCCGTAACAGTTCCTCAGAGAGTTCGCCTTTTCCTGTTGACTCATCTGGTGCGTCTTGCAGATCATCGTCTACAACTTCAAGATCTTCTACCGCAACAACGGTTATCTCATCATCAACCGCAGTACTCTCATTCTGGACAGGGGACTGGTCATCTTCGTCTATCCAGTCAAGCTCTTCAACATCGATATGGGTAATTTCATCATCCGCCTCCGCAGGAGCATCCTCGGCAATCTGGTGCTGTTCCTGCCCGAGTGAATCAGATGGAGATGCCACTTCTGATTCCGACTCAGGTGCAGGGACTGGTTCAGGCTCAGGCTGGACATATTCATTATCTTCTACCTCTTGCGCCTCGCTTTCAACAGCAACCTCCTCAACAACAGGTGGCTCATCTTTTAGACCTGTTACATCTTCATCGGGAAGGGGATGTTCATATTCAACCGCTTCTTGCGGCGTATGAATCTCTTCTTCGAAACCATCTTGTTCCGTGATTGAAGTTGCTAACGACCCACCCCCCGCAGCCGGCTCTAAAATTTCCCGTGATGCATATTCTTTTGCAAAAAAATCATCTGCGCCCTGCACAGGTTCTGAGACCTGTACATCTTCCTCAGGGAGAGTATCTTCGCGTACCTCAGTTGGTTTTGCCGATTCTGTTATCCGGTCTACAACCTCTTCACCCTCAATATCCACTGCATCGGTCACTTCACCTGTAATTTCTTCAGATGCAAGAGCGTCTGAATCGATAACCTCAGCCGTCCCTACCTCAAAAGCAGTGACATCATCAACAGGTTCCTCTTCAACATGGCCAGCTTCTTCCTGGACATCATTTTCCGGGTGCACCGCATCAGGCTCTTTGCCAACAACCTGCTGCTCATCAATATCTACAGATTCTTCGGATGCCGAGTGTTCCGATCCATCCTGTTTCTTTTTAGAAAATTTCTTCTTAAACCAGCCTAACATCGTCTTTATTTACCCACTCTTGGTTCCAGGACATATTCCAGGGCTTCCTCAATGGTATGCGGATAATGAAAGACTACTCCTTCACGCACATCTTCCGGAATCTCCAGTACATCCTTTTCATTAAGAACCGGCAGCACCAGTTCGTGTATTCCGGCACGCAAAGCAGCCAAAACTTTTTCCCCAATTCCGCCAACAGGCAGCACATCACCACGCAGGGTTATTTCTCCAGTCATGGCCACATCCTGACGCACGGTTCGACCGCTGATAACTGACACCAGCGAACTGACCATGGCCACACCGGCAGATGGGCCGTCTTTAGGCGTTGCCCCTTCCGGCACATGTACATGCAGATCAATCTGCGAGAAGATGTCCTCATCAATATCCATCTCTGCAGCATGAGAACGGATATAGGTTAACGCCGCTGTTGCCGACTCTTTCATCACATCGCCAAGCTTGCCGGTAAGCGTCAGGCCACCCTTGCCTTTCATTTTTGAAGTTTCAATAAACAGGATTGCCCCGCCAACAGGTGTCCAGGCAAGTCCAGTGGCAAGACCTGCTCCCCAGGTACGAGCCTTCATTTCTGGAAAATATTTGATAGGCCCGAAATAATCATAGAGTGATTCCGGCGTAATTACAGTTTTCTTGCTGTCCCCTCTGACTTTGTTAGCAGCAACACCCCGACAAAGAGCTGCCAGCTGTCGTTCAAGATTTCTGACTCCGGCTTCACGGGTGTACGAACGTATAACAGCCCTCAGCGCATCATCGCTTATCTCAAAATCATCCGCTGTAAGACCATGTTCTTCGAGCTGTTTTCCCAGTAAATGTCTGCGGGCAATGACTGTTTTTTCATCTTCTGTGTAGCTTGCCAACTCAACAACTTCCATGCGGTCACGCAGCGGGCCTGGAATCGTATCAAGCATATTGGCAGTTGCAATAAACATCACCTTGGACAAATCAAACTCAATATCAAGATAATGATCTGTAAAGGTGGAATTCTGTTCAGGATCAAGTACCTCAAGCAGAGCTGAGGCAGGGTCACCGCGAAAATCGTTACCCAGTTTGTCTATTTCATCAAGAAGAAATACCGGATTATTAGCACCTGCTTTTTTAAGGCTCTGAATAATACGGCCAGGCAATGCGCCGATATAGGTCCGCCTATGCCCCCGGATTTCTGCCTCATCACGCATCCCGCCAAGGGCAATACGGACAAATTTGCGCCCCATGGTGCGGGCAATAGACTGGCCAAGAGAGGTTTTCCCCACACCTGGAGGCCCGGCGAAACAGAGAATGGGGCCATGAATGTCGGATTTCAGCTTGCGTACTGCCAAAAATTCAATAATGCGCTTTTTAATTTTTTCCAGACCATAATGATCCTCATCAAGGTCTTTTTCTGCCTTATCCAGATCAAGAGTATCGGTTGTGGAATCGGTCCAGGGGATGTCGAGAATCCAGTCGATATAGTTTCGTGATCCGGAATATTCGGGAGAAGAAGGAGAAATCCGCTCAAGCCTGGTCAGTTCCTTATCAATGGCAGCTTTTGCCTCTTTGCTGAGCCCCTTGGCCTCCGCTCTTTCGCGCAGTTCACGAATTTCGACCTTGCCGTCATCTTCTTCACCAAGTTCCTTACGAATGGCCTCCATTTGCTGACGAAGAAAAAATTCTCGTTGTTTACCATCGATATCTTTTTTTATATCCGCCTGCAATTTGTTACTCATCTCAGCGGTTTCAAGACGCTTGGTCAGTTCCAGGGCGACCCGGTGCAACATCTTGTCGACCTCAACTATCTCAAGAATTTCCTGCTCAGCAGCAATTTTAAGATTCAACTGCGAAGTGACCAGATAGCCGATATGATACGGGTCTGTCAGGGCATTAACAGTGGCCAGCATTTCTTCGGGTAACTGCACCAGTTCAACCAGTTTTTTAAACTGCGCCCGAATCCCGAGCATCAGCGCATCAAGCTCTTTATCTTCAGCTGGATAATCCATGGGCACTTCTGCCACGCGAGCTTTCATGTAAGGCGTTTCGCTGATATACTCATCAACAGAGAGTTTTCTGGTACCGCTCACCAGAACCTGATAATACCCCTCTTCAACTTTGGTTAATTTATGGATATAGGCAACAACACCGATCCGGTAGAGATCATCTCCTGTAAGCGTTTCTTTATCTGTTTTCTGTTCTTTTTTACTGGGCACAAGGCCGATCATCCGATCACCCAGCAGGGCATCATCAATAAGATGCTTGGAAGATTCACTCGCTACCTGAAGGGGGAACCCCATTCCAGGAAAAAACACAAAACCATGCAACGGCAGAATAGGCAAAATTTCCGGCATCTGCAGGCTGGTTGGGTCGACTTGTATATTCTGTTCTTCCATTTTACTCTCCCTGGATGATACTGATTTCGACATTACAGGTTTTCCTGCTCTTGGGCAGAGTGACAACCAGAATACCATCTCTGTATATTGACGAAACCAGTTCCACATCTACTGTGGCCGGCAGGTTAATTACCCGGTCAAAGGCTCCCAGTTCAATTTCAAGCTGATGGACACAGGCTATGGACTTCTGAGGGGGCAGATGACGAACACCTCGTATCTGAACCTGTCGTTCATCGGCGATAACAGCCATGGAGTCTTTATCAACCCCGGCAAGATCGACATAAAGATACAGTTCATCTTCAGCCTCGTAAATATCTACTGGCGGCTGCCAGCTCCCTGAGGCGTAAGGCATCATCCGGGCAAGCGACATATTACGCAGCCTGCGTCCGGCACGTTCCATCTGTTCCAGTTCGGCAATAATTTTTTTGCTGAAGGAATCCATTGCACCCTCCGGTAATGAGGACATAATCAAAAAATACATTTATAGTATACTATTGTACCAACCCTGATGTGCTGGCACTGCAGATCAGTACCTTTTGTCTCTCCTGAAATGGGGCTTTCTCTTCGAACTCAGATAAACACAGACTCCGAAAAATACGAAAAAAACACCCAGGCATCTAACCGAAATTTCATGCATTGCTTTTTCAGCATAACCCGAAAATCAGGCACCAAGACCAGTTTGATCCAACACTAACTATGAAAAATAATCACTATAACTGTTCTGACAATTAGAAATCAACAAAAACACCCAAACACCTCATTTAACCGCAAACGTTTGCCATCATTGGCCTGCCACAATTTTTCATTGCTTTTCAGCTGACCGGCATTAGAGTATAAGCCCGTTACTTAAAAAATTGTTTATCTTCTTATATAATGGAGGTCATTATGAGTTCATGTGGAGGTTCCTGTGGAACCGATAGCCAAAGCAGCTGCAACTCTGCAGATGCAAAACTTGCCCAGCAGGATATTGCCATTACCAAATCCCTGGGAAGAATCAAAAATAAAATTCTTGTGATGAGCGGTAAGGGCGGCGTTGGCAAATCTACAGTTGCCGTTAACCTGGCTCTTGGTCTGGCCAAAAAAGGATACAAAGTCGGCCTTATGGATGTTGACCTGCACGGCCCAGACATTTGCAGGATGCTCAACTTGACCGGAAGCCTTGAGCCTCCGAAAAACCCCAGCGATCTTGTCCCGCCCCTTGTCTATAACGATAATGTTAAAGTGGTTTCTCTGGAATACATGATGAAGGATCGTGACGAAGCCATTATCTGGCGTGGCCCGCTCAAGATTCAGGCTATCCGTCAGTTTGTTGCCGACATGGACTGGGGCGAACTTGACTATCTGGTTGTTGATGCTCCTCCCGGTACCGGTGACGAACCGTTGTCTATTGCCCAGACCATTCCCAATGTGCAGGCTGTTGTGGTGACAACCCCGCAGGCTGTGGCTCTTGCTGACGTGCGTAAGTCCATTAACTTCTGTAAAACTGTTGAGATGCCCATTGTCGGAGTTGTCGAGAATATGTCCGGTTTTATCTGCCCCCATTGTGATGAAACTGTTGACATTTTCAGCTCAGGCGGCGGCGAAAAGACTGCCCGCGATTTTGACCTGCCCTTTTTAGGCAGAGTGCCCATGGATCCACGGGTTGTTGTGGCTGGAGATACCGGAGTTCCGTATCTGTCAACAGATGAAGATACACCGGCTGTCAAAGCCTTTGCCACTGTTGTCGAGGCTGTTGAACAGCGTTTACCGGCAAAGGGGGTAAGCGTAAACCCTGCTGATGGGCTTGGCATGGCCGATTCCGGAGGATGCGGCTGTGGCGGCGGTGGCTGTGATCCCAATAAATGCGACTGCTGATTTCTCTGCTGGCTGCCCTTTTGTTTGCCCCATTTTTCCCTGGCAGCATCTGCTGGCGGGGAAAAATGGGCAGTACAGTCAGCAAAGCACACAGTTTTTTATAAATACCCCTGAAATCCTTGGCTATTATTCCTTTTTTCCCATTCTATACCTATGAAAGTACAACAACTCACCGTCGGGATGATGGGCGTCTGCTGCTACATTGCTTCCTGCGAGAAAACAAAAAAAGCAGCCATCATTGATCCGGGTGGCGATGAAGACAAAATACTTGAAGCCTGCTCCCGTGAAAACCTTGATGTAGTGGCCATAATTGCCACCCATGGCCATCCCGATCATGTCTGCGGCAACGGTCCTGTAAAAAAGGCTACAGGCGCAGATATTTACATGCATGCCGCTGATGCCGAATTTTTTGGCCGCGATGATATAAAAGACTATTTTTCCATGCTTGGTCTTGCCCAGTCGCCCCCGACAGATGTTGAACTACACGATGGGGATACCATTGCCATAGGTGATGAAACCCTCACTGTTCTGCATACACCGGGGCATACACCGGGTGGTATTTGTCTCTACAACAAACCTGATTGCTTTACCGGCGACACTCTGTTTGCAGGAGGCGTTGGCCGCACAGACTTTCCAGGAGGCTCCACGGGAGAACTCTCTCATTCAATCAAGAGTAAACTACTCACCCTGCCACCTGAAACCATAGTCTGGCCAGGACATGGGTATGGCGGTTCTCAGTCAACCATTGGGGAGGAGGCACGCAGCAATCCCTATTTTTAAATTTTTCGTTTTCGTTTTTCGTTTTTCATTTTTATAACTTCGCTGGCGGTACTGCAAAGATATACACCCCCCAACTGCAGCTGTCTTGCGCCGGCTTGTAACACATAACCAAAAACCGGAACAACAGCCATATGCGCGAAATAATCCTTGGCACTGCAGGTCATGTAGATCACGGTAAAACAAGTCTTATCCGGGCACTGACCGGCATCGAAACCGACCGCCTTAAAGAAGAAAAACAGCGCGGCATAACCATTGAGCTGGGGTTTGCCTATCTCGACCTTCCCTGCGGCCACAGACTGGGGATTGTTGACGTTCCTGGTCATGAAAAATTTATCCGGAACATGGTGGCCGGAGCTGCCGGCATGGATATGGTGGCCTTTATCATCGCTGCTGACGAAGGCATCATGCCTCAGACCAAGGAACATTTTGATATCTGCAGGCTCCTTGGTGTCAGTGACGGCATAATCATCCTGACCAAGAAAGACATGGTCGATCCGGAGTGGCTGGAAATGGTCGAAGAGGAAGTCCGTGATTTCTGTAAAGACAGCTTTCTCGAAGAGGCTCCTGTTCTTGCCGTATCCTCCACCACAGGAGAAGGCATTGACGATGTCAAAAACATCCTCAATGAAAAAGTAAAGGCATTAAATTTCCAGGAAGAATTCGGCCCGTTCCGCCTTGCCGTTGACCGTGTTTTTTCCATGAAGGGCTTTGGTACTGTCATCACTGGAACATCCCTTTCAGGTCGCATCGGTCTAGGGGAAGATCTGATGTTCTATCCCGGAAAACTGCTCGCTAAAATTCGCGGTATCCAGGTACACGGTACAGACCGTGACATTGTTGAAGCCGGACATCGCACAGCCATTAATCTTCAGGGCATTGAAAAAGAAGAAATCCGCAGGGGTGATCTTGCTGCAACGCCTGGTTCCATGGCGCCTTCAACCCTTCTTGACGCAGACCTTCATTATCTGAGCACGAATAGCAAAGAGTTAAAAAATCGCACCCAGGTCAGGGTACATGTGGGCACCCGTGAGATTGTCGGCCGGGTGGTCATTATGGAAGAAGACGTTGTCCTGCCCGGTCAAAACTGCAACATTCAGATCATCCTGCAGGAAGCCGCTGCTGTCTGGCCGGGCGACAGATTTGTTATTCGCAGCTATTCCCCCATTGCCACAATTGGCGGCGGTGTGATTGTCAATAATGCACCACCAAAACGCAAACGGGCTGTGGAACGGGATCGAAAACGCAACCATGAGATTTTTTCCATCTACAAACGTGATAATGTCGAGGAAAAAATGCTCCTCTTTCTCGAAGAAAGCGGACGTAAGGGGATAACAGCAGATCAGCTGGCTACCCGGCTGGGTATTTTTGGTAAAAAACTCAAGAAACAACTTCAACATACGATTTCCACTGGTAAAATCCTTGTGATAGAATCAGACAGCCAGCGACTCGTTGCTGCCCCTGTTGTAGAGGAACTGGCCAGCTCCATCGAGAATCTGCTTACCGACTATCATCAGAAAAACCCGCTGAAAAGCGGTCTTGCCAAAGAAGAACTACGCTCTCGTCTCAAGCCCAGGGTCGACTCAAAACTCTTTACTTACGCCATTAATTCGCTCACGAAAAAAGCAATTGTCGTGCAGGAAGGCGCAGATGTTCGCCTCAGTGGCCATGAAGTCACCCTGCAGATGGATGAGCAGGAGATGCAACAGAAAATCAGCATGCTCTACAAGGATGCAGGATTGAGACCACCCAATTTTAAAGATGTTCTGGCTATTTTTGATGAATTTTCCGAAAATCAGATCAGACAAATTTTTGAGCTGCTCCTCCAGAAAAATGAACTGGTTAAAATCAATGAATCGCTCTTCTTCCATGCTGAAGAACTTGCAGATCTTGGCAGACAGGTTCAGGAGTTTATCAAGACAGAGGGCGATATTGATGCCCCCCGGTTCAAAAACCTGACCGGACTGACCAGAAAATTTTCCATACCTCTCCTGGAATATTTTGACAAAATTAAACTGACCATCCGGGTGGGTGATAAACGTATTCTCCGCAAAAGCTGAGATTGCCATGCGAAAAAAAATCCGTATCGATATAGATTACCGCAAAGACTGCTGATGGGGCTTTAAAGACGTAGGTGTACGTCTTGGTCATATGTTAAGTGGAGAAAAATTGACTTTTCTCTGTGCCGAAAAAATGGCACAGAGCATGGCCCAACCCGTTACAAAGGCTGGCGGGAAAATTATTGCGCAGGATGTACGCTCGTTTGGTGTTGTTATCACAGTCCAGAAACAGCCTGACAAAAAAAAATCTTAAAATGGTGAACCTGCTGCATTTTACCCCGGAACGGTAGAACCTCTCCGGGGCCTCCACTAGAAGTAGAGTGTTTATGGATGACGAAGCGATCCAGCCACGCTGATTAGACCAGTTTGTCCAGCCCTGCATAATCTGTTTTTCCTGTACCCAATAC
>RKSL01000066.1 GCA_008633435.1 Candidatus Desulfobulbus rimicarensis | reverse complement strand
ACCGGCCAGTAACTGGAAATCCCATGTCGGCCTGGTGACGCAACTTGTAGATGATGTCCAGCTTGACCAAAACAGCATGGGGCTTGTCTGCGGCCCGGGAATTATGATTCGTTTTGCCCTGAAGAAGCTTACAGCACGGGGTATTTTTCCCGGTAACATTATCACCACCCTTGAGCGACACATGAAATGCGGGACAGGTATGTGCGGTCATTGCCACAGTAATGGCAAACTTGTCTGCATAGATGGCCCGGTCTTTACTGCTGACCAGCTGCCGGAGCCGGAAAACCCATGACGTATACCGTAGAATTTCTCCCTTCAGGCCGAAGCGTTACTGTCAATGAAGGGCAGAACGTGCTTAAGGCAGCCCGACATGCCGGCCTGCACATTAATGCTTCCTGCGGGGGGACAGGTGTCTGTGGTAAATGCCGGATTCAGATTGAATCGGGTGGGCTGGCAGGTGGAATCAGTGAAAAACTCTCTAAAAAAGAAATTCAGGAAGGGATTCGGCAAGCCTGTACATCAACAGTGACAAGTGATGTTACCGTGCGTATCCTTGATGCCGCGACCTTGCAGAAAGGGCAGTTGTCAACAGCTGTGCCGCAGCGTAACCGGGCCGGAAAACATCTTTTTAACATCGATGAATTACGTGAAACCGGGCTCTTTTCACCACCGGTAGAAAAGTTTTTTCTGGAGCTGCCGCGGCCCAGTGCAGGTGATCACCGTTCAGATGCTACCCGGCTCATCCATGCCATGACCCAGCAGTATGATGAACGTCATATGCAGATCGGATTGAATGTCCTGCGCAGGTTGCGTCAAACGTTACGGGAAGACGATTTCCGGGTAACAGCTACCCTGGCCAGACCGGTAAACCAGGAGTCCAGGTCAAGGCTTCTCCAGGTTCAATCGGGAAACTGGTCAAAACGTAATTTCGGCCTTGCTGTGGATGTTGGTACCACCACCATTTATGGCCAGCTGATAGATAAAGAGTCTGGTGAGATCCTGGCCGAAGGAGGCACCTATAACAAGCAGATAAGTTATGGTGAGGATGTAATCTCCCGAATGATTTATGCAGAAAAGGGTGAGGGGTTATCCCACATGCACCAGCTGGTCTGCCAGAGTATCAATGAGGTAATTGCACGTCTTCTGGCACGGCATAAGGTTGACAGGGAAGAAATATCTTCGGTCACTCTGGCAGGCAATACTGCAATGACCCATCTGTTGCTCGAACTTGAACCCCATAATATCAGGCGGGCGCCTTATGTACCGGTTTCCAATTTCTATCCGCCTATCCGGGCAACTGATATTGGCCTTGAGCTGGGCTCTCATGCCATTGCCCTCATGTATCCGGCGGTGTCAAGCTATGTGGGAGGGGACATTGTTGCCGGGGTGATGGGATCGGGTATGTACCGCACAGAAGAGACCACGCTGTTTATTGATATCGGCACCAATGCTGAGATCGTCATTGGCAACCGTGAATGGCTGGCCAGTGCTGCCTGTTCTGCAGGGCCCGCTTTTGAAGGGGGTGGGATTTTGCACGGAATGCGGGCAGCGGCCGGAGCCATAGAGGACTTTTCTCTTGACCCGCAGAGCCTTGAACCGATGCTGCTGACCATTGATGCCAAACCGGCAAGGGGCATTTGTGGCTCAGGGCTGCTTATTATGATTGCTGAGCTCTTTGAAACAGGCGTACTTGATCAACGTGGCAGGTTCCTCCGTTCATTGGATAATCCCCGGCTGCGTTCCGGTCGCAGCGGTTACGAATACGTGGTGGTCTGGGAGCAGGATGCGGGTATTGACCAGGATATTGTGCTCACCGAAGTGGATATTGACAACTTTATCCGGGCAAAAGGCGCAATTCATGCCGGTATCCAGACGTTGCTGACAGAAGTAGGGCTGAGTGTAACTGATCTTGACCGCGTTATTCTTGCCGGGGGATTTGGCTCCTATATTGACCTGGACAGTGCCATAACTGTCGGCCTTTTGCCTGAAACCGATACAGGTAAGATTCTCTACGTGGGCAACGGCTCACTCATGGGATGCAGGATGAGTGAGCTCTCCAATCATATTCGTAAAGATGTGGTCTCTGCCATGCAGCGGATGACCGGCTTTGAACTCTCTGAGGTGCCTGCCTATCGTGAGCATTATGTCGCATCGTTATTCCTGCCCCATACCGACAGTACCCTGTTCCCGCAAACGCAGGCGCGTCGTCTGCAACGCATGGCCAGAACAGAATCCTGACGTATCTGAGACTGTAGGGCGTCTTGAAAAATATTCGTTCCAGGTAAGGGCTGGGGGAAATCGCAGTATTTCGTTTTTCTGGAATACCGAGATTGGACGAACCCTTTACCTCGAGGGCAGCAATACACTTTTCGGCTGGAGAAAAGAACAGGTCTTTCTGCTCATCCCATTGGCAATTTTGTACGAAAAATCGTCTTATTCAAGACCTTCTCATACGCATTATTGTATAGGCCGGAGTTGTTTTTTTACTCTGGAACCCTTAATGTACAAGCAAGAATACATTTGTCGTTGAAGATATATGCCGGGATTCTTGTTTTTTGTATTCAGTTCCTTGCTGTGTGATCAACACTCCCGGTTTTTAAGACAGTAACACGATATGTTTACAGAGATTTTTAGCGATCTTGAGCAGGGGAAAACCCAGGACAACGAAATGCTTGCCCGACGTTTTGATGTGGCCATGACCAAGAAACTCGGGGTGGTCAAACTGCCGCCCTCGTTCTGGATGCAGGATCCCAAGATAAACCCCAGAGCGGATCATCTGCTCCAGGTGGCATTGTTACTTGGCGACGTTGACCGGTGCGGATTGGCTATCTCTGCCCTTGCGGTGGAGGTTGCAGAGAAACGTTATGATCAGCCCCTGGATGAAATAATTCGTTCTTCAGCATCAGCCCTTGGCGATATGGTTTCCCTGGGAGAGGGTAAGCAGATCTTGAGGCTTGCCGAGACGCTTATCCCGTGAGCCTGGCATGGCCTCCTGGGATGAATATCTGTTTTTATAGCAATTTCAACTATGTTATGCGTTTTTTATGATTAGTCAGGCAACACTTGGCATAGCCGTTTTATTGGCAGCAGGACTTGGCATGGCAAAACTGGCCCAGCTTATTCGACTGCCCTCGGTAACCGGTTTTATCCTTGCCGGGCTTGTCCTAGGCTCGTCTGGGTTTGGCGTGGTGACTGTTGACCTGGTCGGTTATCAGCTTGAACACTTCACCCAGATTGCGCTGATGCTCATAGCCTTTGGCATTGGTGAGCATGTTGAACTGCGCAAACTTGGCAGTGTGGCTCGTGATGTAGCCTATATTTCAGTGGTTCAGGCTGTAGCGGCCTTTGCCATTGTGGCTCTTGGAACCTGGGTTTGTACGACTTTGCTCAATGGCCCGGGAACGACGGGTATGGATAATCTCATTTTGTCACTGTTACTGGGTGCTGTGGCTGTTGCTACAGCACCGGCAGCACTCCTCCATATTGTCCGCGAACTCAACGCCCGTGGGCCGCTCACGTCAACGCTGCTTGCGGTGGTCGCTGTCGATGATGGACTGGCTATTATGATTTTTGGCATGGCTGTCTCTGCGGCCCATCAGCTGGCCGGTGATGGTGGCTCTGTTGGCCACGCTGTCCTGGCTGTGTTCTATGAGATTGGGGCATCAATTCTAATTGGTGTTGTGACCGGCTTTTGTATTGATTTTATTCTGCATAAACTTCATAACCGTGGGGAAATGCTCACCGCAGGGCTTGCCCTGCTACTGCTCTGTGGCGAAACAACCCGTTTGCTGCATCTTTCGCCTCTGCTTGCCGGCATGATGGCCGGATTTACCATTATTAACCGAGCCGAGCGAGATGTCCGGTTATTTCGTGCCTTGAATGGTTTTGAGCCACCTATTTATGTCCTCTTTTTTACTCTGGCCGGGGTGCATCTTGATCTGGCTGCACTTAAACTTGCCGGCTGGGTGGGCCTGGTCTATTTTGTTGGTCGTATTCTCGGCAAATATTTTGGTTCCTGGCTTGGTGGTTGGCTCTCAGGGGCAACTCCGGTTGTTCGAAACTATCTGGGGCTTGCACTTTTGCCCCAGGCCGGTGTGGCTATTGGGCTGGTTTTTATGATCAGCAGTGATCCCAGACTGGCCGCATGGTCAACGATTATCACCCCGGTGGTTCTTGCAGGTGTAGTGTTGTCGGAACTGGGCGGGCCAGTACTTGCCAGAGTAACCATTGACAAGGCAGGTGAGGGAGAAAAATCTGCTGCCGACAGTCCGGAATGCGAAGGCCGCACGCCGCTGGCCTGTAGGAGATGGTTGCGCAGCCCTCAAGGAATACGTCTTGCCCCCTGGGAGGATAAACGTCTGCAACCTGCTGCGAACCCGCAGGGGAAAGTGGTTTTTGGAGCGAGTCATTTTGCCACAGTGCGAGCCCTGGCACGGATTGCTACGATTCTTTCCCATTATTATCACGCATTGCCTCTGTCTGTTCGGGTTCATAAAAAGAATACCCCGTACCTTACTGCCCAGGAAACGACCGATCTTTTTTTGCCGGAAACTGATGAGGTTGCTCAGCTTGGCTATCCTCTGGAGCAGGAACTCCTCTTTGATGCCGCTGCTTCCGGTCTTGTCGCTGCTGCTGAGTATAATAACGCCAAGGCAGTGGTGCTTGGTTATCCTCTTGGCCGTAACCCCCTTGGCCAGCAAAAGGTTTTGGACAAGGTGGCTGACAATGTCCTCTGTCCGGTTATTGCTGTTCGGTTTGTGGGGACAATGGCCTGGAAACGTATTCTTGTCCCTTTTTTATTTTTTCAGGAACTCGAAGAGCTGTTGCCAGTTGTTGAAGCCATGGCATCCAGCAGTCATAGTCTTGTGACTTTTCAGCATCTTCTGCCTGCCGATTGCAGTGAGCATGAACTGCAGAGTTGTGAAGAACAGCTGCAAAACTGGGTTGAGACCACATTCTTTGATATTGAAGCCCGGTTCATGGTGACTGGTGCTGAGTCGCGCCTTGAGTCAATTCTGCGTGAAGCGCCGGCTCATGATTTGCTGATAATGACAGCAGCCCGGCGTCGTGGTGTGAAACGGGCTTTGTTTGGCTCGCTGGCAAATGCCGTGGTCAATAACTGTCGTAATCCTGTGTTTGTGGTCTATTTCCCTCTGGAAAAAAGCCATCATGTGGTGCCTTTACAATGAGAAATCGGGTTATTGTTGTCGGTGGCGGTGCTGCCGGGTTGATGGCAGCCGGTCAGGCAGCGATTGCCGGGGCTGATGTTGTCTTGCTCGAAAAGATGAAAACCCCTGGCCGAAAGGTTCGAATCTCAGGTAAGGGGCGCTGCAATGTAACAAATATCGCCCAGTTGGCAGAGTTCATCAGCCATTTTGGTAGAAATGGTCGTTTTCTTCACCAGCCTTTTCATAGGTTTTTCAGCCCTGATTTGATTGCTTTTTTTGAGACCCGTGGACTTGCTCTTGTGAAAGAACGGGGCGGGAGAGTGTTTCCTGCAAGCAGCCGGGCTGGGGATGTTGTCGATATGTTTACCGCTTGGCTTACAGAACTTGGGGTGTCTGTCAGACCCTCTTCCCGGGTGAGTGAACTTCTGGTTACAGATAAACCAGCATGGCTGGACCATAATCGCCAGCCACAAAAAGCTCTGCAAGCGGGTCGCGGCGGCATGGCACGTTCACAGGTGCAGCGATGTTCAGAGCAAGTGATACAGGGGGTGGTCTGTAATAGCAATGAAGTGTATGGCAATGCCGTCATTGTTGCCACAGGAGGTGCCTCCTATCCCGCAACAGGATCAACAGGTGATGGCTATCAGTTGAGCGCGGCTCTGGGGCATACCATTATTACTCCCAGGCCAGCCCTTGTGCCGGTGACCACAGCAGGCGGAATGGCAGCCCGTCTTGCCGGGCTGCATCTTCGTAATATCAGTGTTAACCTGTTTATTAATAACAAAAAGAAAGGCGGTGATTTCGGTGAGCTGCTCTTTATGAAATATGGTTTGTCAGGGCCGGTTATTCTTACCCTGAGTACGCAGATTGTGGATGCCCTATCTGCTGGAGACAAGGTCGAACTGCATCTTGATGTAAAACCTGCGCTGGACACCAAAAAGCTTGACGCCCGGTTGTTACGCGATTTGACCAAACGCCATAACGAACCCATGGACTCTGTACTGCGTGGCCTGATGCCCCAAAAAATGGTTGCGGTCTGTCTTGACAAGACCGGGATTTCCCCGTCCCGACTGGCTGGTGAAATACGGGCGGCAGAGCGAAAAAGTTTGCGTAACTGGCTTAAATGCATTGTTTTTCAAATAACCGGCTACCGTGGTTTTAAAGAGGCTATCATCACTTGCGGCGGTGTTGATTTAGCCGAGATCAATTCCCGCACCATGGAGTCAAAGCTCTGCTCCGGCCTCTATCTGGCTGGTGAGTTACTTGACCTCCAGGCCGATACGGGCGGCTATAATCTGCAGGCCGCGTTTTCCACAGGTTGGCTGGCGGGACGCTCTGCGGCCAAAGCTCTTGATCCCCGGGGCTGACCGATGTCCTCTAGACGAAGCAGCTAAAAATACATCTGGGAGTTGTCGGCTTGAGCATTGAAATACTTACTGTTTTTACGATTCTAATCATTGCCGTTACCCTGTTGGCAACCGAACTTATCCCCCTTGAAGTGACAGCCTTGCTCTGTCTGGGGGCGGTAGCAGTCACCGGCCTGGTTAGCCCGGTAGACGCACTGGCCGGGTTCAGCAATCCGGCGGTTGTCACTATCTGGGCCGTTTTTATTCTCAGTGGCGGGCTGACAAGAACAGGAGTTGCCGAAGTTATCGGGAACCTGGTTCTGAAAATGGCGGGAAGCGGTGAAACGTCGATGATCATCGTTATCATGACCACTGCCGGGGTGTTATCTGCTGTGATGAACAATGTTGCCGTAGCAGCTCTGATGCTGCCGGTGGTCATGGATATCGCCCGCCATACCGGTCTTTCGCCTTCACGATTGCTTATGCCTCTGGCCTACGGGGCTTTGCTGGGCGGGTTGACAACTCAGATCGGCACCCCGCCAAATATTTTGGTTAGTGATGCCCTGCGGGACGCCGGTCTGACCCCGTTTTCCTTTTTCGATTTTACCCCGGTTGGTCTCATTATCATGGTGACCGGTATCCTCTTTATGGCCTTTATCGGCAGGCATCTGCTGCCCAAAGGAAAAGTTAACGGGCCAGACTCCGGCACGGGTGACTGGCAGACCAAATATGATTTAAAAGATCGCTTGTTCTGTGTCAAGGTGTCAAAAGATTCCCCCCTTGCCGGCAAAACATTTGCAGAGACCCGTCTGGGTTCAATTCTGGGCTGGGATGTGCTGGCCATCACAAGAGATCGAAAAATTATCCATAATCCCGGCCCTGCAGACAGTATCATATCCGGGGATTTGTTGACGGTGAAGGGCAGGGGAGAAGCCCTTGAGCAGTTAATGCAGTGGCGGGGCTTAACTGTTTTGGAAGATGCCCATGATCTGGTCTTGCCGTTTTCTTCTTCTCTTCGCGCGGCGGCTCTGGAGTTGCCGGAGCACTCTCCCTTTGTTGGCAGTTCATTAAACGGGCTTGGTTTTCATGACAGATTTGGAGTCAATGTCCTGGCAATCTGCAGAGATAAAACAGCCTGGCGGGTGAATTTGGCAGATAAACAGCTGCAGGCTGGTGATGTTCTTGTTCTTGCCGGCAAAAAGCGGCATATCAAGGCTCTTGCTGAACTGAGTGATTTTGTAGATTTTCATTATGTCAGCATGAGAGATCTTGAGGAAAAATACCATGTTTTTGATCGCTTGATGGCCATTCGAATCGCTGATGATTCTCCACTGGTCAGCCAGACCCTGTATGAAAGCCGCCTGGGAGAGGCTCTTGGCAGCCGGGTGCTGGGTGTTGTGCGCGATGATCAGCCCATTGTTCTTCCCCTGCCAAGTGAAGTCCTGCAGGGTGGTGATCGGCTGGTTGTTGAGGGAAGTCGTGAACATCTGGATTTTTTATTTTCCCTTGAAGATCTGGAAATTGTTAAAAATGGCGAAATGAATATCGACGAGCTGTTTTCCGGCGATGTCGGCCAGGTTGAGGCCGTGCTTTCTCCCCAGACCACCCTCGAGGGGAAGACCCTGCGCCAGATTAATTTTCGGGATAAGTTTGGGTTGAATGTCTTGGCATTGTGGCGGAGGGGACGGGTATACCGCTCTAACCTTCGGGATATGGATTTATGTTTTGGCGACTCACTCCTGTTGATGGGACCTCGCAGTAAACTGCGTCTGGTTGGGCGGGAACCTGATTTTATTGTGCTCACCCCTACGCCCCGGGAGGAGTTGCGCAGAGAAAAAATGAAGTTTTCTCTGGCCATTCTTGCCGCAGTTCTACTGCCTGTGTTTCTGGGCTGGCTGCCGATTTATATTGCGGCGGTGATCGGAGCAGCGTGTATGGTGCTCACCGGATGTCTTTCCATGGAAGAAGCCTACTTGCAAATTGAATGGAAGGCGGTGTTTCTGATAGCCGGAATGCTTCCGCTGGGGGCAGCCCTTGATTCAACCGGAGCTGCAAAAATGATTGCTGATGAGGTTGTCAGTCTTGTTGGCCCATATGGGCCGGGTGGTGTTATGTTTGGTCTTGTTGCCCTGACTTTTCTGGCAACCTGCTTTGTCCCGACGGCAGCTCTTATAGTCTTGATGGCTCCCATTGTTTTTAATACTGCTACAGACATGCATCTCTCTCCTTACGGGCTGGTCATGGCGGTTGCCTTTGCTGCATCAGCAAGTTTTATGACCCCGGTCTCACATCCGGCAAACATCCTGGTTATGGGGCCTGGCGGTTATCGTTTTAAAGATTATCTGCTGGTGGGCGGCCTGCTGACCTGTGTGGTCATGGGGGTACTGATGCTGGCTATGCCGATTTTCTGGCCTCTGGCATTACCATGACAATGAGTGTGCAATGCAAAAGGAAATAATGCGATATTTACCCACAACCAGAAAAGAACTGCGTGGTCTGGGCTGGGACAGACCCGATATTATTCTTGTCACCGGAGATGCCTATATCGATTCGCCCTATATCGGGGTGGCGGTGATCGGCCGGGTACTGGCTGATGCGGGATATAGGGTGGGAATTATTGCCCAGCCCGATATCAGCGGGGAGGATATACAACGTCTTGGCGAGCCGAAACTGTTCTGGGGTATCAGTGGTGGCTGTATTGACTCGATGGTGGCCAACCGGACGGCATCAGGAATTCGCCGTAAAAGTGATGACTACACCCCGGGCGGGCTCAACAATCGCAGACCTGATCGGGCAGTGCTTGCCTACAGTAATCTCATCCGCCGTCATTTCAAGAACACTGTTCCTCTTGTTTTGGGCGGCATAGAGGCCAGCCTGCGCCGAATAGCCCATTATGACTGTTGGGATAATGCGGTGCGCAGGTCAATTCTTTTTGATGCCAAAGCCGATTATCTACTCTATGGCATGGCAGAACGAGCCGTGGTTGAACTGGCCGGCTGCCTGAAAAACGGGCAGAATCCACACCGGATTCGGGGGCTTTGTTATATTGGGTCAACTCAGGTGGAAGGTTATCACTGCCTTCCCGCTTTTGAAGAGGTTAAAGATGATAAACAAGCTTTTACTCGCATGTTTACCCTGTTTTACGCCAATAATGATCCGGTTGGTGCAACAGGATTATGCCAGCGCCATGCTAACCGCTACCTTGTGCAGAATCCGCCCCAATCCTGTCCCTCATCTGCTGAGCTTGATCATATTTATGAACTTGATTATCAGCTGGATGTGCATCCTTTTTATGCAGGATTTGGTCAGGTTAAAGCCCTTGAAACCATCCGTTTTTCCATCACAACCCACCGGGGATGCTACGGTGAGTGTAATTTCTGTGCCATTGCAGTGCATCAGGGGCGCACCATCAGTTCACGCAGCCAGAAATCCATTGTGCGTGAGGCCGTGAAACTGACTTCTCATCCTGCGTTTAAGGGGATGATCCATGACGTGGGCGGTCCCACCGCTAATATGTATGGCTTTGAATGTACAAAAAAGCTGCGCAAAGGTCCTTGTCCGGATAAACGGTGCATATTCCCGCAGATTTGCAATAATATGCCTGTTAACCATGGGCGACAGCTTCGCCTGCTTGATGAACTGCGTGCTTTGCCGGGGGTAAAAAAGATCGTCGTCTCCTCAGGCATTCGCTACGATATGATTCTGGCAGATAGAGAAAACGGGCTTAATTATCTGCGTAAACTTATCCGTTATCATGTGTCGGGTCAGCTGAAAGTTGCCCCTGAACACTGCGTGAATTCCGTTCTTGCCTGCATGGGCAAACCCGGATCAGAGAGCCTGCTCAAGTTTCGTGAACTCTTTAACCGTTTGACCAAAAAAGAAGGTCTTAAACAGTTCCTCACCTATTACATCATTGCAGCCCATCCCGGTTGTCGATTGCAGGACATGCGAGATCTTAAAAAATTTGCCAGCAGGGAACTTAAGCTCATCCCCAGGCAGGTGCAGATTTTTACGCCAACCCCTTCAACCTGGTCAACCCTGATGTACTGGACAGGGAAAAATCCGTTTACCGATACATCGTGTTTTGTGGAAAAAAAAGTACAGGGCAAAGAAAAACAAAAAAAGGCTCTTGTCGGAACCTCCGCCAGGAAAAAATCTGCTTCACGCCCAAACAGGGGCAGGCATAAACAGCACATCCTGACCAAGAAAAAAGACAGGCGTTGACCAGGAGAATCGGTATAATGAAGCAATGTATCAAGTGATAGTCAGTTGACAATTCTGCCCCTGCCTGTTGCCGGCCCGCGTGATCCCAAAAAGCTCATGAGTGTGTACCATGGAGGAGGAGACCTCTGCTTCATCCTCTTTTCCTCGTTTGGCTTTCGCCTACATAGAAAAAAACGGCTGAGGTCCCATGATAACTCTTTTGTCCAAAATGATCTTTTCTTACAGGCTTGTTAGCCAGTTGAAAAGAATACCAACAATACTGAAAGGTTAATCGTTTCAAGTACAGCATTATCATTCTAGGATTGATAATCCTCGCACCGTGACGTGCATTATTATATAATTAACCCGTCATTTAAAAATGGAGTTGTGCCATGAAGGCAAAACTAACATTAAGGCTAGACGATCATTTAATAAAATCAGCTTAAGAATATTCAGCTCGAACAGGAAAATCTGTCTCTAAAATAGTGTTCGATTTCTTTGTAATTATCAAAAATGAAAAATTAAAAAATAGTAGTTCAATTACTCCAACCGTTC
>RKSL01000257.1 GCA_008633435.1 Candidatus Desulfobulbus rimicarensis | reverse complement strand
CCTGTTAAACACCCTGGTAGCTTGTTGTTTAACAGGTGAAGCAGCTTGGCTGAACCATATTCGCCAGCCACAAAAAACTATGCAAGTCGGTCACTGCTGCGTGGCACGTTGGTAGATCGACTTTCAGATACACGGCTGACAAACGTTAAAGGACGATAATTTCTGCGTATCCATTGAATCGAATACTACAAAAAATGGCTCCTAAAAAAAATACACTTCTCTACAATCTCCTCTTTCTCCTGGTTTGCGGAGGACTTTTCCTTTTTTTATGGAATGCCCCGCCTGAAACAACTGCGCATCTTCCCCAGGATGAAAACCATGCCCGTTTTATCCCCATGGGCAAAAAGGCTGCGGAAAAATTCTGTAATGATTGCCATGGGCCGGATATGATCGCACCACTTCCAAAAGATCATCCTCCTAAATATCGATGCCTTTTTTGTCATAAACGACCTAACCAGAGAATGTAGATGATGTGGAACATTAAAGATATCTATTATGTCTCGGATTCAACGGCTCTTCTTACAGAAGATATGGGCAAATCCCTACTCTGTCAATTTCCTGAAATAGGTTTTAATGAAGAAAAAATTCCGTTTATCAGGTCAGTATCCCAGGCAGAAAAAGCACTGGAACTGATAGTTGAACAGTCGGGCGGACTTTACCCCGTAGTTTTCTGCACAATCATGGATAAAGACGTTCGCCAGGTTTTCGATGTTGCTGAAGTGGAGATGATTGATTTGTATGGAGGGTTTCTTGATAGTTTGGAGCATATTTTAGAGGCTAAAGCCCTGCACGAACCAGGGTTTTTCAGACATAATGATGACGCTAAAATTGATGCACGCGTAGAGGCTATTCATTTTTCCATTGACCATGATGATGGCCAGAAAACATCTGAATATGATCAGGCTGAAATTATTCTTGTGGGCGTTTCCAGAACAGGAAAAACTCCGGTCAGTATCTATATTGCCACCCATATGGGACTCAAAGCGGCTAATTTTCCATTGACAGCTGATCATCTTGATGCCTTTACTCTCCCACAAAACATCGTCCATAACCGAAACCGGGTGGTGGGATTGACGATCTCAGCCGAATTTCTCCAAAAGATACGAGAAAAACGATATCCCGGCAGTAATTACGCCAAACTTTCTACCTGCACAAATGAGCTTAAGCAGGCTGAGCAACTCTTTATGCAACATGGCATTAAGACACTGAAAACCAACGGTAAATCCATAGAAGAGCTTTCTGTTCAGGTAACGCAACTGCTTGGTATCTCAAAAAAGAAATGGAGAAAGAGTTAATGCCTTCAACGACTTTATGCGATATTCTTAAGGCACGATCGCATGTTTACCAATACCTCAGCCCAACCCCGTTGCACCATTATCCAACCTTAAGTAAGCTCACCGGCACAGAAACATGGATTAAGCATGAGAATCATCAGCCTGTCGGTGCGTTTAAAGTTCGTGGTGGGCTGCACCTGGCAGCAAGCCTTACTTCAGCACAAAAAAAAGGCGGTCTTTATACAGCCTCTACCGGTAATCATGGCCAGTCCATTGCCTTTGCAGCTCGCGCTTTTGGTCTATCCGCCACCATTGCCGTACCTCATGGGGCTAATAAGGGTAAAGTTGCAGCCATGAAAGGCCTGGGAGCAGATGTGGTCGAATATGGCGAGGATTTTGATACAGCACGAGAATGGATCAAAAAAGTTGCCCTTGATAAAGGGGGATATTTTGTCGGCCCTACAGACGAAGCTCTTATCCAGGGTGTTGGAACATATGGTCTTGAGATCATGGAAGAACTCCCACAGGTGGATGTTATTATTGTACCGGTTGGAGCAGGTTCCGGAGCCTGCGGCACAGCAATTGCCGCCAAAACCATCAAGCCGGACATCAAAATTATCGGGGTGCAGTCTGTCCAGGCACCTACACAGCAGCAATGTTGGAAAACAGGGACAATGCAACAGGGAGGTATGGCCACAATTGCAGAGGGACTGGCCACTCGAGTACCTTTTACGAACACCCAGAACCTGATGCAGCAATATTTGGACGATTTTATCCTTGTTGAAGATAGTGTCCTTGAGCAAGCCGTTTATCTTCTCATTGCCCATACGCATAATGTTGCAGAAGAAGCCGGGGCAGCGTCTCTGGCAGCAGCACTCACCATTAAAGAAAAGCTTGCCGGTAAAACCACCGTGCTGGTGATGAGTGGCGGCAATATCGCCCCAGAGAGATTACACCATATTCTTACGGAGTATAATAATGCTCAAATGGATTGATTCATTCCCTTTTCCGCTGCTGGTAATTGGCGCAATTTTTTTAGGCGGCGCCCCGTTTGTTCCTGAACCTCATATTGTTGAAAAGTTGAAAATGCTTGCAGCCGGATCTTTGCGTCGTCCCCTTGACATTTTTGACCTTTGCTACCATGTATCTCCACTCATTCTTCTACTCCTGAAAACTGTGCGACTGGTACAGCAAAAAAAAGATATTGCCAATGAAAAACCATGAAGTTTTTTTGCCGCCTTTGCCTGCTCCCCTTACTCGTAATTGTAGGAAGCACACTCCCCTGCCCCTCAATGGTGATACCAATGGCCCAAGATAACCCGCTGGACAGCGTCCAGGCGCAACAACTGCTCTTTCATCCACGGACAACGCCGGAAACACCGCCTCCTCAACAAGCTGAAAACATATCAATTGAAGTCGAACCGGGAATTATCATAGGCTGCCGTTTCTTTCTTGCAGATAAGTCGTCCCCAACACTCCTTTTTTTTCATGGTAACGGTGAAATAGTTGAGGATTACGATGATATCGGGCCAAGGTATATTGACCAGAATATCAATTTTTTTGTTGTAGACTATCGCGGTTATGGCTGGAGCACAGGAAATCCCGGGTTCTCATCCCTGCTGGGTGATTCGCACATAATATACGATCACCTCAAAACGTATCTGCAGCAAAACAACTTTACAGACACTTTGTTTATCATGGGCAGGTCACTTGGTTCAGCAGCGGCCATAGAACTTGCAGCAGCACACAATGATGAAATACAGGGTTTGATCATTGAAAGCGGTTTTGCAGAAACCCTGCCACTGGCAAAAGCTGTGGGCATAGATCTTTCAGCAACAGGACTTACAGAAGCACAGACCTTTAACAATGGCGGTAAAATTGCCAAAATCACTAAACCCACTTTTATTCTGCATGGGCAGCTTGATACCCTGATTCCTCTCTGGCAGGCAGAGAAGCTTCATGCTGAATGCGGTGCTCGATCCAAAGAGTTACAGGTAGTACCCGGTGCTGACCATAATTCTCTCATAGCTGTTGGTGGCATTTTTTATTTTCAGGCTATTAAACAATTTGTTGACCGGGTAAGCGGCAAAAGTGACTGGCGTAAAAGGAGAAAACACCAAAAAAAACATATGTGAATTATACCGCGCCAGTACCTTTTTACTGCCACGAGCCTGACTCTCATTAATCTGAATCCGATTGACAAAGTACATCTCTATTCTCTGGTGTCCGGGGCAAAGGTTGAAATTTTCAACAAAAAATGTTCTTTTTCTGGTGGAATTGACACATAGAAACAACTCAATCAAATCCTGCTGTTGTGTTATATGGCAGGGTGAACACCACGTTTCTAACGTAGACTCCTAAAAAACTCTATGGGAACCCTCCTGATGACCGGTAAGCGAAGTGATTATCTCTCCTGGGATGAATATTTTATGGCAGTTGCCCTGCTTTCCGGGCTGCGCTCAAAAGACCCTAATACTCAGGTAGGTGCCTGCATTGCCAATAAACAGAATAAAATTGTCGGTGTTGGTTATAACGGCTTTCCCATGGGATGTTCCGATGACGAACTTCCCTGGAGCAGGGACGGTCGCTTTCTTGATACAAAATACCCTTACGTCTGCCACGCAGAACTTAATGCGGTTTTAAATTCCATTTCCTCAGACCTGCACAACTGCCGTATTTACGTAGCACTTTTTCCCTGTAATGAATGCACGAAGGTTATCATCCAATCCGGCATTCATGAGATTATTTACCTTTCAGATAAATACAAAGACACTGACCCTGTAAAAGCAGCAAAAATTATGCTCGACAAATCAATCACTT
>RKSL01000256.1 GCA_008633435.1 Candidatus Desulfobulbus rimicarensis | reverse complement strand
ATTCTTGATGTAATCAGCATGGCCAGGACAGTCAACATGCGCATAATGACGTTTATCTGTCTCATATTCTACATGAGCTGTGTCAATTGTGATTCCACGTTCTTTTTCCGCAGGAGCCTTGTCAATGTCACTGAAATCAGTAAAATCAGCTTGCCCTTTGGTAGAAAGTACACGGGTAATTGCTGCTGTCAGAGTGGTTTTACCATGATCAATATGACCGATTGTACCAACGTTAACATGCGGTTTCGTCCGCTCAAATTTTTCCTTTGCCATCTGCCTTACCTCGTGTGCTAAAGTCGAAGTCTATACGCCTCGTATCTTATATATAATGGCTTCAGCTTGTTTAGCTGGAACCTCTGCAAACTCTTTAAACTGCATTGTAAATGTTGCTCGCCCCTGTGTTGCAGACCTTAACGATGTTGAATAACCAAACATCTCTGCCAGCGGAACAGTTGCCTTAACAACCTGATTGTTTCTTTCCGCTTCAACCCCATCAATCTGTGCTCGTTTTCGGTTAAGATCGTTTATAACTTCCCCCAGATATTCATCAGGAGTTATAATTTCACACGACATAACAGGTTCGAGCAAAACCGGTTCACCTGCACTCATTGCCTCACGACATGCCATAGTCGCAGCTACACCAAAAGCCATTTCTGTGGATGTATCCTCGTCAAAGGAACCTCCAACAAGCTTTACGGCCATATCAACAAGTGGATATCCTATAAGAGGGCCGGAATCAAGAGCATTTCTAACCCCCTTTTCAATAGCAGCAAGAAATTCCTTTGGTATCAAACTCTCTTCAACATCTGTTTTAAAGCAAACCCCTTCACCTCGATTACGGGTCATTAACTCTAAAACAACGTGACCATATTGATCCTTGCCACCACCTTGCGTCTCAAAGCGGCCCTCACCTTTAGAGGAACGAGTTAACGTTTCCTTGTAAGCGACTTGAGGCCGACCTACATTGGCTGAAACTTTAAACTCTCTTATTAACCTGTCGACAATTATTTCAAGATGAAGCTCTCCCATCCCTGAAATAATCTGTTGGCCTGTATCCTCATCAAGTGATATCTGAAAACTTGGATCCTCGCGGGCAATCTTATCAAGACTCTCTGCAAGTTTGCCTTCATCTGCTTTAGTTTTCGCCTCAATTGCGATACCAATCACAGGTTCAGGGAAGTCCATAGTTTCCAGGACAATGTAATCACCAGAGCCGCATAATGTATCACCGGTAGTTGTAAACTTCAGGCCTACAACTGCACCAATATCACCGGCTGAAATCACTTCAACTTCTTCACGCTTATTCGCATGAAGCTTTATAAGCTTTGAGATCTTTTCTTTTTTCCGCTTAAGCGGGTTGAACACCTTGTCACCAACTGTAAGCTTACCAGAGTATACTCTGATAAAAGCAAGATTACCGACAAAGGGATCACTCTGTAGTTTGAAAACCAAGCCACAGAACTTTTCGCTCCTCTCAGGCTTTCGGACAAGCGGCGCACCGTCCTTGTCCGTCCCCTCAACTGGGGGAACATCAACGGGTGAGGGCAAGTACCAGGTAACAGCATCTAATAGTGGTTGTACACCTTTATTCTTAAAGGCAGAACCACATAGTACCGGTACGAGCTCCAACGCTTTAGTCGCTCCTCTGAGCGCCTCGCGTATTTCACCGGGAGAGATCTCCTGATCTTCCAGGAATTTTTCCATGATCACCTCATCGAAGTCGGCCAACTTCTCGAGGAGAATCATACGTGCAGCCGATGATTTGCCTTGTAACTCTTCAGGAATTTCTTGTTCAAGTATTTTAAGCCCCTTGGACTCTTCATCAAACCGAAAAAGTTTTTCTTCAATCAGATCAATAACACCTGAAAAAGTTTCTTCACTGCCAACAGGCAGTGTAATTGCGACGGGATCACTTCCTAACTGATCCCTGATCTCACCGAGTACTTTATCAAAATCAGCACCGGTTCGATCCATTTTATTAATAAATGCTATACGTGGAATCTGATAAGTATCAGCTTGACGCCAAACTGTTTCAGACTGAGGTTCAACTCCTCCTACGGCACAAAAAACAGCAACAACACCGTCCAACACACGCAAGCATCGTTCAACTTCAACAGTAAAATCAACATGACCGGGAGTATCGATGATATTAATCCTGTGTTTTTTCCAAACACAGGTAGTAGCAGCAGAGGTAATCGTTATCCCCCTCTCCTGTTCCTGCTCCATCCAATCCATGATGGCATTACCATCATGAACCTCGCCAATCTTATGTGACCTTCCAGTGTAATAAAGGATACGTTCAGTGGTTGTTGTTTTCCCGGCATCAATATGGGCCATAATCCCAATATTTCTCACCAGGGACAATGATCCTTGACCTGCCACTGTTCTATCCCATTTCTAAATGTAAGATACAAAAGACAAAGGTCGATTTATTTACTGCGTGTTCACGACTTTGTCAACAGCATTTTACATATATTTTAAAACTACCACCTATAATGAGCAAAAGCCTTGTTAGCCTCAGCCATCTTATGGGTGTCATCACGCTTTTTAACCGCTGCACCACGGTTGTTGTACGCATCAAGTATTTCGGCTGCAAGCTTATCAGACATAGTTTGACCTGATCGGCTCTTAGCAAAGCTAATAATCCAGCGAATAGCAAGCGCATTACGACGTTCAGGTCGAACCTCAACCGGCACCTGATACGTTGCACCACCAACCCTTCTGCTTTTAACTTCAACCCGGGGGCGAACCTTATCCATAGCTGCCTCAAAAACAGCCAAAGGTTCCTCATCGCCAACTTTACCCTCTATCAGATCCATAGCATCGTAAAAAAGACGACGAGCCAAGGATTTTTTACCATCAAGCATAAGCCCGTTAGTAAACTTAGAGACAAGTAACGAATTATAACGTGGATCCGGGGCAACCGGACGTTTATCCAATAATTTTTTTCTTGGCATAACTAACTCCAGTCAACCTTATTTAGGTTTCTTGGCACCATATTTAGAACGTCCTCGACGACGATCACTTACACCGAGGGTATCCAGGGTACCACGAACAATATGATAACGAACACCCGGAAGATCTTTCACACGACCACCGCGAATAAGAACAACAGAATGCTCCTGGAGGTTATGCCCGATACCGGGAATATAGGATGTCACCTCTATCCCATTAGTCAGACGAACCCTGGCAACTTTTCGTAGCGCAGAGTTTGGCTTTTTAGGGGTTGTTGTGTACACACGCACACAGACACCACGTTTTTGCGGACAGTTCTGAAGCGCAGGAGTATTAGACCTCTTGGTCTGTTTCTTACGCCTTTTCCTGACAAGTTGATTAATTGTGGGCATACCAACCACTCCTTTCAAATAGAAAACAACGCACAGATCTTGCACCTTGCAAGACGCGCACGAAAGTTGAGATATTATCGCAGTGTTCTCTCTCTGTCAACACTAAAATCAATTATTACTTCCAGGGCGGATCTGATATCTTGACAATCCTGTTCCAGCTGAGATTAGGCGCCCCATGATTACATTCTCTTTAAGTCCTACAAGAGTGTCAACTTTGCCGGCCATGGCAGCATTGGTCAACACTTTGGTTGTTTCCTGGAAGGAGGCTGCAGAGATAAAGGAATCTGTCGACAATGAGGCCTTAGTTACGCCAAGAAGTAACGGTTCAGCAGAAGCAGGCTGTAACCCTTCCTTGCGAACCCGCTCATTCTCTTCGTAAAAAACCCATTTTTCGATCAGCTGATCAAGCATAAATCTGGTATCACCTGAATCTTTTATCTTCACCCGTTTGAGCATTTGACGAACAATGGTCTCTATATGCTTATCGTTAATTTTAACACCTTGGAGACGATACACCTCCTGGATCTCATCAACCAGAAATCTGGCCAGTTCCTCCTCACCCTTAATCCGTAGAATATCATTGGGCAAGATTGTACCATCCATCAAAGGATCACCGGCTTTTACAAAATCTCCATCATGCACAATAATATGCTTAACCTTAGGTACGAGATATTCTCTGGCCTCACCTGCTTCGGGAGTTATAACGACTCGTAGTTTTCCTTTCAGCTCACGTCCAAAACTCACTCGACCATCAATTTCAGTGACAATGCTCAGCTCTTTTGGCTTGCGGACCTCAAAAAGCTCGGCGACTCGAGGCAAACCACCGGTAATATCTTTAGTTTTAGTCGTTTCTCGAGGAATTTTAGCAATAAAAGTACCTGGTTGAATTTCCTCGCCTTGGTCTACATTTATTACCGTACCAATGGGCAAAGAGTACCTGGCCTCACTGTTACCAGAAGGAAGTTTCAAAGTTCTACCACGTGCATCTTTAATGGAAATACGTGGGTTCAGCGATTTACCTGCAGCTGGATGCGTGATAACACGCGATGCCTTGCCAGTTACCTGGTCGACACGCTCCTGCATGGTTTCGCCCTCAATAACATCTCCATATTTAATTTTACCACCAACCTCCGCGACGATGGGGATCGCAAAAGCATCCCAATCAGCAATGACTGAACCTGGATCCACCTTATCGCCATCCTTGACTTTAAGCTCGGCACCATAGGGTACTGGAAAGCGCTCTCGGTCTATGCCAGATTCATCAAGAATCGTTATCTCTGCATTACGATTCATTACAACTGCAAACCCAGCGTTGTTGGTGACAGCATGAAGTTCCTGATACTTGACTATACCACCTCGTTGAGTTCGTACTTCAGCCTGTTCAACGGAGCGACTGGCTGTGCCACCAATATGAAAAGTACGCATTGTCAACTGTGTGCCAGGCTCACCAATAGATTGGGCGGCAATTATACCCACAGCCTCACCGACGTTGACCATATGCCCTCGTCCTAAATCACGCCCATAACACATTGCGCAAACACCACGTTTCGCCTCGCATGTCAAAACTGACCTGATACGTACCCGGTCAATACCGGTGGCTTCAATGGCTTCAACTTTTTCTTCGGTGATTTCCTCATCCATTTCAACAATAATTTCACCAGAATGAGGATCTACAATATCATCGCTTGCAACTCTACCAAGAATTCGCTCGCCAATTCGGACTATCACCTCACCACCATCAAGCAACGGTTCAGCTAAGGTATAGCGCATAGTACCACAATCTTTCTCTACAATAGTAGAGTCTTGAGAGACATCAACAAGACGCCTTGTCAGATAACCGGAGTTGGCAGTTTTAAGTGCGGTGTCAGCAAGACCTTTACGTGCACCATGGGTCGAGATAAAATACTCCAGAACATTTAAACCTTCGCGAAAATTAGCCTTAATTGGTGTCTCAATAATCTCGCCGGTTGGCTTCGCCATCAAGCCACGCATACCGGCAAGCTGACGAATCTGATCTTTAGAACCACGGGCACCGGAATCAGCCATGATGAAGACAGAGTTGAAGCTCTTGAGTTCTTGAACAACTCCGTTACTGTCTGGAGCATACTCAACCGCCATCTCGTCCATCATTTCTTTGGTAATTTTGTCAGTAGCCTTTGACCAAATATCGACAATCTTATTATATTTCTCGCCATCTGTTATCAAGCCATCAGAGTACTGCTGATCTACCTCAGCGGCTTCACTCTCGGACTCTTCAACAAATTGCTCCTTAGCCACAGGAATCTTCATATCGTTAATACAAATGGATATGCCGGCAAGCGTGGCCTGTTCGTACCCGAGATCTTTAAGTCGGTCAGCGAGAATAACGGTTTCCTTGGTCCCTGCTTCACGGTAGGTATAATCAATAAGAAACCCGAGTTCTTTTTTAGAGAGTTCCTTGTTGACTATGGCAAACGGAACGGAAGGTGGAAGAAGCTCTCCAACAAGCACCCGTCCTGTTGTTGTAGTAACCAACTCGCCATCAATACGAACCTGGATAATTGCCTGTAAATGAGCAACACCATGGTCATAGGCCATTCGAACCTCAGCCGGCGAACTGAAAACAGCCCCCTCACCGGCAACACCAACACGTTCGCGGGTCATATAGTACAACCCAAGAACAATATCCTGACTGGGAATAATAACCGGACTACCGCTGGCAGGGGAGAGGATATTATTGGTCGACATCATCAAGATTCTGGCCTCTACCTGTGCCTCAACCGACAACGGCACATGAACAGCCATCTGATCTCCATCAAAGTCAGCATTAAAGGCGGCACAAACAAGCGGATGAAGCTGAATAGCCTTTCCCTCAATCAACACGACCTCAAATGCCTGCATTCCCAGACGATGCAGCGTTGGAGCACGATTTAGAATAACTGGATATTCACGGACAATATCATCAAGAACGTCCCAGACCTCTTTTGTGCCCTTTTCAACCATTTTTCGAGCACTTTTAATGGTTGTAACATATCCCAATGTCTCTAACTTATTATAGATAAATGGCTTAAATAGTTCTAATGCCATTTTTTTGGGTAATCCGCATTGATGTAATCTCAAGTGTGGCCCAACAACAATTACAGAACGACCAGAGTAATCAACACGTTTTCCAAGCAGGTTCTGCCTGAAACGCCCTTGTTTACCCTTGAGCATATCGGACAGGGATTTCAGTGGTCGTTTATTAGGCCCGGTAATAGTTCGACCGCGACGACCATTATCAAAAAGTACGTCAACGGCTTCCTGCAACATTCGTTTTTCATTACGAATAATAATATCGGGCGCATCAAGCTCAAGAAGACGTTTAAGACGATTATTTCTGTTAATAACTCGACGATATAAATCATTAAGATCTGAGGTGGCAAACCGCCCTCCCTCAAGGGGAACCAGAGGGCGTAGATCTGGGGGAAGTACTGGAATCACTTCAAGTATCATCCACTCAGGTTTGTTTCCAGAATCACGAAAAGCCTCAACCACGTTAAGCCGCTTCCCGTACTTGGTTCGCTTAGTAATCGAGCCGGTCTCTTTCATCTCACGGCGCAACATTACAGAAAGTTCCTGCAGGTCAAGTGCTATCAACATTTCACGAATGGCTTCAGCACCAATACCTACCTTAAACAGACCAGGATGTAGTTCCAGATTCTCTCTATACTGTTCTTCATTGAGCAAGGAACCAACCGGTAACGCCTCCACTTCAGAACGGATGACCGCATAAGACTCAAAATAGAGAATGCGCTCCAGCTCTTTAAGGGTCATGTCCAAAATCGCACCAATCTTGGATGGCAGCGATTTTAAAAACCATATATGCGCAACAGGGGCAGCAAGATCAATATGGCCAAGTCGTTCACGTCGCACCTTGGACTGAATTACTTCTACACCGCATTTCTCGCAAACAACACCCCGGTGCTTCATGCGTTTATATTTTCCGCAATTACATTCGTAATCCTTTACCGGCCCAAAAATTTTGGCGCAAAAAAGACCATCACGTTCAGGTTTAAAGGTTCGATAGTTGATAGTCTCTGGCTTTTTAACCTCACCATGCGACCACTCATAAATCTTTGCTGGTGAAGCAAGAGAAATCTTAACTTTATTAAAAGTAACTGGACCTTTCGGTTTGTTAAAGAAGCTGAAAAGTTCTTCCACGAAGAATGCCCTCTCTATTTATATCTACTATGTAATCATATCGGTCAAAATTTCTGACCCTGTTTCTTGATCAATACCCGTTGGCGTTACTCAAGCAATTCGATGTCAAGGCAAAGCCCTTTAAGCTCTTTAACAAGGACATGAAAAGATTCAGGTAGACCGGTTTCAAGGAAGTTATTTCCTTTGACAATTTTTTCATACATAGTGGTTCGTCCCTCAACATCATCAGATTTGACAGTGAGAAATTCCTTGAGGCTGTACGCTGCACCATAGGCTTCCATGGCCCACACCTCCATTTCGCCCAACCTCTGACCGCCAAACTGTGCTTTACCACCAAGCGGCTGCTGGGTAACAAGTGAATATGGCCCGGTTGATCTTGCATGAATTTTGT
>RKSL01000255.1 GCA_008633435.1 Candidatus Desulfobulbus rimicarensis | reverse complement strand
GACTGGCATATCAGTAAATATGACACCAGCACAGGGGACTCCGCCGCCGGATTTCCCCTGACGTATGACAATGGTTTCAATGACAAGGCCAGCCACATCGCAATAGACAGTAATGACAACTTTATTGTGGCCGGCTGGATCGGCACAAGTGCCACTTCTTACGACTGGCATGTCCGTAAATACCAAAGTGATGGTACCCTGCTCTGGCAAACCAGCTATGACCTGAATGGAAATACCGAAGCGGCCATAGATGTCAAGGTGGACAGCGCAGACAATATTATTGTCTGCGGCTACCGTAACAACGGAACCGATGAGAGCACTGGAATGGATCGTGACTGGTATATCGTCAAGTATGCCAGAGACGGTGACGGCAGCGGCGGGGCCACTGTTCTCTGGGAGCAGGCCTGGAACAGCGGCAACGGCGCAACCAGCCGGGTCGCCCGCACCCTGCTGATCGACAGTAGTGACAACGTCTATGTGGCTGGTGACGAAAACGACAGCAGCGGCGCTGCCAGGCCGCTCATCCAGTATCGTGACGGGGCAACAGGGAACCTGCTCAAAATCCAGCGTCTCAGCCACCCGGTGACAGTCCGTGGCGCTGCCGGGACTGCCGGAACAGAACATGATTATATTGGCGGCTTGGCGTTAGACGGCAACCAATTAGTCATTGCCGGGTATGTGTGGGAAGGGTATCTAAACTATGGCCGCACCGGTTTTATCATCATGCTGGAACTCACACCAGATGTCGGCACCGAGGAATGGAGCAGCACCTTTAATTCACCGAACTATTCCTATAATGGCATTTTCTACGGGGCCAATTTTCTGGATGACACGAAGGTCCTGATCGGCGGCGGCGAGAGCAGCGGCATTGGAATCGGGATACGCTACGATACAGATACAGGAAACCCTAAGGACACTCCTCCCGAGTGGATTAAGGAACCAGGAGACACATTTACTACACAAACGATCGGTTTTTCCGGAAACATCTATTCTTCCGGCAGGACTACGCCAGTCTATAAATATACATCCGGAGGGACGCCTGTTTCGGGCTGGCCGGTCACTCCAGGCCTAACGACGAATTTTGACATTGCCGAAGACCATGCGGGTAACGTGTATGTGGTCGGAAAATTCTTAGATGACTGGCAGATTTACAAATATTCAAGCGACGGCACCGCTATTGGCGGATCGTTCCCTCTCACGTATGATCATGCCGGCCTTGTTGACTATGTTTACAGAATTGCTGTTGACAGTGACGATAATTTTATTGTTGTCGGAATCATAACCCAAACCGGCGGCAATATTGACTGGCTGGTTCGCAAATACAGCAGTGACGGCAGTACGGTACTTTGGGATAAAACCGTAGACGGCAATGGGAACGAAGATCATCCCGGCCATATCATTGTTGATGAGGACGATAATGTCCTTGTCTGTGGACGAACAAGTGACGGAACTACCCACAATGGATACATTGTTAAGTATGCTAAAGACGACGGTAGCATCCTCTGGGAAAATGGTTGGAACAGCGGCAGGGGTGATATCGCCGATCGGATGGTGCCTGATGCAAAAGGTAATTTCTATCTTGCCATCCGTTATGAAAACGAAAATGGCAACTGGCGCTATGGTATCCAATACCGTAATGGCAGAACAGGTGAGTTGCTGAAATCGCAGAGAATCACCCATCCTGTTACATACCATAATTCCCCAACTACAGAATCAAATATAGGAGGCCCCTATGTTGCCCTCAACGGTGGCCGGCTTGTTATTGCTGGTTTCACAATAGACAGCGTAAACACCTCCTATCAATATACCGGTCTTGTTACTCTGCTGGACGTCGAAAAAACCTACAACGTCACCACGGCGGTCGATACCGATTGCACAGACGGAACCTGTGACCTGCAGGCGGCTCTTGATGCGGCGGAAAACAATGTCGGTTTGAACACGGTGCTGCATCTGCAGCAGGGCACCTATACCGGCAATTTTGTTTACGCTCCGGCCACCGGCAACAACGGTGATCTGACTATTCTGGGCGGCTGGTCTGCCGATTTCTCCACCCGTACTGTTGATCCGACCAATACCATCCTGGACGGGGGAAATTCTGGCCCGGTACTACAGCTCAACCCCGGCATTGCTGCTGGCACAACCGCAGTGAACGGCAGTCTGTTTGTGGAAGGCATCACAGTACAGCACGGCTCTGCAACGGCAGCCTTCGGCGGTATAGGCGGGGGTATTATGGCCCTGACCAACTCCCCCGGGAGCATTGACATCACCAGGACTATCATCACAGACAACCTTGCCACAGAAACCGGCGGCGGTTGTGCCATGGCAGTCACTGATTTTGCAACGCCCACGGGCGGCAGCATCTATTTTTCTGACAACATTGTCAAAAACAACACCGTTCTGCAGGCAGGTGAAACCGACGGCAACGGCGGCGGATGCAGCTTCATCGTTAGCGGTGAAACCATTGTCACCAATAACCTGGTGTACGCTAACAGTGTTGGAGATACTTCGACCTACACAACACCGGACGGTGGGGGCTTTGATTTCGACCTAATGGCCGGTGAAGTACTCTTGACCAATAATACCATTGTTGATAATGAAGTGTTCAGCAATGGCGGGACTGCCAGCGGCGGCGGTATTTCCCTGGGAACCGACAGTGCAGCCTGGGGTGCGACGACGGTCGAGTTGTATAACAACATCATCTACAACAATACAGTGTCCACCCACCTTGGTGAGGATATTCACAACCGCGTTATTTCTGAAACCGGCGGTCTGACAGATGGTTCAACGCTCTATATCGGATATTGCGACTATAGCGGATACCTGGAAAGTACTGATCCCGGCACGGTTACGCCGACTGAAGAGGCCAACACAACTGCTGACCCGGCCCTTTCAGATAATGTAGACTCTTTGTATAAACTGATCAGTGGTTCCCCCTGTATAGACACAGGCAGTAACACTGCCCAGGACATGCCGGGTTCCGATCTGGAAGGCAATTCGCGGCCCCAGGACAACGATGCTAACGGTACACCAACCGCCAACATGGGCTGCTTCGAGGACATTGTCTACTCCATAGACGCCAATGTCGGCGAAAAAGGTTCTCTGGACAACAGTACGCCTTCTCCGCAGATCGTCTATGCCGGGGACACTGTAAGCTTTACCTTCAATGCCGATGCACATTACCATGTGGTCTCAATCAGCAATTGCGGTATCAACTATACCAATACCGATAACAGCGTCACCAGCTATACGGTAACAACCAGTCCGATGACCGCAAACTGTACGGTTGTCGCTACCTTTGCCATCAACACCTATACTGTCAACTCTTCGGTTTCTGGCGGTAACGGCACCATCAGTCCGGCGGGTGATCAAGCCGTGAACCACGGGGCTCAGCCGACTTTCACATTGACCCCGGATACCCATTACCATGTGGACGCAGTAACCGGCACATGCGGCGGAACGCTGACCGGCTCAACCTTTACCACTAACGCTGTGACCGCCGACTGTACGGTCATCGTAAACTTTGCCATTGATACCTTTGAACTGGAATATTCTGTTCCACCTGACATTCCCGGCACAATTAGCGGCGACTGGTTTCAGGAAGTTGATTACGGTTCAAATGGAACCCCGGTAACAGCTGTTCCGAATACCGGCTACCATTTTGTTGCATGGAGCGACGGTTCAACTGCCAATCCTCGCACGGACACCAACGTCACGGCAAATATCCACGTGTTCGCCAGCTTTGCAACAGGCGGGTATACGCTGACCTACACAGCTGGAGCCCACGGTTCTGTCTCCGGCACAACACCGCAAACAATCGATCATGGCAGTGACGGTTCTATGGTTGAAGCCATACCGGACACAAATTATCATTTTGTCGAATGGAGTGACGGCGCAACCGCCAATCCGCGCACAGACAGCAACGTGATGACAGACATTACCGTGACCGCCAACTTTGCCATTGACACGCATACCTTAAATCTTGTCTTTGACGGCAAGGGCAGCGGGATCATAACCAGCACACCGACAGGGATCGACTGCACCACAGACTGCAGTGCGGACTTTGACTGGAATACAGAAGTCACCCTGACAGCAGTTGCTGACGACAAGAGCACGTTCCTGGGCTGGTCTGGAGATCTTTCCGGTACCTGCACAGGCACCGACACCTGTACCGTAACCATGGACCAGGCCCGGGAAATCACAGCTACCTTTACGGGCGGCTTCCCCTGGCCCATGTTCCTGCCGGCAATTACACAGGGAAACCTGTAATACTGTTGTTACCCGATCACGGTAAACCTTAACCCCCCAACCTCCCTGCAGAACGATTACCTCTGTTCTGCAGGGAGCCTACTGTTAGCCCTTAAAAACAATACCAACAATAATGCAAAGTTAACCAGTTCAAATAAAGCATTATCATTCTAAAATTGACAACCTCCATCTCCTGACGTATATTATTATAAAAATAACACGTCACCTGAAAATGGAGTTGAGCCATGAACACAAAACTAACATTAAGACTAGACGATCATTTAATAGAATCAGCCAAAGAATATTCTGCTCGAACAGGAAAATCTGTCTCGAAAATAGTCTCCGATTTCTTTGTAATTATCAAAAATGAAAAATTAAATGATAGCAGTTCAATTACTCCAACCGTTCAATCTCTAAAGGGCATTTTAAAAGACTCAAAGTTTTCAGAGAAAGACAGAGGCTAAAAACACTTCATTAGTTTGATAGGTT